>JBFWSL010000353.1:0-2514 GCA_050248375.1 Hyphomicrobiales bacterium | reverse complement strand
CAGGCATCGAACGCCGCACGCAGCTCGCCGAGGAATCTGTCCTTGCCGACGCGATTGCGCAGGAGGACGGGTTCCAGCGGCTTCATGGCGGCGCAATTGCGCGCGCCCCGGAAGCTCACCGGACGATCGACGAGCGCATAGGTCACCTGCGCGGGCGTTCCGGTAGCCGGAGCGCCCCATTTCAGCAGGCTGCCTTCCAGAGACAGAAGTCTGTAAGCGTCTTCCGCTGCGGCGGAACCCACGCCGATCGCAGCGATCAGACCGGCGGCGAGAAGCCGCCCCCCGAATATGCCCAAGACCCGAGATTCCTTTTTTTTCTACCGGGCTCCCACCTGACCCGGCTTCTGCGGCCGGACCGGGATGCGAACCCGGACCGCGACTAACCGAATCACATCGACGGAATCATGGCAAATAACAATTTCCGGGAACTTAAACGGGTTCCTGGCCGGGAACCGGCCGTCCGCCCGGCTACTGCACCTGCCGCACGCCCATGGCGGGCCGCGAGGCGGGCCGCTTGGTGATAGGGATCTGAAGCGTCACAAACAAACCATCCGGCAGGAATTCGAGCTTGGCGTCGCCTCCCAGATTGTGGCGGATGCCCTTGTCGATAAGACGCATGCCGAACCCGGGCTTGCCCTTTCCCCTGCCCCTGGGCTTCGCATGGGGCTCCGCATTCGCCTTCGCCGCGGCCATGGTGCCGGCCTCCAGGCCGGACTCCTTCCATTTTACCGTCAGGGTCGATCCCCGCATCGACCAGCGGACATCCAGCTTGCCCTTGGGACTGGAGAGCGCGCCGTATTTCGCAGCGTTGGTGGCCAGTTCGTGCAAGGCCATGGCCACCACGGACGTGCACTGGGGCGGTAGCAGCACGTCGCTGCCCTTGATCGTGATGTTGCCGGTCTCGCCTATGCGATAGGGCTCCAGCTCGCGCTCCACCATGCTCTTCAGGCTGGCGCCGCTCCACTGGGTCTCGAGCAGCAGCTCATGGGCGCGGCTGAGGGACTGGAGGCGATCAGCCAGCACCTTGGCCATCTCCTCCGCGCTCTTGGTATCGACATTCTGCGCGCTCGCCTGCACCAGCGAATGAACGATCATCAGCACGTTGCGGACGCGGTGGTTCAGCTCGCTCACCAGCATCTGCTGCTGCTGCTCTGCCTGGCGGCGCTCGGAGATGTCGCGGAAGATGAGCACGGCTCCGGCCACGCGGCCCCGGGCATTGAGGATCGGAGAGCTGACGCATTCCACGGGGCAGGTGTTGCCGTCGCGCCGGGTCAGGGTGCTCTCCACCATGGCGATATCGAGGTCGCTGCTGGCCAGGGCGGCAGCGCCGGCCGAGTTCGGCTCGATGGCATTGGCCGTGTGGAAGATCTCGGAGACCGGCTTGCCGCGGGCATCGTCCACCGACCAGCCGGTGAGCTTCTCCGCCACCGGGTTCATCATCTCGACGAGACCGTGGTTGTCCGTCGCGATCACTGCGTCGGCGATGCTGTCCAGGGTGGTGCGCAACCTCTCGCGCTGGCCGTGCAGTTCCACCAGCGCTTCCTCCCGCGCCCAGTCGGACCGTCTCAGCGCCACCGCGGTCACCCAGCAGAAGCCGCCCATGACGACGATGGTGGTGACCGCCAGGATCGCGGTGGCGAGCGCGGTGCTGTAGAGCTCGGCCACGCGCCCGCGGTGCACGAGCCAGCCCAGCAGGATGGGGATGACGATGATGCCGGGCAGCAGGCGGCGGATCATCCTGCCGCCGGCGGAAGAATCGGTCAGCGCCTTGGCGAAGCCGCGGTCGGGACAGGCCGCGGACAGGCCGGCGGTGTTCAGCGCCAGCAGCACCGCCACATGCGCCGGCATCGACGCCAGCGGGACGGGCCCGGTGTCGGAGGAAAGATCGTAGCTGTGGCCGACCACGCTGGTGATGGCGAGGACGAGGATGCCCGCGAGCAGCACCTCCGTCGTGACCACGGAGACCCAACTGTCGCGCGCGGTCAGCAGCAGCACCGCGCCCGTCAGCACGAACGAGATCGCCGCGCCCGGCGCCATCGCGCCTCCCACCCAGGCGATAATCCCTTCATGGGCCTCGGGCAGCAGGAAGCGGAATGTCTCGGAGAACCAGGTGGCGAAGTCGGCGTTGAAGGCGATGCCGCCGCCGACGATGAGTACCAGGCCGAGCATCCGCGAAACGGGGCGCGTCAGGTGGAAGGTCAGCAGGAACAGGGCCACGCCGGCGACGATGAAGCCCGCGGCGACGTTCGGATGGGTGATTATGCTCGACTGCAGGCCCTGGTCGACCAGCGGCCCTTCCATATACCAGCCCAACTGCGCCGCGCCGCCGAACGCCGCCGACAGCAAGCCGGCGATACGGGCGAAGTTGATCGACGATCTGGCGGTATAGGAAGCCAGGGGCGTGGATCGCATCGGCACGATTGCCATCATTTCCGGTTAGCGTTGAGATCCGAACCCGCGCAGGCCGGCAGGTCATGTGGAGACGCACGGCGGAGGCTCAGGTTCCCGTGAAAC
>JBFWSL010000352.1:0-2572 GCA_050248375.1 Hyphomicrobiales bacterium | reverse complement strand
GCTTCCTCCCATCGCAGCACCTCCCCATAGAGGTGTTGCACTTCGTTTGTGAACTCAGGGAATCCCCTGAAGCGCTGCCACTCGCAGGAAACTCACCATTGGACCCCGGCTTTCGCCGGGGTGACGAATAGTGGCGACTGACATTGTCAGAGCCGGATTGGCAGCCTGCCGCCAGCCATGATAGCCAAGGCAATGCAGCCGTCGATCACGCCCGCCCCCAGCCAGCCCACCCTTGCCAACTGGCGCACCGCGCCGTTCAACCGCTGGGCCTTCCGGCATGTGCGGGAGATCGTGCCGAGCGCCCGCATCGCCAGGGGACCGCTCACCGCATGGCGGCTCGAGCGCGACATCCGGCCGCTCGAAGCCCTCGCCTTCCAGGCGCCTGACGGCCGCAGCCTCTCCATCGCGGAGATGGCTGCCGAGACCTTCACCGACGGGCTCATCGTGCTGAAGCACGGGCGCATCCTGCACGAGAGCTATCACGCCGGCCACGATGCCGAGACGCCGCATATCGTCTTCTCGGTGAGCAAGTCGGTGACAGCGCTCCTCGCCGGCGTGCTCGTCGGTCAGGGACGGCTCGACCCGGACGCGCCGGTGACCCACTACGTCCCCGAGGCGAAGGCCTCGGCCTATAGAGCCGCGACCGTCCGGCATGTGCTGGACATGACGGTCGGCGTCGCCTTCGAGGAGAATTACCTCGCGCCGGACCCGACCTTCCTGCGCTACCGCGAGGCGACCAACTGGAACCCGCCGACGGGCGAGCCCTGCGACCTCAACAGCTTCCTATCCACGCTCCCGCCCGACGGCAGCCCGCACGGCGAGGCCTTCCATTATGTCTCGCCCAACTCCGACATGCTGGGCTGGATCATCGAGCGAGCGGGCGGGCGGCGCTATGCCGACCTCGCGACCGACCTCCTCTGGAGACCCATGCGACCGGAGGCCGACGCCTATGTGACGGTCGACCGGCTGGGCGCGGCGCGTGCCGCCGGCGGCGTCTGCATGACGCTCCGCGACATAGCGCGCATCGGCGAGATGGTCCGCTGCCGCGGCATGGCGGGTGGCCGCCAGGTCGTGCCAGGAGAATGGATCGACGACATCGCCGCGAACGGCGATCCGGAAGCCTGGGCGAAGGGCAGCATGAAGGGCCTCATTCCCGGCGGGCGCTACCGGAGCAAATGGTATGTGACGAAGGGGGGCGTGCTCATGGCCATCGGCATTCATGGCCAGTGGATCTATGTGGACCGCGCCGCGGGTATCGTCATCGCCAAGCAGTCCTCGCAGCCTGAGCCCGCCGACGATCCGGCGGACGCCCTCACCGTCCGCGCCTTCAAGGCGCTGGCCCGGGAAGCGTGAGCACTCGCCACTTCGTCATGGCCGGCCTCCGAGCCGGCCATCCTTTTCCATGGAGGGCGAGACCAGCTAGCCGTTTCGAAGACAGTACGGCATAGTGCGCCGGCGTAGCGCGTGCCAGTGCAGCAAACGGGAGGACGGTGAAGTGCCCACTTTGCAGGACGGCCTCAATGCGAAGCAGCCACCGCTGAAAAGCGCCAAAAAGCTGTTTGAGCGCGTTAATTTCGATGACCCGAAGCTCAGCCTTAAGGACGCGATCCAGTACGCCATACACGCGGCGGAAGAGCGGTCCTATTCGCAAACCATCGTGACGCCGCCTGGCACGCCGCTGGGCGGTATCGCTGAGCTGACCATCCGTGGCGATGGCACCTACTCTTTCCGGGTGCAGATGGAGAATACGGGCATCCCCGACTACGTCTTCAGCGTCGTGGTCCACCTCCAGGCGGGCACCCTTGCGCTGACCGGGCAGAAATCGGGAAGGGTCGAGGGCGATTTCTCATCGGGTCCGAGCTACTTCAATGAGACGGAGCATCTGTCGAGCCGCGCGTTGAAGAGATTTTGGCCGATGTTCCGTGACGGGGCGAGCTTCCGAGCCACCAAAGAGTACAAGATGAAGGGCATCCTGGGTGACCTTCAGTGGCTGGGCGAGGTGTTTCTGGGCTACCTGGCGCTCAATGTCGTCGCTGGAGGCCCTGTTGCCGGGCTGATCATCATCGGAAACGAGTTGGTGAGGGACCCGCCGGTATCCACCTCTCCATCGGGGTTTGTGGGCATCTTGGCGGCGGGCGGCATATTGTGGCTGCTCGGGCCGACCATGCTTATCCCGGCGATCGCCGCGGGCGCCGCAATCGGCTACTACGCGTTTGAGCAGCGGAACCTCAACCAGGACGAAATGACCGTCGCGCGCGCGGTGTTCGGCACGACGCTGGACAGGCACTTCGACCGGATCTTCATAACCGATCTGCATCACTTCCCGCCGGGCGACGATCCCAACCGGGCGATGACGACCTGCTTCCCGAATGGCAGCATTTTGATCTGCGTGGGCGACAACTTCACGAGGCCATACACCCGGTGGCAGAACGTCTCGACCTTGGTTCACGAGCTGGTTCACGCGTGGCAGGCGATCCACGTCCCGCAGTCCATCGAGCGGATTTGGGAATCCATCGAAAACGAGTTCATCACGCCGGATGCGGACCGCTACAACTATTCCCTCGGCGACTCA
>JBFWSL010000351.1:0-2601 GCA_050248375.1 Hyphomicrobiales bacterium | reverse complement strand
ATCTAAATAGGGATTGAGGTAGCGGCTGGCGAGCATCTCCAGCGACATGACAACGGTGCCGACCATGAAGGCGGCGAGCAGCAGAAGCTTTTCGTTGGTGCGCGTCGGGGTCATGTCGGGTCCTGTCGTCGGCGCGCGGCGGGAGCTATTGCCGCTTCTTGTTGTGGGCCGGGATCTGCTTGAGCGTGTTGACCGGAGCGAAGTCGTCGGTGAGCGGCTCGGTATCCGCCACCGATGGCGGGACGAGCTGGCGTCCCTTGACGGTCTCACGCAGATCGTAGCGGAACCTGTACTTCTCCTGCAGCGCGGCGGCCGCCTTGTCGAGCTCCGCCTGGGTCTTGCGCGGGCCGTCATAGGCGATGGCGACCACGTTGCCCGCCGCCGGGTAGAGATCGATGTTGTCGAAGACCGAGAGGATGGTCGCCTGGGCCTTGTCGAACAGCATGGTGGAGGGTTCGATGTTCTGGGCGATGACGCCGCCGGGAGCCAGGCGCTTCTTCGCCAGCTCGAAGAACTCCTTGGTCAGCAGATGGAAGGGCACGAAGGGGCCGCGATAGGCATCCACGAAGATGACGTCGTAGGGACCCTTGTCGCGCAGCAGATGCACGCGTCCGTCGGATTCGACGATGCGGAGCCGGCCGTCTTCCTTCATGCGATAGTATTTCCCGGCGAGACGGATGATCTCGGGATCGAGTTCGATCGCCGTGACCTGCGAGTCGGGGATCTGCTGGTGGACGTACCAGGATATCGATCCGCCGCCCATGCCGATCATCAGGAACTTCTTCGGGTCGGAAGTGTAGGCGAGGCTGGCGATCATCGGCCGGGTGTACTCGACCGAGAGTTCGAGCAGGTCGGTGGGATTGCGCCGGCTCTCCACGTAATTCCTGGTCTTGTGGCCGAATGCCAGCGTCACATAGGGCGGCTGGCGGAAGATCAGGATCGTATTGTAGGGAGACTCGATCTTCTCGATGAGGTCGCCGGCGGCACGGGCGGTCCCCGGCAGCGTCACGAGGCAGATGAGGGCGCAGGCAGTCAGGAGGAGGCGTCGCATAGGCTCTGTTTCTGTGTGCTCGTTTCTCCGGGCGGGATACTCAGTCATAGTCCGGCTCGAACAGGGGGACCGCGGCAAACATGCCGAACTGCGCTACCCAGTGTCCGACTGCCCTGTAGTCTCCCCGCCACCAGTCCGGATCGCGGTAGTTGGCGTCGAAATGGCGCCGCCACGCCGCCAGCCAGGCTTCATCGCCTGTCTGCCGGTACAGTCTCCATAGACCCCACGAACGGCTGAAATTCAATCCGAAAAGGTGCGGCGACGGCGCGCGGGCGACGGGCTGAAAGGCCTGAGGGCTCACTCCGAACCGCTTCAGCCAGGCGACGAAACGCTCGGGCGGCTGCGTGAGACTCACAAGCCATGCCCGGTTTGTGCAAAGGGCCATGAAGCTGCGTTGCCTGATGTCCGCGTCCGCAGGGCAGGCAAGTGTATCGGGTTCGAACAGGCTTGCGACAATGCCATCAACAAATGCGGTCAAATCCGCGTTATTGGCGTGGATCGCCCATGCCCGCAGGTTGATCAGCGCCCAGCTCGCGCTGTCGTAGGAAAGCGAGGAGGGATCGGGAGTGTTGGCGCCGTAGTAGCGTTGCAGGGAGGAGGCGACGTCCCGGGCCATGGCGCGCAGGCGGGTGTCGCCGGGGAAGGTGCGCTCGAACTCCACTGCCAGGCGCAGGAACCAGGCGCGGCCATAGGGCATCTCGAAGGAGGGGTTGCGCGCCAGCAGGGCGTGCTCGGCGGCAATGCCCTCGGGCCGCAGGCGGTGCAGGATGAAGTCCTTGAGGGCTGCGTCGCCCGTCAGCCGCGCGGCCGCAGTCAGCGCCCAGTGGGCATGCACGGCGGAATGCCAGTCGATGCAGCCGTGGAATATCTCGTGGCCCGTATCGCGGCGGGCGACGCAGGAGCGGATGGGCTGGATCAGGGACGCCACGATGCTTTCGCGCTCGCCGGCGATAGACGCCAGGCTTTGCGGAATTGCGGATGCGCTTGCTGAGGGCATGCATTGTCCAAGCATGAGGGCGAGGCCCATTGCGGCGGGGCGCAGGGGATTGCTCATTTCAGTTCAATGCGGAACGGCCCGGAGCTCTTGCCGACGGCCCAGTTGCCGGCGATGCGGCGGGCCTTGCGGTCCAGCTTTCCGGCATACTCTACAGAGTGGCTCACGCCCGCCGTGCCGTCATAGGTCTTGGTCCATTGCACCTCGTCGCCGACGACGGAGCCCTCGAAGCTGGCATAGAGGTTGGCGGAGCCGGGTTTGCCAAAGGTGTTCGGCTCGGTGATGAAACCCGATATCCGTCCCTGGGAAAAAGTCAGGTCCATCTCGAAGGTGACCGGCGGCAGGTTCCGGCGCTTCTCGTAACCGTACTCGCCCTTCCACATGCCCGTCAGCGGCGATTGCGCCGGGCGCAACTCACTCAGTTCGGCGAGCTTGACGAGCGCCCCGTAGGTGGGGGCCGCTGCGCCGATCTCCTGTTTCAGAAAAGCGCTGAAAGCCTCGCGGCTCTTCGGCGAGAACGTTCTGCCGGGCGCTTCGCCGTAATAGTTGAGATTAC
>JBFWSL010000350.1:0-2620 GCA_050248375.1 Hyphomicrobiales bacterium | reverse complement strand
AGCTGGCGCCGCAGCGCCTTGATCTGGTCGGTGAGCTTGTCGCTGTCGCCGGCCGGGTCCCGGATCAGCGGCAGCAGGCCGTAGCCGAGCTCCAGGCGCAACTCGTCCATGTGCAGCGCCTCGGAGATCGGCGGCTCCTTGGGCTCGGCCTCGACCCGTTCGGCCACCTGCATGGCCTGGCTTTCCGCCTCTTTCCGCTTCTGCTGGCGCCCCGCCTTCCAGGCGAGACCGCCGGCGGCGCCCGCCAGCGCCAGGAAGGGGATCATGGGAATGCCCGGCAGCACCGACATCAGCGCCATGACGAAGGACGACATGCCGAGCGCCTTGGGATAGCCCGAGAGCTGATCGAACAGCGCCTTCTCCGCCGCGCCGTCCACGCCCGCCTTGGAGACCAGCAGGCCGGCGGCGGTGGAGACGATGAGGGCGGGGATCTGGGAGACGAGGCCGTCGCCGACGGTGAGCAAGGTGTAGGTGGCGCCCGCGTCGGCCATGGACAGGCCGTTCTGGCCGACGCCGACGATCATGCCGCCGATGATGTTGATGAAGGTGATGAGCAGGCCGGCGATGGCGTCGCCGCGCACGAATTTCGACGCGCCGTCCATGGCGCCGAAGAAAGAGCTTTCGTCCTCGAGGCGCTTGCGGCGCTCGCGGGCCTGGGTCTCGTCGATGAGGCCGGCGGACAGGTCGGCGTCGATGGCCATCTGCTTGCCGGGCATGGCGTCGAGGGTGAAGCGCGCGGCGACTTCGGCGATGCGGCCCGAGCCCTTGGTGATGACGACGAAGTTCACGATCACCAGGATGGCGAAGACGATGATGCCGATGACGAAGTTGCCCTGCATCACGAAGTTGCCGAAGGCCTCGATGACGTGGCCGGCGGCGTCGGTGCCCTCGTGGCCGTTGGTCAGGATCAGGCGCGTGGAGGCGAGGTTCAGCGCCAGCCGCAGCATGGTGGCGATCAGCAGCACCGTGGGAAAGGCCGAGAATTCCAGCGGCTGATGGATGAACAGGGCGGTCATCAGGATCAGCACCGCGAAGGTGATGGAGATGGCCAGCAGCCCGTCCAGCAGGAAGGCCGGCATGGGCAGGATCAGCACCACGATGATGCCGATGACGCCGAAGGCCAGGCCGAGGTCGCTGCGGCGCGCATGCCCCAGCATCTGGCCGAGGCCGGCCGACAGGGTGGCCATGCCGCTCCCGCCCGCGGGGGCTACCGGGCTCGCCGGCTGCGCTGCTGTAGTGTCGCTCATCCCTTGCCCTGGCCTTCCCCTGGCCTTCCCCTGGCCTTCCCGTGGCCGTCCCCTGGCCCGTCGAGGCGCCCTGCCGGTCCTCTCCGCGTCACCCCGGCGAAAGCCGGGGTCCAGTTGCGGCGTTGCGGTCGGCAACTGCCGTCTCGCTGGATTCCGGCTTGCGCCGGAATGACGGGAAAATCGGCCGCGCGGCCTCACATCCCCTGCTGGGCAATTTTTGCCGGGGGCATGGTTAAGGGCGGGTTAACGGGGCCTGCGGGAGCCGGGGTCGGGGCTATTCCTTCAGGAATTCCGCCACCAGTTCCGCCGCGTCGTCGGCGAAGAAGTCCAGGAACATGTGGTCGGCGCCGTCCACCACGGCCAGGCGCACTTTCTTCCCGTCGGCGACCGGCTTGATCCGCTCGGGCACGTCCGGCACCGCGGTGTCCTTGCCCGCGGCGATGACGAGGACCGGCGCCTCGATCCTGCGGATGTTGGCGATGCCGTCGCGCTTCGGGTCCTCCCCGTAGAAGGAAACGATGGAGCGCGCCGAGGCCTTGCCGCCCTGGCACATGACGAAGGCCGGCACGTCCAGCATGGTCTCGCCCTTGCCTTGCGCCACCAGGGCGGATGCCTTCTTGAGCTCCGGAAGGATGTCCGCGTCGAAGCGCTGCTTGAGGATATCGACCGCGGCCTTTCCCGGCAGGGAGAGGGCGGGGGCCAGCAGCACGACCTTGTCCACGCCGCCCTTCTCCGCGGCGAACCAGGCCACCTGGTTGCCGCCACGGCTGTGGCCGAGGACCCAGACCTTCTTCGCACCGTTGGCGCGGAGCCAATCGGCCCAGGCGGCGATCTCCGCGACCCCGTCGCCATGGGCGTGCCGGTGGGGCACGGCGCAGTCATACATGCCCTTGCGGCGGTCCACCGAGAAGGTGAGGCTGTGGGCCAGCGTGGCGATGCCGCGCTCGGCGAAGGCCTGCTGGAGCGCCTCGACGATTTCCATGTCCTTGTGGGCGAGTGTGCCGTGGGTGATCAGCAGGACGCCATTCTCCACAGACCCGCCCTCGGGAACGGCCAGATCGGCGAGCGCCATATGGCCGCCGATCTTCAGTTCCACCTGCCGCCCGTCCGCCTGGGCAAGCGTGGCGGCGAGCAGGCACGACAGGCCGGCCATGGCTGCAAGGATGCTGCGCGGCATTCCGTTTCCTCCCCGTTCCTCTGTGGCCCGGGGTGCTGTTCCGCCGGGCTCCTTGTCCGATACCGGAGCATAGCGCCGCGCCCGGGAGATGCCTGCAAAAAACTTATCCCCGCGCTCCGGAGCGCGCTTAGACTCGCCCGCATCCGGTCCCTGATGAGGGGCGCGTGCCATGGACCGTCCATGCATGTGGGGCCGG
>JBFWSL010000349.1:0-2654 GCA_050248375.1 Hyphomicrobiales bacterium | reverse complement strand
TCTGTGGAGGACATCCGCCAGCCGCATTTCGCGGAGGGCGTCGTCATCGTCATCCAGCGCGAGGCCATCGAGACCAAGTGCGACCGGAACGCCCTTGGCGACCATCTCCCGCGCGGGTGCTATGCCAGAACCCAACCTGAGGTTGGACGACGTATTGAGCGAGACGATGACGCCGCGGCTTGCCAGAAGTTCCATCTCATCGGGACGAAGCCATACGCCGTGCGCGACGGTCAGGCGGGATGACAGAAGACCGATCTCATCGAGAAACTTCATGACGCCTTGAGGATAGGTGGCGTCCAGCCACTCGCGTTGGTAACGCGATTCCAGAAGATGCATGTGAACCCTCAAGCCCAGTCTGGCGGATGCATCGGCCACGAGCTCGAGCAGCCGGTCCGATGCCCACTGAACTCCGATCGGGCCAAGCTGAACGTTGACAAGTTCCGTGCCGCAGCTTTTCGCGAGGCGTTCGGCACGGGCGACCTGCTCCTGCGGAGCCAGTGGCCGGGTTCTCCAGCGCTTCTCGACCTCGGCCCGGTCGGCGGCAGGAACAAGCGACAGGATCGTTTCGTCGTTGCCATAGCATAGCGGATTGCGGTCCCTGAGCGGCACCACCAGGCCGAGCCGCATGCCGATATCGTGGGCGGCCCTGACGGTCGCCTCGATCTCGGCCTCGTAGTCGTCCGGCCGCTGCGGCATCTGATGGCAGTGCACGGCCGAGGCAATTCCGGATTGTGCCATGCGGCACATGATCATCAGGCCATTCATATAGGCGTCGACCTGCGGTCTTGCGTAGAAGGCCGGCACCCATGCCTCGAGCGGCTTGTCGTTGAGGCCGAAACTCAGGAACTTCACACCGCGCCCGTGATCGTGGCCGTTGCCCAGAGCGGGCATGGCGAGCAGCCCGGTTGCCTTCGCCGCCGCGGAGGGATCGGCCAGCGAGATCTTCTCGATCAAGCCTCCGGACAAGACGATGCGCGCCGAACGCTGCGCGGGTTCAATGCCGGGACGCGCCAGCAGCCGATCGGCCAGAACCGTCGATTCGGCGGTCGTCACCATCGTGCCTTTCGTGAGTATCGAATATAAAGCCCGGACCGCCCGCGCATGCCGGTTTACGACAGACCGCGGACGGTCCAGAAAGCCAGACGAATTTGCATTCAGCCTATACCGGGGCGGCTACTCGCCAAGCCATTTCTCACGCAGCTTTTTCAGGAAGCCGTCCCTTTCCATGGAATCGATTGCTTCGTTGAGCTTGACCAGCAATTCACCGTCGCCGTGGCGAACCGCCAGACCGGCCACTTTCTGATCCCAGACGTCGCACAGGGCCAGCGGCTTCCCGCCGGTTCCGATCAGCCCCATGCTGTAACCCAGCGCCGGGCGGTTGTTGACGACCAGATCGACCCGGCCGAAGGCGAGATCCTTGATGGCCAGGAGGAGCTGTTCGTAGACCTTGATCTCCTTGACGTCCTTCAGATTGTCCCTGGCCCAGCGCTCGCCGGCAGTTCCCACTTCGACACCCACGATCTTGCCCGCGGCGTCCTCGCGCTTGCTGATGGGGTCTTCCTTCCGATGGAGGCAGGAGATTCCAAAATCAACGTAGCCCCGTGTGAACGTAACCTGCTTGGCACGGTCCATGGTGATAGTCATGCTGCCGTTGATGACATCGGCACGCTCGGATTTGAGCGTTCCGATGATTCCCTTGAACTCGACAATCACCCACTCGGCCTTGAGGCCGAGCCTGCGCGCGATCTCCTCACCCATGTCCACGTTGAAGCCGACGTTCTTGCCGTCCTGCATGAACTCCATGGGCGGATAGTTGGAGCCATTGGCGTATTTGATGACGCCTGCCTTCTCGATCTTTTCCCAGGTCGTCTCCGCAGACGCCCCGGTGGCTCCGAACGGCACGAATGCCGCGGTGATCAATAATGCGGCCGCAAATGCCTTGCCGCGCAGGCGCTGGAATGTACCTACACACATATCCCTGTCCTCACCCTTGGTTGCTGCTATCTGAACTCATGTGACCCGGTATTTCTTCTCGAGGTAGTTGACCAAGGCGATCATCGGCAGCGTCAGCAGCAGGTAGATCAGCGCGACACCGACGAAGGGGCTGAACGTATTCGCCCGCCAGGTCATGATTTCGAGGCCGACGCGCACCAGGTCCGCCGTGGCGATCACGGACACCAGCGCGGTCTGCTTGAGCAATGTCAGCATTTCGTTTGTGAGCGGAGGCAGGACGCGCCGCAGCGCCTGGGGCAGGATGACGTCCTTCATGGCCATCCAGTAGGGCATTCCCAGAGACCGCGCCGCGCGCATCTGGCCGACATTTATGGATTCGATGCCGGCGCGAACGATCTCCGAGGCGAAAGCGCCGAAGGTGACGGAAAGCCCGACCACGGCGACGGTGAAGGAATCGAGCACGATGCCGATAGCGGGTAGGCCGTAGTAGAGGAACAGCAGCGTCACCAGCAGCGGTATCGCGCGGAAGAAGACGACGTAAATGAAAGAAAGACCCCGCAGCAGCCTGTTGTGGGAGACGCGGCAGATGCCTCCGACCACGCCGATCACCAGGCCAATGAGCACCGATACAACAGCCAGCTCTACCGTCACCTTTGCTCCGCGCAACAGGTTCGGCAGGGATTCCCAGAAAATTACGGGAT
>JBFWSL010000348.1:0-2661 GCA_050248375.1 Hyphomicrobiales bacterium | reverse complement strand
CGCCGGTCTGCTTCTTGTGGGTGTAATCCACCACAACCGGCTTGGTGATCTTCTCGCGGTAGGCCACCTGCGGCGCACCGATATTCGCCTCCACCTTGTAGGTGCGCTTGAGGATGTCGACCTTGATGTCGAGATGCAGCTCGCCCATGCCCTTGAGGATGGTCTGGCCGGACTCCGGATCGGTGGAGACGCGGAAAGACGGATCCTCGTTGGCCAGCTTGGAGAGCGCGATGCCGAGCTTCTCCTGGTCGGCCTTGGACTTGGGCTCGATGGCGATCTCGATGACCGGATCGGGGAATTCCATCTTCTCGAGGATCACCGGCTTGGCGGGATCGCAAAGGGTGTCGCCCGTGCGCACGTCCTTCAGGCCGGCCAGCGCCACGATGTCGCCGGCATAGGCCTCCTTGATGTCCTCGCGGTTGTTGGCGTGCATCAGCAGCATGCGGCCGATGCGCTCCTTCTTGTCGCGGGTCGAATTGACGACGCCGGAACCGGACTCGAGCTTGCCGGAATAGACGCGGCAGAAGGTGATGGTGCCGACGAAGGGATCGTCCATGATCTTGAAGGCCAGCACGGAGAGCGGTTCGCTGTCGGACGACTTGCGCTTCACTTCCTCGCCGGTCTTGGCGTCGATGCCGCGGATGTCCGGCACCTCGATCGGGGACGGCAGATAATCCACGACGGCGTCGAGAAGAGGCTGCACGCCCTTGTTCTTGAAGGCGGAGCCAGCAAGCACCGGATAAAAGGCGCCGGTGGTCACGGCCTTGCGGATCAGCTTCTTGAGCGTCGCCTCGTCCGGCTCGTTGCCGTCCAGATAGGCGGCCATGGCGTCGTCATCGAGCTCGACGGCGGCCTCGACCAGGGCCGTGCGATATTCCGCCGCCTGATCGGCCAGTTCCGCCGGGATGTCGACGTCCTCGTACTTCGCGCCGAGAGTCTCGTCGTCCCAGACAACGCCCTTCATGCGGACGAGATCGACGATGCCCTTGAAATTGTTCTCCGCGCCGATCGGGAGCTGGATCGCAACCGGCTTGGCGCCCAGGCGCTTCTTGATGTCGTCGAGGCACTTGAAGAAGTCCGCGCCGATCTTGTCCATCTTGTTGCAGAAGACGATCCGCGGAACCTTGTACTTGTCGCCCTGACGCCAGACGGTCTCGGTCTGGGGCTCGACACCCTGGTTGGAGTCGAGCACGCACACGGCGCCGTCCAGCACGCGCAAGCTGCGCTCCACCTCGATGGTGAAGTCCACGTGGCCGGGCGTGTCGATGATGTTCAGGCGCTTGTCCTTCCACACCGCGGTGGTCGCGGCGGAAGTAATGGTGATGCCGCGCTCCTGCTCCTGCTCCATCCAGTCCATCGTCGCGGCGCCGTCGTGCACCTCGCCGATCTTGTGGCTCTTGCCGGTGTAGTAGAGGATCCGCTCCGTCGTCGTGGTCTTGCCGGCATCGATGTGGGCCATGATGCCGAAATTGCGGTAGTCCTCGATGGGATGCGTGCGGGGCATTTCAGTAATCCTTCGATTTTCAGCCGCGTTACCAGCGGTAATGCGAGAAGGCGCGGTTGGCATCGGCCATGCGATGGGTATCCTCGCGCTTCTTGACCGCGTTGCCGCGGTTATTGGCGGCGTCGAGCAGCTCGTTCGACAGGCGCTCGACCATGGTGTTCTCGTTGCGGGCGCGGGCGGCGGTGATCAGCCAGCGGATGGCCAGCGCCTGACGGCGCTCCGGACGAACCTCGACCGGCACCTGGTAAGTGGCGCCGCCGACGCGGCGGGAGCGCACCTCGATGGCCGGCATGACATTCTCCAGCGCCTGATGGAACAGCTCCACCGGGTTCTGCTTGGCCCGGGCCTCCATGGACTCCAGCGCGCCGTAGACGATCCGCTCGGCCGCGGACTTCTTGCCCGCGTACATGATGGAGTTCATGAACTTGGTCAGAACCACATCGCCGAACTTCGGGTCCGGGTTGATCTCGCGCTTCTCTGCTCTGTGACGACGGGACATGTCGATCTAAACCTTTGTTTCCTCTGACAGGGGTCCCGGTGCC
The DNA here is from genome assembly GCA_050248375.1 of Hyphomicrobiales bacterium. Lineage (GTDB taxonomy): Bacteria > Pseudomonadota > Alphaproteobacteria > Rhizobiales > Methyloligellaceae > JAYZVT01. The sequence continues at coordinate 615 of JBFWSL010000348.1, read as the reverse complement.
TCGCCTGTTCGCGCCCGGTGCGACCCGTGTCCTTGCCGGATCACTTCGGCCGCTTGGCGCCGTATTTGGAGCGGCGCTGACGGCGGGCGGACACGCCCTGCGTGTCGAGCACGCCGCGGATAATGTGATAGCGCACGCCCGGCAGGTCCTTCACGCGACCGCCGCGGATCATGACGACTGAATGTTCCTGGAGATTGTGCCCCTCGCCGGGGATGTAGCTGGTGACTTCAAATCCGTTGGTGAGACGGACGCGGGCCACCTTCCGCAATGCCGAGTTCGGTTTCTTCGGCGTGGTGGTATAGACGCGCGTGCATACGCCGCGTTTCTGCGGACAGGCCTGCATGGCAGGGACCTTGTTCCGCTTGCCCGGCTGCTTTCGCGGCTTGCGGATAAGCTGTTGAATCGTCGGCATCGACGGCTCTCTTCTCCAAACTTGCCGGCCCCGGCCTCATGCCGCATGGCCTCAAAACACGATGGCCGAGGCGGCGACTTCGCCTCAGCCTGCTAAAACCAGAGGATCTCCCGGGCCTTAAGGTCCGGTGATCTTGTCCCAGCCTTGGTTCGGTTTTTACGCGGCAGCGTCTAGTTCAAATCCGAACGAGCAGAGCTTGCTTC
>JBFWSL010000347.1:0-2683 GCA_050248375.1 Hyphomicrobiales bacterium | reverse complement strand
GCGAGGTTGCCGAAGATCACGCCGATCTCGGGGGCTTCCAGCTTGACCGAGAGGTATTCCTCGCCCGAACGCTGGGAGATGCGGTGCCAGCCGGCTCCGATCTCGAAGCCCGTGCGCTTGTTGACGATGCGGTAGTCGGGAGCATCCTCGCGGGACTTGTTGGTGTTCGGGATCAGGGTGATCGGGGCGTTGACCCGCAGCGTGGCGAACACGCCTTCCATCGAGCCGTCGGCCTTGGCGGTGAGGTTTGCGATCGTGGTGGCCATGGTAGTTCTCCTTCGGTTGCATCGGGACCATTCCCGATGGCGCCAAAGGAGGGGGCCGTCCTGCTGCGGTCACTCGGCAACAAATTCTGGAAAATTCTATTTGCCGAAGCCAGCGGGCCGCACTTTCAAAGGGCCCCGCTTGCGGGAAGGAAAGTGCCTAGCCCGCAACCAAAAACTGAAATCGAATTTTCCTGAATTTTTGCCGAGCGTACCCCCAACGGGGGTTGACCGCAAAAGCAGGCGGTCCACTACAAAGGCGACATAACCACGGGAATGGTCCGGATGTGAACGAAGGCGATGCCTCCGGCCGCCATCGCAGATCCTTCACGCCAGGCACCGCGGTCGCGGTCAAGCGTTTGCTCCGTCTGCGGCTCTGCCTTCCATCACTGTTCCGCACCAGACGTCCGACCCGCGTGGGGTCACCTGCCCCATCTTCCGTCACGCGCCCGGGCTTCGAGATCGGATCCAGCTGGTGATGCTCGATACCAACACGGGCGAGGGATTCGCCGGCCAAGCATGCAGCCTGGATCGCGCTGCCTGATCCGCAACCGCCCTGCCCTTGGCGTGACGGACAGGTGGGATATCCTCGTGGAATGCCTGCGGCCCGTGCGGGTTGGCCTCGTCAGGGGTTGGCCTCGATGCAACAGACGATCGCCGCGGCGGCATAGGCGACCGGGGCGGCCTCGGGCCGGGCCCGGGCGTGCGCCTGGCGCCGCCCGCTCGGCAGCCCGTCAACTTGGCTTGGGATCAGATTTCGAGGGTGAGGCGCTCGTCCGCCGTTATGCGGGCTTCGACGTCGCGCTGCGTGTCGGGGCCGGCGTGCCGCATCATGGAGCGCCAGTCTGCGACGGTGTGAACGGTTCCCACCGTGCCGCGCATTGTCTCGTAGACGACGCAGGGACTGCCGATGATGGTCAGGCGCAGCACGTTGAGGCAGGTGCCGGGCGAAATCCCGTCCCACACCATCAGGCCGAAATCGGCGCGGTTAGCCATCTCACGGTCCTTTTCGGTGTGGACAGCAAAACCCTTCGCGCCGGCCGGCGGCGGAATGTGGTAGGCAGCCCAGTCCCCGAGATTGTTGCGGGGTTCGGCGCGGGCATGGAAGACGCCGACATGCTCGTAGTTGTAGCCTGCCAGCAGGCCCTGCATCTCGGCATCCGCGCCCGGTGCATCGCCGATCAGCACGCCGTGCTCCTGTGCGACGATCGCGCCAATGCGTTCGATGGCCGGGGGTGGCAGTTCGAAGATGTCGCGTGAGCCGCCCAGAAAAATCATCGTCATGGTCGCTTTCCTTTCTCTAAGATCAACCGCCCCGGCCCAGCCTTCCTCCCCCTCTCTCGCGCTGGCGCGGGTGACGCGGGTCGCTTCGTGCTTGGCGTGGCGCTTGTCCGGCATTACGCGCGGGCGAACCCGACCGCACGCGGCCGGGTTCGGTGAAGCGGATTCGAGGAAACCGGCGCTCACGCGCCGGCCTCCGTGAAGCGCCAAACGGGAATGCCGAGGCGGCGAGCCTTGTCGGCCAGGTTCTCGGTGATGCCCGAGCCCGGGAAGACGATCAGCCCGGAGGGCATGACCGACAGCAGCTGGTCGTTGCGCCGGAACGGTGCTGCCTTTGCGTGCCGGTTCCAGTCCGGCTTGAAGGCGATCTGAGTGACCTTTCGGTTTTCCGCCCAGCAGGCGGCGATGCGCTCGGCCCCGCGTGGGCTGCCGCCGTGCAGCAGCACCATGTCGGAATGCTTCTCGCGGGCCTTGTCGAGCGCGTCCCAGATCCGGTCGTGATCGTTGCAGTCGAGGCCCCCGGCGAAGGCGATCTTGGTGCCGGCGGGAACCAGCACCTCGGTCTCGGCGCGGCGGCGGGCGGCGAGGAAATCGCGGCTGTCGATCACCGCCGCGGTCATCGCCTGGTGGCTGACCTTGGAGCCGGTGCGTGGCCGCCAGGCCGAGCCGGTCTGCGCCTCGTAGAGATCGGCGGCCTCGTCGCGCATGATTTCGAGGACATTGCGGCGCTCGATATAGGTGATGCCTTCTGCCGTCAGCCGCTCCAGCTCGACGGACTTCACCTCCGAGCCGTCCTGCTCGGCCTGACTGGAGCGCTGCGCCTCCTCGTTGCGATCGAGGTTGCGGGCGACACGCTCGGCGGCGCGGTGAAAGACGTTGGTGAAGGACCAGAGCAGGTCGTCGAGGTCGGGTTCGAGCCTGGTGTCGCCGAGCATGCCGGCGAAGGTCTCAACGATCCCGCCGAGGCCGGACCGGATCACCTCGTCGTCGGGCAGCGGACGGGGATCGGGCTCGTCCTGATGCGGACGATGGCCGTACATCTGCAGTTCGAGGATGACGCGATCGGTCGGCGAGGAGGCGTGGTAGGGCTCGTAGGCGTCGTCGAAAGGAAGCTCGTAGGTCATGGCGTGTCTCCGTCG
>JBFWSL010000346.1:0-2738 GCA_050248375.1 Hyphomicrobiales bacterium | reverse complement strand
GCCGCGGCTTCGCCGGCCTGATGAATGCCTACAACAGCCAGCGCGTGGGCGCGGCCACGGTCGCGCTCGGCATCGCGGCGGGCGCCTACGCACACGCTCTCGACTATACGCGCATGCGCGAGCAGTTCGGCCGGCCGATCTGCGAGTTCCAGGGACTGCAGTGGATGATGGCGGACATGTCGATTGCCCTCGACGCCGCGCGCCTCATGGTGCATCGCGCCGCCGCCAGCGCGCCCAAGGGCGGATTTCCCGATCCGCTGATGGCGGCGCAGGCGAAGATCCTCGCCTCGGAGACCGCGGTCACGGTGACGAACCAGGCATTGCAGCTTCACGGCGCCATGGGGTATTCGCGGCGGCTGCCGCTGGAGCGCATGGTGCGGGACGCGCGCATGTTCACCATTGGTGGAGGCACCGCGCAGCTCCTGCGCAATGTCGTGGCGGGACGTATCCTCGACCGCAAGCTGCCGCAGACCCGTGATGGCTATCTCGAGCTGATGCAGGCCAATGTCACCAAGATACCTGACAGAAAGCGCGGCTGACGCAGAGCCATGTCCGACCTTCCCCTCGCCAAGGACTTCCCCCAGGCAGACGAGCAGGCCTGGCGGGCGCTCGTCGACAAGGCGCTCAAGGGCGCCGATTTCGACAAGGCGCTGAAGTCGCGCACGCTCGACAACATCGAGATCAAACCGCTCTACACCCGCAAGGACGAGGCGGGGGCCGACGGGGCGGGACTGCCCGGCTCGGCGCCTTTCACGCGCGGCTTCAAGCCGAAGGCGGCGAAGACCTCGTGGCAGGTCCGGCAGCTCCACGCGGCGGCCGAGCCGGCCATTGCCAACAAGGCCATCCTCGCCGATCTCGAGGGCGGAGCCGGAGCCATCGCTCTCAAGATCGCCGCGCCCGAAGAAATCGGCCTCGCCGTCGGGAGCGCGGACGATATCGAGCGCGCCCTGGAAGGCGTTTATCTCGACTTTGCCGGAGTCTGGACGCTGGCGGGGGCGAATTTCACCGCCGCCGCGGATGCGCTGCAGGAGGTGTGGTCGCGGCGCGGCATCGACGGCGGCAAGGCGCTTGGCGGCTTCTGCGCCGATCCGCTCGGGTCGATGGCACGCGCGGGCGGCCTGCCGGTTTCTCTGGAGCAATCCATGGCCGACGCCGCGGTGCTGGCGCGCCGGGCCATGGATGGCCTGCCGAAGGTGAAAGCGCTGCTGGCCGACGCCGGTCCCTATCATGCCGCCGGAGCGACCGAGGCGCAGGAGATCGCCTTCCTCGCTTCCACCGTGGTCGCCTATCTGCGCGTGCTGGAAGCCGCCGGGCTGCCGCCCGATGCGGCGCTCGGCCAGATCGCGCTGGTGATCCCCGCCGACGCGGATCTTTTCAGCAGCATCGCCAAGCTGCGTGCCGCGCGCAGCGTCATCGCAAGGGTGGCGGATGCCTGCGGCGCGGCGGACGCTCTCCCCTCCGTGACGCTTCATTCCAACACCTCGGCGCGGATGATGACGCGGCGGGAGCCCTATTCGAACATCCTGCGCACCACCATCGCCTGCGCGGGCGCGGCGCTGGGGGGCGCGGACTCCATCACGGTCCTGCCCTTCTCCTGGCCGCTCGGCCAGCCGGACGGCTTCGCCCGGCGCATCGCGCGCAACGTTCAGCTCGTGCTGCAGGAGGAATCCTCGCTCGGCACCGTTGCCGATCCTGGCGGCGGGAGCTGGTATGTGGAGGACCTCTCGGGCCGTATGGCCGCCGAGGCATGGAAGCTGTTCCAGCAGGTGGAGAAGGATGGCGGCATGGCCGCCGTGCTCGCCAGGGGCACCGCCCAGGAGATGATCCGGGTCGCGGCCAATGCCCGCGAACGCCTGATCGCCACCGGCCGCGCGGAGCTGACCGGGGTCACTTCCTTCCCCAACATGGGGGAAAGGGCGCCGGAAGCGGCGCCGTGGCCGGCCGCCGAGGATCTCGACGATCCGGCGGTCACCGTCGAGCGGCTGACCATCCGCCGGCCGTCGCAGGCCTTCGAGGCCCTGAGGGACGCGAGCGACGCCCATCTGGAGCGTACCGGCAGCCGGCCGAGGGTATATCTGGTCAACGTCGGCGCGCCGGGCGACCATTCGGCCCGCACGGCCTTCGCCCAGAGCCTGTTCGCCATCGGCGGCATCGAGACGGTCTCCAGCGAGAGCTTTTCCCATCCGGCGGACGCCGCGGTCGCATTCGGGCAGAGCGAGGCGATCTGCGCCTGCCTGTGCTCGAGCGACGAAATCTATGCGACGCAGGCGGTTGCCTATGCCGAAGCGCTGAAGTCCGCGGGAGCCCTGCATCTGTATCTGGCGGGCCGTCCGGGCGAAAAAGGCGCGGAATTCCGGGCCGCCGGTATAGAAACTTTCATTTTCCGGGGCTGTGATATGCTGGAGATCCTGCGGGAGGCCCAGGACCGGCTGGGCGTGAAGCCGCAATACTGAGGCGGCAAGTTTTCCGCGAAACGGATACCGAATGACACGGATACCAGACTTTACGCAGGTAAATTTCGAGGCCAGGCCCGCCTCCGTAACGGAGCTGCCGGAAGGCGCGCCCGCCGAAACCCCGGAAGGCATCGCCATCAAGCCGGTCTACACCGACGCCGACCGCGCGGGCCTCGACTTCCTCGACACCTGGCCGGGCCTGCCGCCCTATATGCGCGGCCCCTACCCGACCATGTATGTGCAGCGGCCCTGGACGATCCGTCAGTATGCCGGCTTCTCCACGGC
>JBFWSL010000345.1:0-2755 GCA_050248375.1 Hyphomicrobiales bacterium | reverse complement strand
GCTTGTGTCCAGCCCGTGCAGCCACTCCCCAGGACGGATGGTCACGGTGGTGATGTTAGGCAGCCTGGTGCGCTTGCCATCGGCGCCGATCCTCCAGGACTCGCCCAGCGTGCCGTCATGGCCGCCGAGAATGCCCTTGGCGGGAAAGACCTGACCATCGCAGGGAATGACCGCGGTGAGCTCCTCGAAGCGCGGGCCGTAGATCACCTCCTGGTTGGGCGAACCGCGCAGGCGCCCTGCCCCGCCCGATCCCGGAACCAGGCGCATGGTCTTGATATGAATTGGATATTTGAACTCGTCCACCTCGACGCTGTCGCGGTACATGAGCCCTGCGATGACGGGAATGGCGAAGGACACCCAGCCGTCGGCCTGCTGGCTGGCCGGGCCGCCATTGGTGGTGGCCATCAGGCGGTTGACGTAGCGGCGGTCGCGGCGCGGGTCGTGGCCGGAAATCACCGCCATGCCGACGCCAAGGCCGCAGCCGCCTTCCGCCACGCCGTAGCCTTCGCCCAGTTCGGCGAAGGCCGACTGGGTCATGTTCACCAGCCGGTCGGCGACATTGGTGGTGGAGACCGAGCAACTGTGCGGGAACTTCGGTCCGCCGATGGCGCAGTTGTCGCGGAACTTCACCTTCACCGGGCGGAAGGAGCCGGAGTTGTGCGGAATGCCGGGCTGCAGGCAGTTGAAGACGCCGTTGAGCACGCCGCTCATGGCGGAGGCCTCGCTGAGGTTGAGGCCGCAGGGCACGCAATCGGGATTGTCGGTGAGGTCCACGTCGATCTGGCCCTTGTCCGGGTCGATGTCGATGGTGATCGACATGGGCAGCCCTTCGGGCAGCACCGGGTCGAAGGGGTCGTGCGCGCCGGTGTTGCGCAGCCGCGCCCTGGGCAGCTTGCGGATCTCGTGGATCATGCAGCGCTCGGAGTAGTCGAACCACTCGGTGACGAAGCGCTTGACGAGGTCCTTGCCATACTTGGCGCAGAACTCCTTGAGCTTGCGCTCGCCGATGCGCGCGGAGCCGATGCCGGCGAGAAAATCGCCGTACCACTGCTCGGGCACGCGGATGCGGGAGCGGCACATGCGAACGATGTCCTGGATGGTCTCGTAGCCGCGCTGGATGCGCACGCAGGGGAAGACGAGCGAACCTTCCTCGTAGACGTCCTTCGCGCGCACGAAATATGTGGTCGGGATGCTGTTGCCGATATCCGCCTGGTGCGCCTTGGCGCAGACGGTGAACATGTGCTCGTCCTCGAAGAACACCGGCACGAGGAAGCCGTGGTCCGCCGGATGCGTGTTGCCCATATAGGGATCGTTGTGCAGGAAGGCATCGCCCTCGGCGAGGTCCTGGTGCAGTTCGCACATGGCCCCTGTCATCATCTGCGTGCCGAAGATGTGGCCCGGCAGGCCTTCCGCGGACGACAGCAACCGGTTATCGGCGGTGACGATGGAGCACGAGAAGTCCCGCGCGCTGCTGATGACCGCCGAGCGGCCGGCGCGCAGCAGCGTGTTCGACATCTCCCGGACGATGCCGTCGAGCCGGTTGGCCATGACGGCCATGAGCACGGGATCGAGGTCCCGCGTCCCCTCCCCGGGCTTCGCGGCGCGGACTTTGGCGGCTTGCTTAGGCATTGGCGGCTTTTCTCATCGGTTGGCGCGGTCCGGCTGTGAGCAGGAAATTGCCCAGCCGCGTGGTCGAGGCGGTCATGCCCGGGTAGACGACGATGGTGGTCATGGGCATCTCGATGATCGCCGGTCCCTCGATCTTGGCCACCTGTCCAGGCTGCGGGTTCTTGTAGATCGGCGTCTCGACGCGGCCGGTTTCGCCGAAATAGGCCATGCGCGCGCCATCGGGCTTGAGCTTCGCTGTCTGCAGGCGCGTCACGCCATGAGGCGGGTTCTCCAACATGCGGGTCAGGCGCGCCTTCCAGTTGACGAACTCCACCACGGAATCCTCGTCGCGCACGGCGAATACGCGCTCATGGGCGACATGGAACGCCTCGACCAGGCCCTCGACATCGCCGGGCTTGTCGAAGGACGCCGCGGGCAGCGGGATTTCCAGATCCCAGACCTGGAATTCGTATCGCGCCTCGACGAAGAAGCTCATGGCGGTCATGCCGCCTTCCAGCGCGCGCGAGGCGGCGAACCGCTTCAACTCGCTCGCGAGACGGGAGAGCAGCGCGTTGACGCCGGCGCCGTCGAACCGGTCCGACCGCGTGGCGAGGTTGCCGGACTGCTCGGCCATGATGTCGGCGAACTGCATGCCGCAGGCACTGAGCGCGCTCGCCGTCTCGGGCAGACGCACGCGCTCGCAGCCGAGTTCCTGCGCGATGGGGAAGATGTTCAGGCCCGCCGCGCCACCGCCCGCCACGATGACGCTTTCGCGCGGGTCGATGCCCTCGATTACGGTGATCTCCTGGATGGCGCGGATCATCAGTTCGTTGGCGATGGTAATGATGCCGTAGGCGGTCTGGTCGCGGTCGCGGCCTATCTTCGCCGCGAGCGCATCTATGGCCTCGCGGGCGGCGACGGGGTCGAGCTTCAAGCGGCCGCCGACGAAACAGTCGGGGTCCATGTAGCCCAGCACCACGGCGGCGACGGTCACGGTCGGCTCGGCACCGCCCTGGCCGTCGCAGGCAGGGCCGGGCACGGAGCCGGCGCTGCGCGGGCCGACGCGCAGCAGGCCGCCGGAATCGACCCAGGCGATGGAGCCGCCGCCCGCGCCGACGCTGCGCACGTCCACCGTGGACATGCTGAC
>JBFWSL010000344.1:0-2759 GCA_050248375.1 Hyphomicrobiales bacterium | reverse complement strand
CGAAGACCAGTTCCGGCAGGATCGCTTCCCATTCGTCTCGCCGGATGGTGCTGCGGAATTCTTCCTTGTTGTCGCTCTTGCGCCAGCGGACGATCGCACCGATCTCGCCGCGCAGAAACTCCAACCCCTCCGGGGCTGTGTAGGCGCGCGCCATGCGGCCGAGTGGTAAGCGCTTCGCCGATCTCCTCCTGCCGCGATGAATCCGTCTGTGCGAGTCCTTCTGCCGAGGTGAGGCAGGATTGGACGTCAAAATGGACGGCTTTTTGGACGGCTCGACGGATGGCTATGCGGGCAGGATGGAGGTTCTCGAGGGGCGCTCCGGCCGGCGCATGAGGAGCGAGGCGGAACGAGCGCGGATCGCGGCGGAGAGCCTGGCGCCCGGAGCGAAGGTTGCGGATATCGCGCGACGACATGGTGCGACGCGCTGGCAGGTCTATGACTGGCGCCGGAAACTGAGGTCTGGCGATCTGGCGGTGCCTGCCGAGACCCTGCGGGAGCCGACATTTGCCGCGCTGGTCGTGGAGCAACCGGAGCAGACCCCGCCACCGACCGATCGGACGCGCGGAGGCGGGACACGGCCGAGCCGGATCGAGCTGGTGGTGGACGGCGTGATCCTGCGCGTGCGGTCGGATATCGACGCGGACCAATTGTCCCAGATGATCCGCGCGATCCGGGCGGCGTCGCGATGATCTCGCCCGCTGGTGGGCTGCGGGTTTACGTGGCGACGCGCCCGACGGATTTCCGCAAGGGCATAGACGGCCTGGCGCTGGTCGTGCAGGAGGTGATGGGCCTCGATCCGTTCAGCGGCGCGGCCTTCGTCTTCCGGGCCAAGCGGGCGGACCGCATCAAGGTGCTGGTCTGGGACCAGACCGGCATCGTGCTGGTCCACAAGCGGCTCGAAGGCGCGAAGTTCGTCTGGCCCCAGGTGCAGGACGGCGTGATGAAGATGTCGCCCGCGCAGTTCTCGGCGCTGTTCGAGGGGCTCGACTGGCGGCTCGTCCGCCCCGAGCGCGTGCGGCGGCCGGAACTGGCGGGGTAGCTGCGGCAGAGTGACTCGGGGCCGCTTTGGCTGTGGCGGTTCAAGCGGCCATGTGCTTGATCGTGGTCATGACCGATACCGCCCTGGCCGAAGAGAACGCCCGTCTGAAGGCCCGCCTGGCCGAGACCGAGGCGGCGCTGGCGGATGCGGTCGAGGCGCAGCGACGGCTGGAGAGCATCGTCAGCGAGTTGCGCCGGGAGGCGTTCGGGCGGAAGTCGGAGAAGCTCGACCCCGAGCAGTTCAACCTGCCGCTCGAGGATGTCGAGATCGCCCAGGGCGTGCTGGAGGCCGCGCAGGAGAAGGCACGGCGGGCGCTGAAGGGACAGGGCCGTGCCGAAAGCGGCACGCCCAACCGCAACCGTGGCCACCTCCCGAAGCATCTGCCTCGGGTGGAGAGGATCATCGAGCCCGAGACCACGCTATGTCCCTGCGGCTGCGGCGAGATGACGAGGATCGGCGAGGATGTCTCCGAGCGGCTGGACGTGGTTCCGGCGCAGCTGCGCGTGCTGGTCACCCGCCGCCCGAAATATGCCTGCCGCCGCTGCTCCGGCGCGGTGGTCCAGGCCCATGCCCCGGAACACGTGGTGCCGGGCGGCCTGCCGACCGAGGCGCTGATCGCGCAGGTCATGGTGGCCAAGTTCGGCGACCATCTTCCGTTCTACCGCCAGGCCGAGATCTACGCCCGGCAAGGGATCACGCTCGATCGGGCGACGCTCGGCAACTGGGTCGGCCGCGCCTGCTTCCACCTCAAGCCGGTCGTCGAGCATCTCCGGGAACGCCTGAAGGGCGCGGACCGGGTCTTCATGGACGAGACCCGCGCGCCGGTCCTCGATCCCGGGCGACGGCGAACCAAGACCGGCTACTTCTGGGCCATCGTCTCGGACGATCGCGGGCATGGCGGCGCCGGGCCACCGATCGTGATGTTCCACTACGCATCCGGCCGCGGCGCCGCGCACGCTGTCCGCTTCCTCGACGGCTATCGCGGGCAGTTCGTGCAATGCGACGGCTATGACGCCTATGAAAAGCTCACCGGGGTCGATCGCGCGGAGGGGCCGTGGACGCTCGTCCATTGCTGGACGCATGCGCGCCGACGCTTCGTCAAGCGGCTGGAAAAGGACGGCTCCCCGATTGCCGAGGAAGCCCTGCGCCAGATCGCGGAGCTCTATGCCATCGAGAAATCCGTGCGCGGTCTGAGCCCCGAAGCCCGGCTTGCCGCGCGGCGCGATCTCTCTGCGCCGATCATCGCGGCCTTCCGCCCCTGGCTCGAGGCACAACTCTCGCGCATTCCCCGGTCCTCGAAACTGGCCGAGGACATCCGCTACACGCTCGCGCGCTGGCCAGGCCTGACCCGCTTCCTCGAATACGGCCGGCTGGAGCTCGACACCAACCCCGTCGAGAACCAGATCAGAAAAATTGCCCTGACGAGAAAGAATGCGCTCTTCGCCGGGCACGAGGTCGGCGCCGAGAATTGGGCGATGCTCGCCAGCCTCATCGCCAACTGCAAGATGTGCGACGTAGACCCGGTCAGCTACCTCGCCGAAACCCTCCGCGCCGTGCTCGACGGACACCCCAAGAGCCGCATCGACGAACTTATGCCGTGGAACTTCGCACCCACGTCAAGCCTCGCCGCATAGGGCTCCGGCTGAGCGCTTACTTTGTGTCGAATAACCCTATGATTTCATGATGCGAATACTGACGGGCGACGCGGCCGGCGCGACAG
>JBFWSL010000343.1:0-2798 GCA_050248375.1 Hyphomicrobiales bacterium | reverse complement strand
GTGGCGGGCGGCATCGTCTATTCCTCGGGCATCGTCTTCTTCATCTGGCACCGGCTGAAGTTCCAGACGGCGGTCTGGCACGGCTTCGTCGTCGGCGGCGCGGCCCTTCATCTCGCGGCGGTTTTCGACACGCTGGTCATAACCCGCTTGTGACCCTGCTCGCGGGAAACAGGCCTGCCTACTTTACCCGGTCAGCGTCAGACCTATTCCCCCGAAGGCTGAAAGACCGACGACCAGCCAGGACGGAATCCTCCAGACTATCAGCGCAACGAAACAGGCGAGCGCCAAGGCGAGGTCGCGCAGATCGGCAATGGCCGTCGTGAAGACAGGAGAATAGAGCGCCGCGCCGAGGATGCCGACGACGGCCGCATTGGCGCCTTGCATCAGCGATTGCGCCGCAGCCATGGCCCGGAACCTGTCCCAGAACGGCAGGATGCCGATGAGCAGCAGGAAACCCGGCAGGAAGACCGCCAGAAGGGCGAGGCCAGCGCCTGCGATGCCGTTCGGCTCCGGTCCCAGAACCGCGCCGAGATAGGCCGCGAAGGTGAAGAGCGGCCCGGGCACGGCCTGAGCCGCGCCATAGCCTGCGAGGAACGCATCGGGAGTGACCCAGCCGCTGCGCACCACCTCTGCGTCCAGAAGCGGCAGCACGACATGGCCGCCGCCGAACACCATCGCCCCTGCCCGGTAAAAACTGTCGATGACGGCGAGCGCCTGCGACTGACCGGCCAACATGGGCAGCAAGGCAAGCAGGCCGAAAAACACCAGCATGGCCGCAACACCCGCCCCTTGCGAAACGGGCACCGCGGCGTGGCAGCTTGCCGGTTTTGCCGTGCCGCGACCAAGAGCCAGCCCTACCGCCGCTCCTGCGCCGATGGCCGCGACCATGCCGAATGCGCCCGGCGTGAAAGCCAGCACCGCCACGGCAAGAACCGCGATCGCGGAGCGCTCCCGGTCCGGGCAGAGAGTCTTCGCCATCCCCCAGACTGCCTGCGCAACGATGGCGACGGCCACGATCTTGAGGCCGTGCAGGGCGCCGGTTCCCAGCGGCCCGGTGATCGTCGACGCAGTCAGCGCAAAGGCGATCAGGATAAGAGCGGAAGGCAGCGTGAAAGCCGCGAAGGCCGCGAATGCCCCCGGCCATCCGGCGCGCATCAGCCCCAGCGCGAAGCCGACCTGGCTGGATGCCGGGCCGGGCAGGAACTGGCACAGCGCGACGAGATCGGCATAGGCATGATCGTCCAGCCAGCGCCGCCTCACCACCAGCTCGTCACGGAAATATCCCAGATGGGCGATGGGTCCGCCGAAAGACGTCAGGCCCAGCTTGAGAAAAGTGGAAAAAACCTCGGCCGCGCTGCCGCGATGCGTTCCGGCCTCGGAAATCCGGTCGGTCATCACTGTCGCTCTTTGCCACAGACGTGCATTCGGAGACCTTCTATGACCAAGCCGGACTACAAGAAGACGACTTCGGGCGCCGACGGAGATGACCAGCAGAGGCTCGATGGCGTATTCGCAGCAGGATTTCGGGCAAACTGCAAATCTTAATGACGGGAATTCGCACCGGGACACGACCCGGCCTTCGCGTCTTTCAATTTCGTCACAATTCCGTTTAGACTCGGCGCCAAAATCGCAGCGGGCTGGGAAGAGGCGAGCGGATGGCGGCAACGGTGAGTTCCGGACCGGAGAGAACGGTCGAGGACCAGTATTACGATCCAGGCAAGCTCTCCAGTCCGCAGGTGTTCCTGCTGTCCATGCTGATCTTTCTGGCGATCGCCGGCTTCATCGCGGCCATCCTCTACCGGCAGATCTCTTCGGCATTCTCCACGAACCCCGGCCTCAACGGCCTGATCCTCGGCGTGCTGGTGGTCGGCATCCTGCTCGCCTTCGCGCAGGTCGTTCGGCTGTTCCGCGAGATCCGCTGGGTCAACTCCTTCCGCGCCGGCGCGCCGTCGTCCGAGCCCGTGCTGCTGGCGCCGATGAAGGCGCTGCTCAGCCGGTCCTCGGCCATGTCGCTGTCGACCAACACCATGCGCTCAATCCTCGATTCGATCGCCAACCGGCTGGACGAGACGCGTGACATCACCCGCTATCTGGTGGGCCTTCTGGTTTTCCTCGGCCTTCTCGGCACATTCTGGGGCCTGCTCGCCACCATCGGCTCCATCGGCGAGACGATCCGGTCGCTCGATCCCGGCTCCGGCGACGCCAACGACGTGCTGAATGCGCTGAAATCGGGTCTGTCCGCGCCGCTTTCCGGCATGGGAACGGCGTTCTCATCTTCGCTTTTCGGCCTCGCCGGTTCGCTGATCGTCGGCTTCCTCGACCTTCAGGCGGGCCGCGCCCAGAACCGCTTCTACACGGAACTGGAGAACTGGCTGTCGTCGCTCACCGACGTCTCCTCCGACGTTCTTGTCGCCGATCCCTCCAAGGCGCAGTCGGCCGAGGAAATCCGCGTGCTCTCGGAACGGCTGCGCAGCCTTCAGGAGACGGGTGGCTCCAGCCCCCGCGTCGCCACCGCCATGGCCAACCTCGCCGACGGCATTTCCGGTCTGGTCAAGAACATGCGCAACGAGCAGCAGTTGATGCGCGACTGGGTCGAGGCCCAGGCCGAGGAGCAGAAGGCCATGCGCGCCACCCTCGACAAGCTGACTGACGCGCTGAAGCAGCGGGAACGCAACTGATGGCTCTGGCCCGCGCGCGCCGTCCGCAACGGACGATCGACTACTGGCCGGGCTTCGTCGATGCCTTGTCGACGCTGCTCCTCGCCATCATGTTCCTGCTGTCGGTCTTCGTGCTGGCGC
>JBFWSL010000342.1:0-2806 GCA_050248375.1 Hyphomicrobiales bacterium | reverse complement strand
AGGCGGCCGCCGCCGGAGGGGCGCATCTCGGCCATGTCGGCCTTGCGCTCCGAGAGCTTCTGCACCACGACGCCGGAATGCTCCTCGTCCACGTCGATGACGACTTCCTCGATGGGTTCAAGCATCTGGCCGGTGGCCTCGTCCTTGCGCAGCACCACCTTGGGGCGCGAGACGGACAGCTCGAAGCCCTCCCGGCGCATGGTCTCGATGAGGATGGCGAGCTGGAGCTCGCCGCGGCCCGCCACCTCGAAGGAATCCTTGTCGCCGGACTCGGTGATGCGCAGGGCGACGTTGCCCTCGGCTTCCTTCAGCAGGCGGTCGCGGATGACGCGGCTCGTCACCTTGTCGCCCTCGGTGCCCGCGAGCGGGGAGTCGTTGACCCGGAAGGTCATGGCGACGGTGGGCGGGTCGATCGGCTGGGCGGCGAGCGGCTGCTCGACCTCCAGCGCGCAGAAGGTGTCGGCGACGGTGCCCTTTGTCAGCCCGGCGATGGCTACGATGTCGCCGGCCTCGGCTTCCTCGATGGGCGTGCGCTCCAGGCCGCGGAAGGCGAGCAGCTTGGACACGCGGCCCTGCTCGATGACCTCGCCGTCGCGCGACAGCACCTTGAGGGGCTGGTTGGCCCTGACCCTGCCGGAGGTGATGCGGCCGGTGACGATGCGGCCGAGATAGGGATTGGCCTCCAGGATGGTGCCGAGCATGCGGAAGGGGCCGTCCTCGACCACGGGCGGCGCGAAGTGTTTCACCACCAGGTCGAACAGCGGCGCCATGCCGGCGTCATGGGAGCCGTCGGGCTTGTCGGACATCCAGCCCTGCTTGGCGGAGCCGTAGAGGATGGGGAAGTCGAGCTGTTCGTCGGTGGCGTCCAGCGCCGCGAAGAGGTCGAACACCTCGTTGACCACGGGTACGGGACGCGCGTCGGGCTTGTCGATCTTGTTGATGGCGACGATGGGCTTCAGGCCCACCTTCAGCGCCTTGCCGACCACGAACTTGGTCTGCGGCATCGGGCCTTCGGCGGCGTCCACCAGAACGATGGCGCCGTCCACCATGTTGAGGATGCGCTCCACCTCGCCGCCGAAGTCGGCGTGGCCCGGGGTGTCGACGATATTGATGCGCGTGTCCTTCCAGACGATGGAGGTGCACTTGGCCAGGATGGTGATGCCGCGCTCGCGCTCCAGGTCGTTGGAATCCATGGCGCGCTCGGCCACGCGCTGGTTGTCGCGGAAGGCCCCCGCCTGGCGCAGCAGCACGTCGATGAGGGTCGTCTTGCCATGATCGACATGGGCGATGATCGCGATATTTCTCAGGTTCATGGGGGCTGAATCTCTTGGGGGCGCCGGGTGATCCGCGCCGCACGCGTGGGCCTTATATAGGCTCGCGCCCATCGCAGGCAATGGGGAGACTTAGCGGCCGATGAACGCAGTCATGTGAAAGCGGGCCTGCCCGGGCGCATAGGCGAAGTCCCTGCCCGCCGGGCAGGCATGGCGGACGAGGCATCCGCGCGCGCCGCAGGTCTCCCATCCGTCATGGGCCACATGGGCGCGGCAGGCCCCGGGATCGTAGGAATGGCCGCGGGAGAGCGCGTCCGCGGGGCAGGCGTCGAGGCAGGGCTTTCCCGTGCAGTTTTCGCAGGGTCCGGGCGCGGGCGGCGGTTCCGGGCAGGGGTCCGGCGACAGCAGCGCCCCGCGAAAGGCGATCCAGGGGCCGTATCGCGCATGGGCCAGCACGCCGAGGGGAGACTGCGAGAAGCCGCCGGCCCGCATGGCCCAGCGCTGGAACGGCCAGAAGGGCGGTCCCTCGAAGGGCGAAACCGCCTTCAGTCCGTGGGCGCCTGCCACCTCGCCGACGACGCGGAAGGACCAGCGGTTGAGCGGGTCGGGTCCGCCGTCCGCATATTCCCTCGAGGCGGTGAAACGGGACCAGAAGGCCGAACCGGCGTTGGCGGCCAGCAGGATCGAGCGGGCCGGCCGGCCGGGGGCCGGTTGCGGCAGGCGGTCCTCGTCCCGGGCGGGGACCGGTCCGATGGCGGCGAGGCCGTTCTCCGCCAGGCTATCCGCGATGGCTTGCAGCATGGCCCTGGCCTAGCGCCCGGCGGGCGCCGGCGCAAGACGCTCCGGAACGTATCGCCGCGGCACGGGTTTTCCCTGCGAACCGGAGACCATCAGGGAGACGATCATGGCCAAGGCAAGGGGAGCGGAAAGGGTCTGGAAGGCGCTGGAGGAGGCTTCGAGCTGCATGCTGGTGACCCGGGACGGCGGCGAAATCCGCGCGCGGCCCATGGCGCTCTATGCGCGGCCGCGCCAGCGCGCGGTGTATTTCCTGACCAACGCGCGCGATCACAAGGACGAGGAAATCCGCGCCAATCCCCATGTCTGCATCACGGTGGCGGAGGGTGACCTGTTCGTCTCCGTTTCGGGCAAGGCGAGCGTGTCACGCGATACAGGGTTGATCGGAGAACTGTGGGACATGGCCGCGGCGGCCTGGTTCGACGGCAAGGACGATCCGGACATACGCGTGCTTACCGTGCACCCCGAGGCGGCGGAATACTGGGACCGGCCCAACGGCCTCGTCGCCAGGGCCAAGACCGCCGCCGCCGCCATGTCCAGTTCCAGGCCCGATATCGGCACCAACGAAAAGGTGATGCTGTAGGGGCTGGCGCTACATGCGGCGTTTCCGCGCCGCCAGGCTTCTCAGCCTGAGCGCGTTGAGGCGGATGAAGCCTTCGGCGTCCTTCTGGTCGTAGGCGCCGCGATCGTCCTCGAATGTCACCAGCTCTTCGGAGTAGAGCGAGTAGGGCGAGGAGCGG
>JBFWSL010000341.1:0-2812 GCA_050248375.1 Hyphomicrobiales bacterium | reverse complement strand
ACTGGACTCTATTAGCTATCTTAGTTAGCTAATATAGGTAATGAACTGGCCCGCGGATCGCTGCGGGACCGGTTCCCCGGCGTGCGGCAGGCAGGGCTCAAACAGGCTTGCGGGCGCCAGCAGGCGTGGAGGAAGCGCATGAGCCGTATTCAGCTTGTCGAGACGTCCTTTCGCGACGGGCAGCAGTCCTTGTGGGCGACGCGCATGACCAATGCGATGATCCTGCCCTTTCTGCCGCGTCTCGATAATTTCGGCTTCGATGTGATCGATCTGATCGGCGGAGCGGTGTTCGACGTTTGCGTGCGCTTTCTGAGGGAAGATCCCTGGGAGCGCATGAGGCTGGCCTCGGGCCTCATGAAGAAGACGCCGTTGAACCTATGGTCGCGAGGGCAGAGCCTGTTCACCTTCGAGATGTTTCCGGACGACATCGTCGACCTGACGGTCAAGCGGGTCGCCGCGAACGGCATCAAGAGATACACCTGCTACGACACGCTGCACGACATCAGGAATATCGCGCTTTCCGTGAATACGGCGAAGCAGTGCGGCATGCATGCGAGCGGGCATGTGGTCTATACGATCAGCCCCGCGCACACGGACGAATTCTACGCCAACGCGGCGCGCGAGATCGCGAAGCTGGGGGTCGACTCGGTCGGGATCAAGGATCCGAGCGGCTTGCTGACTCCCGAGCGTGCGAAGACCCTGGTTCCCGCCATCCGGGCCGTCATCGGCGACCTTCCGCTGGAAATGCACAGCCATTGCCGGTCCGGCCTCGGGGAACTGGTCTGCCTGACAGGCATCAAGCTCGGCGTGAACATTATCCATCTCGGCGTGAGGCCGCTCGCGGCGAGCGATGCGCTTCCCGATGCGCGGTACTGCACGCGGTGGATGCGCTCGGAGGGCCATGAGGTTCTCGTCGACGATGCCGATATCGGCGAGATGGAGGACTACCTCACGGCCGTCGCGCTGGAGCACGGCAAGCCGATCATGCCCTACAACCGGTACGACCCCTTCCTGTACCACCACCAGGTTCCCGGCGGCATGATTTCCAACCTGCACATGCAGTTGCGGGACCTCAATCTGGAGCACAAGCTCGAGGCGGTTCTCGAGGAAGCCGGCCGTGTCCGCGCCGACCTCGGATATCCCATCCTGGTCAGTCCGTTCGCGCAGTTCATCATCACGCAGGCGACCATCAACGTAATGTCGCAGGAGCGATACGCCTCCATGCCCGATGAAGTCGTGCGCTACGTGCTCGGCTACTACGGGCGGCCGGTGGCCCCCATCGACCCGGAGGTGCTCGACAGGATCGACCGGCTCACCGGCGGGGCGGAGCCGAATCTCGCGCGCCCCGGCGAAGTCATCAGGCCGCGCCTGCCGGAACTGAGGAAGGAATACAGCTCGCTTCGATCCGAGGACGACCTGGTGACGGCCTCCTATTACCAGCCAAAGCAGTTCGACGCGTTCATGAACGAACGGAACAAGGGGCTTTCCGGGATATCGGCCAATGCAGGGCTGCGGGAAGCGCTCCGGAAATTCGAGAAGCTCCAGCCGCACAGACAAGTCAGCATGCATCACGGCGGAGTGCGCATCGAACTGGCACGCTGACGGGGGAAATCATGACAGATCGGAATCTTGGCCCGCTGCTCGATGCGGGGACGGTGGCCGTCGTGGGGGCCACGCCGGACACGAAGAGGCTCGGCGGAGGCGTGGTTCTGGACTTTCTCCTGCGCTACGGCTTCGCGGGCATCATCTACCCTGTGAATCCGAAATACAAAGAGGTTCTGGGGCTGCCCTGCTACCCCGACCTGACGGCCATTCCCGACGATGTCGACGTGGCGATCCTCTCGGTTCCCGCCAAGGCGCTGAATAGCGTCATCGCCGCGGTGCCGGAAGGCAAGATCAAGACCGCCGTGGTGCTGACCTCGGGTTTCTCCGAACTGGGCGAGGCGGGCAAGGCGCTCGAGGTCGAGCTGCTTGCGACGGCCCGGGCCAAGAAGGTGCGGCTGGTGGGGCCGAACTCGGTGGGCATCGCCAACCTGGCCAGCGGCCTGGTGCCCTCGATCAGCCAGTTCTTCGACCGGGGACGGGCGAAGCCGGGTCCGATTGCCCTGATCTCGCAGAGCGGCGCCTTCGGAACGGCCATTCTCGCGCAGGCCGAGCATGTCGGCATCAACTTCGGGTATTTCGTCAGCTCGGGCAACGAAGCCGATCTGGAGTTCTCCGATTTCGGCAGCTATCTGGTCGAACGCGACGACGTGCAGATCATCTGCGGCTACATAGAGAGTATCCGGGATGGCGCCGCCTTCATGAAATTCGCCAATAGGGCGCGAGAGCTCGGCAAGCCCGTCGTGGTCCTGAAAGTGGGCACGTCAGACATCGGCGCGGAAGCCGCCCGTTCGCATACGGGCGCGCTCGTCGGTTCCGATGCCGTGGCGCAGGCGGTGTTCGATGCCTGCGGCGTGGTGCGCGCCACCGATGGCGAACATCTGCTCGATCTCCTGTCCATGCTGAGCAAGATGCCCGCCGCCCGGGGAATGCGGATGGCGGTGCTCAGCCACTCGGGCGGCGCGGCGGTGCTCGCCGCGGACGCGGCCTCCAATACCGGCGCGGAATTGCCGCCGCTTCCGGACGACCTCAGGCAGGACCTGGCCTCTCGCCTGCCGGCGTTCGCGGCCGTGCGGAACCCGCTCGACATGACCGGCGGCGTTTCCCTGAACGCCAGGCTGATGACGGAGTGTCTGGAGGCCGTGCTTGCGCACGACGCCTTCGATTCCGCGCTGCTGTGCGTCAATCTGATCTGGCGCGAGGGTGCGAT
>JBFWSL010000340.1:0-2829 GCA_050248375.1 Hyphomicrobiales bacterium | reverse complement strand
CATGCCGCGTAAATGCCTGGCGCCTGACGCAGTTCCTTCGGCGCGATGGAATGCACCGGTGGAGCGACGCGCGGCCTATTGTCGGGGACGGCCAAACAAGACGACGTTGATCGATCCGAAATCCTGTGCCCGTGCGGCGCGGCCGAGCCAGTCGCGGAACTCGCTTCCACGGCGCACGAACTGGAAGGACACCCGCACCCGGTCGGAAAAGGTCAGCTCGATGCCGGCCGCGGGGATCCAATGATTTCGTGCCACCGGGTCTGCGCCGGGCCGGCGAGAGCCGCTGATCCAACCATGCCGACCGAAACCTCCACCCGGTCCTGGCGCCCGCGGCCGGTCGTGGGGTCATGGAATGTGAAGCGCGCCACCCGCGAGACGTAAAGCAGCCCGGCCCACGGCCGGTCGTAGGGCTGCGGCGCGGCGATCTCGATGTCTCTCGGCGTGTAGATATTCTGGCCGATCGCCCAGCCCGTGTTCACGGCGCGATTCCCGAGGTTTCTTCCACAGGCCAGGCACAGGGCGTCGAACGGAATTCCAGGAAGCAGATGCGTCGCAGACTCATCGGACGCGTACAGATTTTCGACCCTTGCACCCTGCGTATAATAAACGTCCGTCTGCTCCGTGACGAAATTGAAATAGTCATTTTCTTCGTAAATCCGGAACTCGCCGGGCAATTGGGGACGCATCTGGGCCGCGGCCGGACTGCTCGCGAAGAACAAGATCGAAAGCGTGACGATAACCCGGCCGAACATACAATACCCCCGCTTGCCCCGGAACTGCACAAGCATTGCCCGATGGGATTGGCAAGCAGCAGTGAGGCCGAACCTTTTCTTCCTGTTCGATATCTGACAGCCCATACTACTTGCCTTCAGGATACGCGCCTTGCGCCTTGCCTCGGCGGGCCGGCGGCCCCACATCTCCGCTCCACCCGCGTTGACGCCTCGCGCCGCGCTCAGTAACAGAAGAACATAGCTGGAACGAACGGCCGATGCTGACCCATTTGAGCGTGCGCGGTGCCCGGGAGCACAATCTCAAGGATATCGACGTCGATATCCCGCGCGAGACGCTGACGGTGATCACCGGGCTCTCGGGCTCCGGCAAGTCGAGCCTCGCCTTCGACACCATCTATGCGGAGGGGCAGCGGCGCTACGTCGAATCGCTCAGCGCCTATGCGCGCCAGTTCCTGGAGATGATGCAGAAGCCCGACGTCGATCATATCGACGGGCTCTCGCCGGCCATCTCGATCGAGCAGAAGACGACCAGCCGCAACCCGCGCTCCACCGTCGCCACGGTCACCGAGATCTACGATTATATGCGGCTGCTGTGGGCCCGCGTCGGCATCCCCTACAGCCCCGCCACCGGCGAGCCGATCGCGGCGCAGACGGTCAGCCAGATGGTCGACCGCACGATGGCGCTGCCCGAGGGCACCCGGCTCTACCTGCTCGCCCCGGTCGTCCGCGGCCGCAAGGGCGAATATCGCAAGGAGCTGGCGGAGTGGCAGAAAGCCGGCTTCACCCGGGTCCGCATCGACGGCCGGTTCTACGAGATCGAGGAGGCCCCCGCCCTCGACAAGAAGTACAAGCATGACATCGAGGTGGTGGTCGATCGCCTCGTCGTCCGCGCCGGCAAGGATGGGGAGGGGGGCATCGAGACCCGCCTTGCCGACAGCCTCGAACAGGCGCTGAAGCTCGCCGACGGCACCGTCTATCTGGACCCGGCCGATCCTCCCCGGGACGGGGAGGGGGACCAGCCGCAGGCTGGTGGAGGGGGTGCAGAGACCCGCGACGTCCTCTCCGACAACGCCCCCCCGGGCCGGATCGTGTTCAGCGAGAAGTTCGCCTGTCCGGTCAGCGGCTTCACCATCCCGGAGATCGAGCCGCGCCTGTTCAGCTTCAACGCGCCGCAGGGCGCCTGCCCCGGCTGCGACGGGCTCGGCGAGAAGCAGCTCTTCGATCCGGACCTGATCGTCCCGAACGAGAATCTCTCGATCAAGAAGGGCGCGGTCGTCCCCTGGGCCCGCTCCAGCCCGCCCAGCCCTTATTATATGCAGGTGCTCGGCAGCCTCGCCCGCGAGTTCGATTTCAGCCTGGAGACGCCGTGGAAGGAGCTGCCGCCGGAGATCCACGATCTGATCCTGAACGGCAGCAAGGGCCGCAAGGTCACGCTCCGCTTCATCGACGGCCGCAAGTCCTACGAGGTCGAGAAGGCGTTCGACGGCGTCATCGGCAATCTCAACCGCCGCCTCCTCCAGACCGAATCCGCCTGGATGCGCGAGGAGCTGGCCAGGTACCAGACCCCCCAGCCCTGCGAGATCTGCCACGGCGCCCGCCTCCGCCCCGAGCCGCTGGCGGTGAAGATCGCCGGCGAGCATATCAGCCAGGCCACCGCCCGCTCCGTCCGCCACGCTCTCGCCTGGTTCGAGACGCTGCACGAGAAGCTCACCCCCCAGCAGAACGAGATCGCCCGCGCGATCCTGAAGGAGATCAACGAGCGGCTCGGCTTCCTCAACAATGTCGGCCTCGACTATCTCGACCTCAACCGCACCTCGGGCACGCTCAGCGGCGGCGAGAGCCAGCGCATCCGCCTCGCCAGCCAGATCGGCTCCGGCCTCTCCGGCGTCCTCTACGTGCTCGACGAGCCCAGCATCGGCCTCCACCAGCGCGACAATGATCGCCTGCTGGTCACCCTCCGTCGGCTCCGCGATCTCGGCAATACGGTGATCGTCGTCGAGCATGACGAGGACAGCATCCGCGCCGCCGATTATTTGATCGACATGGGCCCCGGCGCCGGCGTCCATGGCGGCGAGGTGGTGGCGCGCGGCAAGCTGGA
>JBFWSL010000339.1:0-2842 GCA_050248375.1 Hyphomicrobiales bacterium | reverse complement strand
TCTCGACCATGTCGGCCGGGGCCATTCCATCGGCATTCACACCAAGGACATGGACCATGCCCGCGAGCTGGCCGAGGACGTGGACGTGGTCCGCGTCCTGGTCAACCAGGCGCATACCTTCGGCAACGGCGGCGGCTTCAATAATGCCCTGCCCTTCACGCTGTCGATGGGGTGCGGCACCTGGCAGGGGAATTCCATCTCCGACAACCTCAATTACAAGTGCTTCCTGAACATCACCCATCTGGTGACCACGATTCCGGAGGACAAGCCGGCGGAAGAGGAACTGTTCGGCGCCTACTGGACCAAATACGGCAAATAAGAAAACCCAAGGACGGCGTAATGAATTTCGAGGAGTACGCGGCCAAGCCGCTGTTGAAGGCCGTGGGCATCGCCGTGCCCGGCGGCGAACTGGTGACCAGTGCCGGCGATGCGGCCAGGGCCGCCGAAAAGCTGGGGCCCTGCGTGGTCAAGGCGCAGGTGCCCACCGGCAAGCGCGGCAAGGCCGGCGGCATCAAGCTGGCCTCCTCGCCGCAGGAGGCGGAGAAGGCGGCAGCCGCCATTCTCGGCATGGACATCGCGGGCCATACCGTCGCCCGCCTTCTGGTCGAGCAGCAGGTGCCGATCGCCCGCGAACTCTACGCCGCGATCCTGAACGACAGCGCCAGCAAGGGCCCGCTGCTGCTGTTCTCCGCCGAGGGCGGCATGGACATCGAGGAACTGGCGGAAAAGCATCCCGACAAGCTGCTGCGGCTGCCGATCGACATCCGCAAGGGGCTGGACGAAGCGGCGCTGGCGAAGAAGCTGCCCGCGATAGAGGGCACGACACCCGCCAGGCTCGCGGGCTTCCTCGCGGCTCTCTACAAGGCCTACATCGACAATGACGCCGAGCTGCTCGAGGTGAACCCGCTGGTGCTGACCAAGGACGGCCGGCTGATTGCGCTCGACTGCAAGTTCACCCTCGACGACTCCGGCATCAAGCGCCATCCCGAACTCGTCAGGCAAGGCTCGCCCGACAAGCTGACGCCGCTGGAGAAGAAGGGCCAGGAGATCGGCTTCAAGTATATCGAGCTCGACGGCAGTGTCGGCCTGCTTTCGAACGGCGCGGGGCTCACCATGACCACCATGGACGCCATCGCGCATTTCGGCGGCCAGCCCGCCAACTTCCTCGAGATCGGCGGCAACGCCTATGTGCTCGGCAAGCAGGCGCTCGAGGTCGTGCTCGGCAATCCGCGCGTGAAATCGCTGCTCATCAACTTCTGCGGCGCCATCGCCCGCACCGACGTGATGACCGACGGCGTCCTGCAGGCCTGGGACACGGTGAATCCCAGGGTCCCCGTCTTCTGGTCCATCTCCGGCACCGGCGAGGACGAAGCCAGGGCCATGCTGAAGCAGAAGCTCGGCGTCACCCCCTACCCCACCATGGACGACGCGGTGAAGGCCGCGGTGGAGGCCGCACGATGATCGTTCACGGCAATGAAACCGTGCTGGTGCAGGGCATCACCGGCACACAGGCCACCTTCTGGTCCGACAAGATGATCGGCTACGGCACCAGGATCGTGGGCGGCGTCAATCCCAAGAAGGCCGGCACGCAACATCTCGACCGTCCTGTCTGGGCCTCGGCCAGGGACGCCGCGAAAGAGGCCGGCAAGATCGATTGCACCTGCATCATCGTTCCGCCGCCGGGCGTGAAGTCCTCCGTCATGGACGCGCTGGAAGCGGGCATCCGCAAACTCGTCATCCTGACCGAGCATGTGCCGGTCCACGACGTCATGTACTTCCTCGCCGCCGCGCGCGAGATGGGCGCCAGCGTCATAGGCCCCAATACGGCCGGCATCGTCACGGCGGGCGAGTGCTTCGTCGGGTTCATGCCTGCCTTCAACGAGCGCGTGTTCATGCCCGGCGACATCGGCGTCATCTCGCGCTCGGGCAGCCTCGGCACCCTTGTCTGCCTCAACCTCGTGCAGGCGGGCTTCGGCATCTCCGCCTTCGTCGGCATCGGCGGCGACCCCGTCATCGGAACGACGACCAGGGACGCCCTGGTCTGCCTCGACAAGGACGAGCGCACCAGGGCGGTCGCCCTGATCGGGGAGATCGGCGGCGGCATGGAGGAGGAAGCGGCCGAATATGCCGCCAGCATGAAGAAGCCCGTGGTCTCCTTCATCGCCGGTGCGGCCTCGCCTCCCGGCAAGAAGATGGGGCACGCGGGCGCCATCGTCATGGGCGGCAAGGGATCGTGGAAGGGCAAGTATGACGCGCTGGCCGCCGCCGGCGTGACCGTGGTGCCGACGCCGACCGGGGTTCCCTCCGCCCTGAAGGAACGCCTGGGCGGATAGCCTCGTTTTCCAATGGCCCCGCGCTGAGCGGACATTATGGAGGCCGCACCCATGATCGAACGCATCGAGATCCGCCGGCTGCGGCTGCCGCTGACCAAGCCCTACCGGCTGTCCTTCGGCATACAGCACGCCTTCGACACCGTGCTGGTGACAATCACCGGCAATGGCGGACGTACCGGATTCGGCGAGGCGACCCTGCTGCCCGGTTATACCGACGAGACCGTCGAGCAGAGCTGGACCACCGCGCTCGCCGTCGCGCCCACCATCACCCGGCAGCCGATCCCCGAGGCGCGCGAGAAGCTCGCCGCGCTGATCCCAAACGCCGCCTTCACCGCCACCGCCTTCCTCACCGCGCTCGACATGATCGAGGAGCATCCCGCCCTCGCCCGCCCGGGCAAGGTGGAACTCCTGGCCATTCTGTCGAGCGACGGCAAGGACGCCGGCAAGGCCCGCGAGGAGGTGGACCGTCTGGTGGAAGCCGGTTACGGGACACTGAAGTTCAAGGTCGG
>JBFWSL010000338.1:0-2866 GCA_050248375.1 Hyphomicrobiales bacterium | reverse complement strand
CGCGTCCGACCTCCCCCGTCGAGGGGGAGGTGGTGGAGTGCGCCGCGCCGCAACGCACGCGCCGCCACCCCGACGGGCGTGTCCTCGGGCTTGCCAGAGGCAAGACCCGTGGGCCGGGCGGCGGAGGCTGCGCGGAATTTCCCCTCCCCCTTGCGGGGAGGGAGCCTGTCCCCGCGCAGGCGGGGATCAGGGGTGGGGGCAGGCTATGATGGTGGGGGGATGGGCTATGATCGTGACGCACCGCGCCCCCCTCACCCGGACCTACGGTCCGACCTCTCCCCGAGGGGCAGAAGTGGACCTGAGCGGAGCGCTGCGGGGCATGACAAGGGAGAGAAGGCAGAAAGCCGGGCGGCCCGGCAATGACGAGGGGAAGGAGAAAGAGAAGATGCCAACGCCGAAGACGCCATTGCTGACCACCGATTGCGTGCTGTTCGACGAGGCGGGGCGCGTGCTCATGGTGCGGCGCAAGCATCCGCCCTTCGCGGGGCGGTGGGCGCTGCCGGGCGGATTTGTCGATATCGGCGAGACGGTGGAGGCGGCCTGCCGGCGCGAGCTGATGGAGGAGACCGGCGTGCGTGCCGGCACGCTGGTGCTGACCGGCGTCTATTCCGATCCGGAGCGGGACGCGCGCGGCCACACCTGCTCGGTCGCCTTCGCGGGACGTATCCGCTCCTGCCCCGTGCGGGCCGGCGACGACGCGGGCGAGGCCGCCTTCGTGGCCGACTGGCGCCGGCAGGCGCTCGCCTTCGACCATGCCCGCATCATCGCGGATGCCGAAGCCGCGCTTTCGCCGGACGGCGGCAGGGCGACGCTCGGGCCGCGCGAGAAATGAACGATGACCATGAGAGACAGGCCCGGCCCATGAGCATCCCGCAGAAACGCGTCGTCACCCTGATCGCCTCCGCGACCGAGATCGTGTGCGCGCTCGGCTGCCGCGGCTGGCTGGTGGGGCGCAGCCACGAATGCGACCACCCGCCGGACGTGAAAGCCCTGCCGGAGCTGACCGAGCCGAAGTTTCCCGTCGAGGGTAGCAGCTACGAGATCGACGAGCGCGTGAAGGCGATCGTGCAGGAGGGGCTGTCGGTCTACCGGGTGCACGCGGACCGGCTCGGCGCGGCGCGCCCGGACGTCATCGTCACCCAGGACCAGTGCGAGGTCTGCGCGGTGTCGCTCGGCGACGTGGAGGCGGCGCTGTGCGAGCTGGCGGGGCTGGACGCGCAGGTGGTGTCGCTCAGGCCCGACTGCCTGGAGGATCTGTGGGCCGACATCGCGCGGGTGGCCGGTGCGCTGGGCGTGCCCGGGCGCGGCGACGCGCTGATCGGCGAGCTGAAGAGCCGCATGGGCGGGATCGCCGCGCGTGCGGGAAGGGCGGCGGCGCGGCCGCGGGTGGCCACGGTGGAGTGGATCGACCCGCTGATGTCCGGCGGCAACTGGATACCGGAGCTGATCGCCATGGCGGGAGGCGAGAACCTGTTCGGGGAGGCGGGCAGGCATTCGCCCTGGATGAGCTGGGACGACCTGCGCGCCGCCGATCCGGACGTGATCTTCGTGCAGCCCTGCGGCTTCGGCATGGCGCGCACGCTCGAGGAGATGCCGCTGCTGGCGGCGAAGCCCGGCTGGGCGGGGCTGAAGGCGGTGCGCTCGGGCCAGGTGCTGATCGGCGACGGCAGCCAGTATTTCAACCGGCCGGGACCGCGGCTGGCGGAGTCGCTGGAGATCCTGGCGGAGATCCTGCATCCGGAGCTGTTCCGCTTCGGGCACGAGGGCAGCGGATGGCTGCGCTGGCAGGCGGGCGGAGCGGGCCCGACGGCGCCGGCTCAGACGTAGCCGCGCAGGAGGGCGTCGTGGGGCAGCGTGACGATCTCGCGTGCCGGCTCGCCGGCGGCGACGCCGGGGCCGCGCAGGGTGCAGATGGCCTCGTCGTCGCAGACGGTGACGGTGGCGCCGGCCTTCGCCGCGCAGGCGAGCATGGGCACGTTGTCGGCGTCGCAGACGAGGGTCAGCAGGCGCGGGCTCACCATGCGGGCGGCGCTGTCGAGCAGCGCGGAGGCGAGGCCGCAGCGGCGGAACCCGGATTCGACGGAGAAGGCCGCCTCGCAGCCGTCGAAGGGCGCGCGGGCGGGGGCCAGCTCGGCCGCGGCCCGCAGCGTGCCGCCGACGAAGGCGCCGACTATCGTAACGCGGTTGTCGATAAGGGTCAGGCAGTGGGCCTGCAGCGCGGCCTCGTCCATGGCGCAGCCGAAGCGCAGGCGCCGTCCGGCCCTGTCGAGCCGCGTGAGGTGCTCGAGATAGAGGGGCAGTTCGCCGGCTGTCAGAGTATGCAGCCTGGCGCTCCCCCGATCGCCCTGGCCAATGGTCTCGCCCATGGGCCCCAGTCTTTCACAGGGGGCTTAACGGCGCGCTTTCGCCGCAGCCGTTCGGGCGGGCTTTCGCCGATCGGGGTGAACAAAGGGTTGCCGGGAAACGGGCCCCGGGCCTCAGGCGGCGGGCAGCACGCGCTTCTGCAGGTCGAGCACGGCCATGACGAAGCCCATCTCGTCCTCGACGGCCTCGCGCCAGATGGAGAAGCAGTTGGGCGTGACCGGCTTGAGCTGGCCGATGACCTCGCCCTGCTCGAAGGTGAGCACCGCCTCGTATTTCCTGGCGATGCGCTGCATGCGGCGGTTCTCCGCCAGGCAGTTCATGTATAGCCGGGTGATGCCGCGGTTGCGGGCGGCGCGGATGATGCGGCCCATCAGCTCGGTGCCGATGCCAACGTCCTGGTGGTCCTTCTCCACGGAGAAGGCCGCCTCGGCCTCGGCGCTGAACGTCTCGCCCAGCGGGCGCAGCTCGGCCGCGGCCCGCACCTCGTCGTCCACCAGGCAGG
>JBFWSL010000337.1:0-2903 GCA_050248375.1 Hyphomicrobiales bacterium | reverse complement strand
CCGCGAGGCCGGGCTCGATGCGCGGCCAGTGCTGGTATTCACCAGGTCGCCCGCGCATGACGACAGCCACTTCGCCGAAAGAGCCGCAGCCCTGGCTCAACTGTCGCCGCAATCCGTCTGCCTCTACGATCCCGGCGGGCTGCTGCTGCCGGAACGGGCGGGGGAGCTTCTGCGGCGGCTCGTGGACTCGCTCGACGGTGTCGCGCTCGAATTCCGGGGCGCTGCCTATTCCGGACAGGCCGAGCGGGTTTGCCTGGATGCCGTTGCGGCGGGCGCAAGTGCGGTTCACGCCGTTGCCGAACCGCTCGCGGGCGGGTTTTCCCTGCCTCCGGTGCGCTATTTCCACGAGAATCTCCGCAGGGAAGGGGTGGACACCGGCCTCGACATGGCCGCCTACGGACAGTTCGAAAGCTATCTGTCCGGGTTGGCCGATCTCAACGATCTGCCGGTCGGCAGGCACGGCCTGCCCGACTGGGGATATGACCGTCACCAGCTCACCGACGCCCTGCGTTCGGACTGCCTCGACGAATTGCGCGCGGCCGGCGCGGCGGACAAGTCCGAAGCGCTGCTGGACGAGGTAACGCGGGTTCGCGCCGACTTCGGGTATCCGGCGATGGTTTCGCCGCTCGATGCGGCGATCGCCCGGGTCGCGGTTCGCAACCTGATCGACGGCAAGCGCTATGGCGCGGACTTCGAAGCGCCGCTGGTGCGGATCGCGGCGAAGCTGGAGGGCGAGCCGGCCGGCGACGTGGCGGAAGAGGTGATGAAACGCGCGCGGAAGGTCTCGGACAGCGCGCCGGCGATGCCGGCTGCCGAGGGGGACGACGCCGTCCTGGAGGCGCATTGCTCGCCGGAGGAGCTGGAACAGGTCCGGGCGGGCCGGGGGCAACTGCTCCGCGATCTGGAGCACGCCGCGAGCGATACGGTGGAAGAGTTCCTTCTCAACGAGTTGCAGCATCGCGCCATACGGCACCTGTCCGTGCGAAAAGGCGCGTTTTCCCTGTCTCTGGATTGGGCGTGAAAATGGTCCGGCGTCTTCTTATCGCGAACCGTGGAGAGATCGCTCTTCGGATCATTCGTGCCTGTCATGACCTCGGGGTGGAGGCCGTCGTCGCCTATTCGTCGGCGGACGAGGATTCCCTTCCTGTCAGGCTGGCCGATCGCGCGGTCTGCATCGGGCCCGCTCCCGCCAAGCGAAGCTATCTGGACCAGGCGGCGATCATCGCCGCCGCTAAAGGCACCGGATCGGACGCCATACATCCGGGCTACGGCTTCCTGTCCGAGAATGCCGCCTTCTCCCGGTTGTGCAGGGATTCCGGAATCAGGTTCGTCGGCCCGTCGGCGGAGTCCATCCGTCTGGCCGGCGACAAGGTGACAGCGCGCGATACGCTCATGGCGGCCGGCGTCCCGGTGGTTCCGGGGTCCGACGGCGCGCTGACCGATGCGAAGCAGGCGGTCGAGGTCGCGGGGAAAATCGGCATGCCGGTCCTGCTCAAGGCGCGGGCCGGCGGCGGCGGCAGGGGCATGCGCATCGTGGAGTCCCGGGACACGCTGGCCACGGCCTGGAGCGAGGCGTCCGGCGAGGCCCTGGCGGCGTTTGGCGATCCCGGCATGTACATGGAGCGCTATTTGCGGGCGATCCGCCATGTCGAGGTCCAGATCATCGCCGACAGCCACGGGAACACGGTTGCCCTGGGAGAACGGGACTGCACCGTCCAGCGCCGCCATCAGAAGCTGGTCGAGGAGGGACCGTCTCCCGCACTCGACGAAAAGCTGCGGACGGAAATTTCCGCCGCGGCGGTGAAGGCGGCGAAAGCGGTCGACTATGAAGGCGCCGGTACGGTGGAGTTCATCTTCGATGTCGAGCGCCGCGAGTTCTATTTCATCGAGATCAATGCCCGCATCCAGGTCGAGCATCCGGTCACGGAAATGCTCACAGGCATCGATCTCGTCGCCGAGCAGATCCGCATAGCCTCAGGCGAGCGGCTGTCCTTCGGCGAGAAGGACGTGAAGCTTGTCGGTCATGCGATCGAATGCCGGATCAACGCGGAGGATCCGGCAAGGAATTTCGCGCCGTCTCCCGGGAGGATCGTGCGCTTCACATCGCCGGGCGGACCCGGGGTCCGGATGGACAGTCACTGTTACGAAGGCTACGACTTTCCGCCCTTCTACGACTCCCTGCTGGGCAAGCTGATCGTGCATGGCAGGGATCGCGACGAAGCCATTCGCCGATGCCGCCGCGCGCTCGCGGAGCTGACGATCGACGGCGTGGCCACGACGGCTCCATTTCACCAGGCCGTTCTTGGCCATCCTGATTTCCTCTCGGGCGATATCACGACCGCGTTCGTCGACAAGCATCTCGAGCAGTTGAATGAAGCGGCCGCAAGGGCGGCCAGGCCGGATGGGCCTGCGATCAAGCTGGCCTCCTAAAACAACAAATGATGGACCTGTAAGGAATGTCTCTCACCACTCGCGATGTCATTTCACTGCTGACCAAGCTGAAAGAGCTGGACTACCGGCGGTTCAGCTATTCGGACGGAGAGGTTCGGCTGGAGGTCAGCACGGATGCGGGTGCCAGCCCATCGCTTCCGGACCGGCCGGCCGCGCCAGCGCAAACGGCGCCGTCCGTGGCTGTTTCGCCGGCCGCACCGGCCGCAACCGCGGCGCAGCCTGTTCAGGCCGCACGGCCCGCAGCCGCGGAGCCGGACTCCAGGCCGGGTCTGCTCGCGATCAAGGCCCCCATGAACGGTACCTTCTACGTCGCCCCCTCGCCGGGCGCGCCGCCTTTCGTCGTGCCGGGCGCGCAGGTCAAGGAAAGCGATACCATCGGCATCATCGAGGTGATGAAGCTGTTCAACTCCATCCGTGCCGGCGTCAAGGGACGCGTGGTGGAGATTTGCGTG
>JBFWSL010000336.1:0-2915 GCA_050248375.1 Hyphomicrobiales bacterium | reverse complement strand
GGCGAGGGAGGCGATGGCCCGTCCGACGGGCTCCGAGCGCGACGCGCCCGCGAGCTCGCCCGCCAGAAGCGCGAACAGGCTGCCTTTGCCGGCGAGGCTGTCGAGCCGCTTCCAGTCGTTGCCGTCTATGGCGGTGCGCCATGCCGCATAGGCGCTGGTGAGGGCGGTGGAATCCCGCGGGCCGGCGCCCTGTCCCGGGATGCCTGCCGTCTTGCCGGTGGCCGGCGGCACCACGACCGCCTCGCCCGCGCCCGCGGGGCTCTCGTTGATGACAATGGCCTCGCCGCCCAGCGATCCGTAGGTGTAAGGCTCCTGCTGGTGGCCGGTGACGGAAATGACCTCGTCGCGAACGGCGCCGAAGATGAGCCGGACATCCTTGCCCGGCGCGGGCAGGTGCTTGATGAGCGCGGCCGCGTAGGGGCTGTTCTCGCCGTCGCCGTCGAGAGCGACATTCCCGGTCTGGGTGGCGTAGGCAATGAGCGTGTTCTTCGGCACGTCGGAGATGCGCGCCAGCCCGCGCCCCACGACCATCGAGCGGGTGGCTCCCGAGGCTTCGGCGATGCGTTTCAGGAAGGGGTTGTCGCGGCAGGCATCGAGGATGACGACGCCGAGGCTGCTCGCCTTGGAGGCGTCCTGCATCAGGTAGTCGGCGGGGACCAGGCGGCGCAGGTCACGGTCGTCTTCCAGCGCAACGTCCACCGGAACCAGATAGGCATTGCCGTGGACCTGGATGCCGTGGCCGGCGTAGTAGACCAGTCCGATGCGGGCATCGCGCGCCTTGCGGGCAAATTCCTCCATGGCCGTGTCCATGGCCTTCTTGTCCACATCGTAGTGCTCCATGACGTCGAAGCCGATGGATCGCAGCGTCCCGGCGATAGCCCTGGCGTCCCTGGACGGATTGAGCAGGCGTGGAGCGTGGGCATACTGGTTGTTGCCCACGACGAGGGCGACCTTGTCGGCGGCCAGCGCCGCCGGGAGGGACGCGGCGAACAGCCCGAGCAACAGTAATGTGACGGCTACGATGCGCGCCATCCTGCTTCCCCATGTTCCCCGGCTCGGGTGGCATCATAGGCTTGAGGCGCGGCACATTCCAGTGTGCCCGGCGCTTCGCGGGCGGCATGGGGCTGGCCCCTAGGGATGCTCCGCGCTACCTTTCGCCAACGGGGCCGGGGGAAGCCGCGCATGAGCCTGAGCGCAATCGATTTCGCCATAATCGGCGGCTATTTCGCGGCTGTCCTGGGCGTAGGCGTCTGGGCCAACCGCCGTATCAGCAGCTTCAAGGATTTCCTCGTCGCCGGCCGGGTGCTGACCGCGCCCGTTCTGGTGGGGACCTTCGTCGCCACCTATTACGGCCTCGACGTCACCTTCGGCACGCCCGAAACCTCCTTCGCGGAAGGCGTGTCCGCCTTCTTCGTCTATGCCGCGCCGTTCTACGCCTTCTACATCATCCTGGCGCTGTGGGCGGCGCCTCGCGCCATCGCCACCGGCGCCAGCACGGTGCCGGAGATGATGGAGCGTTTCTTCGGCCGGGGCATGCGGCTGCCGGTGGCCATCGTCACGTCGCTCTACAGCCTGCCGGTGCTGTCGGTGGCCGGGCTCGGCGTGCTCGGGCACTTCTTCCTCGGCATCGATCCGGTGGCGGCGGCGATCGTGGGCGGCGCCATCGCGGTGATCTACACGGTCATGGGCGGGCTGCTGGCGGACGCGCTCACCGACGCCATCCAGTTCTTCATCATGTGCGTGACGGTCGCCATCGCCGCCGCCTTCGCCATCACCCGGATCGGCGGTTACGAGCAGATAGCTTCCGCGCTGGGGGAGGAGTTCTTCAGGCCGCTCGGCGAGCTGTCGCTGGCGCAAATCCTGGTCTATTCGAGCATCGCGCTGACGCCGCTGGTGGATCCCGGCCTGTTCCAGCGCATCTTCGCGGCGCGGTCGGTCAGGGATATACGGCTGGCGCTGCTGCTCAGCACGGGGCTTTGGGTCGCCTTCGACTGGCTGGTGGTCTATTTCGGCATGCTCGGCGCCTATCTGGTCGCGACGGGCCAGATCGCGGGCGATCCCAATCCGACGGAGATCGTGCTGCATATCGTGCAGATGGTGCTGCCGGCGGGCCTGCTCGGCCTGTTCGTCGCCGGCTGCCTCGCCACCGCCATGTCCACCATCGACAGCTATGCGATCATCGCCTCCAGCGCCATCGTCTACGACGCCATGCAGCGCTTCTCGAAGAAGGGCTTCTCCGAGGCGAAGCTGCTGCTCTATACCCGCATCGGCATCTTCCTGTCGGTCGCCTTCTCCATCTTCGTCGCCTTTCGCTTCGACCGCATCCGCGACGCCTGGATCGTGATGGCCTCGCTGCTGATGGCGGCATTGCTGGTACCGATGGTGTGCGGATTGGCGGGACGCTGGCACAGCCCGCGGGCGGGGGTATGGTCGTGCTGGACCGGTCTGGCATCTGCGCTGGCGCTGATCTTCCTGTTCGAGATCCGGGGCGAATACAGCGAGGAACTGGCCACCCGGACCTTCGAGGTCGCCGGCCTTGGCATCACCCTGATCCGGGAGCAGATCGGCCTGATCGCGCTGCCGCTCTCGGTGGCGGCCTATGCCGCGGGACTGGTTTCGGAGAGGGGACGGCGATGATGGACGCGCTCATCTGGCTTGCCATCGCGACGCTCGGCCTCGGCGCGCCAATCCTGTTCCTGTGGTTCGTGGTCCGGCTGCGCGACCTCACGAAAAAGCCTTGAGGCGGTTCCGGCGGCGCGGACCAATACCAGGTAAGAATGGCGACCCCGGGAGGATTCGAACCTCCGACCCCCAGATTAGGAATCTGGTGCTCTATCCTGCTGAGCTACGGGGCCATCCGCGCCGTGGCGGTGCACGCGAACCATCGTCTATCACGGCGTTCGGATGTTTTGTAG
>JBFWSL010000335.1:0-2927 GCA_050248375.1 Hyphomicrobiales bacterium | reverse complement strand
ACGTACTGCGCTTGCGACTGCATGAGCACGATCGGCAGGAGCTGCCCCGGCATCAGTCTCGCGATCTGGTCGCCAGACTGCCCGAAGAGGTCGTTCCCGCAAGTGCAGCCGCCTCTCTGGAGAATGGTGTCAAGGGACACATAGTTTTACGAGCTAAGGCGACACTCAGTTTTACGAGGTGTCGCACAACGGAAGCGGCCCCGGGGGGTGCGCTGACCGTCTAGAGTCAAAGCGCGCCCCCCGGGGCCGCGGGCCGCTGTATGCGGTGGTCAGTGCTTGAGAGCGTCTTCGAGATCGCGCAAGCGATAGCTGCGGCCCTTGATGTTGAGGACATGGGCGCGGTGCAGCAGCCTGTCGAGAATGGCCGTCGCGAGCACCTCGTCTCCGGCGAGCAGTTCGGTCCAGTCGCGGATACTCTTGTTGGTGGTGATGATCATGGCGCCGCGGCCGTAGCGGTAGCTGACCAGGCGGAAGAACAGGCTGGCGTCCTCGCGCCCCATGGGATCGTAGCCCATCTCGTCGACCAACAGCAGGGCGGTCGACATGTATTTGCGCTTCTTGAGCCGGATTGGCGGCAGGTGGGCATCCGCCCGCAGCGCCGTCATCAACTCGTCGAAGCGGAAGTACTGAACCGAGAAGCCGAGCTGAATCGCCCGGATACCAAGGCCGCAAAGCAGGTGACTCTTTCCCACGCCGGGCGGCCCTTGCATCAGAACCACCTCGGCGTTGCGGATCCAGGTCCCGGTCGCCAGTGTCTCGATGCGCGAGCGCTCGATCGCGGGCTGGAAGGCGAAGTCGAAATTCTCCAGCGTCTGGCCGGTGGGAATCTTGGCGGTCTTCAGCATCGTGCGGACGCGGCGTTCCTCGCGACCGGACCGCTCGGCATCGAGCAACCGGTCGAGGAAGACATGGGCCGACGTCTCGGTTCGCACGGCCTCCGACAGCAGCCCCTCCAGCGCCTCGACGGCATGGCCAAGGCCAAGGGCGAATAGCTTCTCCCTGGTCATGTCGATGTCGAGCTTCACACGGGTGGCGGTCATCGCGCCACCTCCGCCAGCCGGACGTAGAGGTCGATCGAGCGATGCTGGACGTTGCTGGCCGCGATCTCCTGAAGGCGGCGACCCATCCGGCCCAACGGCATCGGCGCGCGGACACGGGCGGTGTCTGCGCCCTCGAAATGGGCCTCGTCGATGACAATCAGCGCCTTCGTGCCCCGCGGGTGATTGGCGATGGGCATGCAGTTCTTCATGAACAGAACCCGGTTCGCCAGGCCTCGAACCTCAACCTCCTGCATGACGAAGCGGAAGGGGACCGAGTATCTGCGCCCCTCGAAGCTCACGAGGCAGTCCAGCCCGACCGGACGGCGCACCACGATGTCGAACGGCTCGATCAGCGGGTCGGGCAATGGTGTCAGCTGTTCGCGTTCACGCGCCCAGGCCTCCGCGACGCTGGTCCCGGTCGCGGGGCAGCGCAGCTTCAGCGCCCGCGCCTCGAACCGCCTGTCGGTTTCCGCCTGAAGCTCTTCGAGGCTCCCGGCAACCAGCTTGTAGGGATCGATGACCTCCCGCAGATCCTGGACCGCGCGCTCGACCTTGCCTTTCGCCTGGGGGTGGCGGGGCTGACAGGCGTCAACGTGAAACTTCAGATCTCGCGCAAAGGCCCGGTACGTCTCGTTGATCTTCCCCCACGCTCCCGCGCCGGTGGCAATCGCCGTCTTCACGTTGTCGATCCGCAAGACCGCCGGAACCCCGCCCAGGCGCTGCAGCGCCGAAAGATGGGCCGACTGCCACGCCAACATGCACTTTGACCGTGACCAGATCACCACCCGCTTCCGGCTCCAGGATAGCGTCACCACCAGAGCCGACAGATCGACAATCTCGTTGCCCAGCG
Source organism: Hyphomicrobiales bacterium (assembly GCA_050248375.1). Taxonomy (GTDB): domain Bacteria; phylum Pseudomonadota; class Alphaproteobacteria; order Rhizobiales; family Methyloligellaceae; genus JAYZVT01. The sequence goes on along the minus strand of JBFWSL010000335.1, from coordinate 1,037 downwards.
GCACCGTGGGAAACTCAGCCCAATCGACCTGCGCCTGTGCCCCGATCGCCGTCTCCACCCGCCGCCGCGCCCGGATCGCGGGCGCCGGGAACACCCGTTTGCAGTAGCGCTGCACAGACTTCAGGCTCCCCTCGTAGCCATGCTCGTCGCGAAGCCAGGCATGCAACGCCGCCAGGTTCACCCCGTCTCCCGCTTGCAGGTTGTGCCAATCCGCAATCGGCTCCGCAAAAGGCGCCGCCTTGCTCTCCCGGTTCGACCGGCCGTCCACAGCCCCGGCCGCCGCTCGCTTCGTGTGGTAGCGGACCGCGCCCTCCGTCACACCCAAAAGCCGTGCAACTTCGCTCCCGGAACGTCCCTTCTGCACCAGATATGCCATCGTTGTCTTCGCCTCAGCATCAAGCCGGCCCATCGTTACCACCAGGAAGAGAACCCTCCCGGCAGCCGATTAGGCCAAGGCGACACCTCGTAAAACTAAGTGTCGCCATAAGGCTTCAGTGACGCGTCACGCGACAGCTGGCGTAGTAAGCGACGGCGGCCTCGAGGAAGGCGACAGCGCTCTCCTTTCGCTGGTCGGGCATGACCTGGACAAAAGCGACGCGCGAGGCATCGTCGATGCAGACGTGGACGAACTCCCAGCCGATGCCGATATGGCGGTTGACTGCCCCAGGATATCGGCCGGTGATGCGGTGCCCCACAGAGCCAATCCGGCCGAGCTTCTTGATGTCGAGATGGATGAGCTCGCCAGGGTGCTCGCGCTCATAGCGGCGAACCGGCTCGGCCGGCTCCAAGTCTTTCAGCCGCGATAGGCCGACGCGTGCCAGCACTCGGTTCACCGTTGCCTCGGACACGCCGGTCTCCCTGGCGATGTGCTTGCCGGTCAGGCGCTGCCGGCGCAACGCCACGATCGCATCCGCCACCGCGGCTTCGGTTCGCTTCGGGCTTGTTTTCGGGCGCGAGGAACGGTCGACCATGCCGGCGCGTCCGTTGGTTCGGAAGCGCTCCACCCAGCGCGCCACCACCTTCGCCGTCACCCCGTA
>JBFWSL010000334.1:0-2929 GCA_050248375.1 Hyphomicrobiales bacterium | reverse complement strand
CACGTTGGGCGCCACGGACGCGCCGATCACGGCCAGCCCGAGGGCGGCGGCGATCGCAGCGGCGGACGCCTTGTTACCAAGCCGGGCCCAACGCGAACGGGCCGGCTTCGGGGCAGGAGCAGGTGTATTCATCTGGCTTTCCTCTCGTTCGAACCTTTGGGCACGCAACAGCGCCAGGGGGGACGGCGCCGAAATTCCCGTGTTTCGTAACCGGATATATAGGCAGCCCAGCCTTACACCGCCCTTTCCGGCACATTAATTTTTGGTAAGAAAGGTGGCGGCAGCATGCCTTCAAGGGCAGCCATCCATGGCCGCGGACGGCGCGATTTCAGGCAAGCCACGAATAACCTCCCGCAACCTCTTGTCCAGATTAAACTTTTCCCGGTTCATGGAGGTGCGTGACAATCACGGAACTTTGTTCCAGCGTCCTGTGTACGGGGCACTTGTCGGCAATCTCCAGCAGTTTCGTCCGGGCGGCCCCGTCCAGGTCGCCCTCGACCCGCAACTGACGCTCGAAGCGGTCGATGCGCCCTTCCCTTCGCTCCTTGCCGCAATCCGTGCAGTCCTTCGCATGAACCTTGCCGTGGGATACGCGGACGCTGACGCCGGTGAGCGGCATCTTCTTGTGGTCGGCATACATGCGCAGGGTCATGGCCGTGCAGGCTCCGAGCGCGATGGACAGGAAGTCGTAGGGAGAAGGACCCGAATCCATGCCGCCGGCGGCTACGGGCTCGTCGGCGAGCATGCGGTGCATGCCCGCCACCACCTGCTGCTGGAACTTGCCGTTGCCGGTCTCGGTGACCATCACCGCGCCGGGAACGACCTCCTCCGCCGCCTGCGAATCCGTCTGCACCGGAAGATAGCGCGACGCCCAGGCGCTCAGGACCGTGGCGACATAGGCGGCGTCCTCCCTGCGGCTCAAGAGATGGTCGGCGGTATCCAGGGAAACGAAGCTCTTAGGGTGCTTCGCCGCGACGAAGATGGCGGTGGCGTTGTCGATGCCGACCGTGTTGTCGAGGGGGGCGTGGAAGATCAGCAGCGCCTTCTTCAGCTTACCGAGGCGCGCGGTGACGGATTGCGCGCGGAGGTCGTCGAGGAACTGCTTCCTGATGGTGAACTCGCGGCCGGCCAGCGTGACTTCCGCTTCGCCATCGCGCTCGATGTGATCGAGATGGGCGGAGAAGTTATGGACCACATGCTCCGCGTCGGACGGCGCGCCGATGGTGGCGACGGCACGGGCCTCCGGGATATCGCCCGCGGCGGCGAGCACCGCCGCGCCGCCGAGGCTGTGGCCGACCAGAATGGACGGAGCCATGTGATTTTGGCGCAGATAATCCGCGGCCTTGATGAGGTCCTGGACGTTGGACGAAAAATTCGTGTTGGCGAACTCGCCCTCGCTGGCCCCCAGCCCGGTGAAATCGAAGCGCAGGACCGCGAAGCCGTGGGCGGTCAGCTCGCCGGCGATGCGGGAGGCGGCGAAGATGTCCTTGGAGCAGGTGAAGCAGTGGGCGAAGAGCACGAAGGCCTTCGGCGGGCCGGCGGGCATGTCGAGGCGGGCGGCGAGCTGGCCGCCGGTGCTTCCGGGGAAGGTGAGCTTGTGGAATTTCGCGGTCATGGGAGGTGTCCCTCGCTGGTCTGGCGCGGGAAGAATGACCGGGTGCATGCGCAGCGGCAAGGCCGCAGCACGGTCGTGGAGGCGGGATGGCGTCAGCCGCGATCGAGAATCTGCGAAAGCCTCTTCTTCTCAGAGGCGCTGAGAGGCTTTTCGGCCGCCGGCACGGAAGCGGCCTCACGGCGGCGGAACAGCCGCCAGACGGCGAAGACTCCTCCCAGGAACAGCAGCAGCGGACCGAGCCACAGCAGCAGGGTATGGGTGCCGAAGCGCGGCTTCAGCAGCACGAACTCGCCGTAGCGGGCGACAATGTAGTCGATCACCTGCCCGTCATTGTCCCCGGCCTTCAGCCGCTCGCGAACCAGCAGCCGCAGGTCGCGGGCCAGCGGAGCGTCGGAATCGTCGATGGACTGGTTCTGGCAGACGAGACAACGCAGGCCGGCCGAGAGATTGCGTGCACGCTGCTCGAGTTTCGGATCGCTGAGGATCTCGTCCGGCTGCACCGCGAAGGCGGGAGCAGGCGACAGCGTCAGACAAAGAACGAGAATGGCCGCGAAACGGGACATGGCTACTCCGCAGGGACCGCCACACGCGTAGTGGCACGGCGGGGCGCCCCCACCCGCAGCCGGCGGTCGGACAGAGAGACCATGCCGCCGATGAACATGATGATGGACCCGATCCAGATCAATCGCACGAGCGGGTTGAAATAGATGCGCACCGCGTAGGCTCCATCCTTCAGCTCGTCGCCGAGCACGGCGTAGAGATCGCCCGACCAGGCGGCATGGATGCCCGCCTCGGAGGTCACCTGCCGGGGCGCCACATAGTTACGCTTGGAGGGCTCGAGGGTGGCGACGGGCGAACCGCCCGCGGTCACGTCGAAGCGCGCGACCAGTTCCCGGTAATTGGGACCGAGACGGCCGGACACCCCGGAAAATTTGAGGTCATACCCTGCCACGCTGTCGCTCTGGCCGGGCGTCATGGAGAGAATGTGCTCTTCGCGCCAGGCACTGGTGGCGGTGATGCCGATGACCATGACGCCGACGCCGAGATGAGCAAGCATGGTGCCCCAGGCCGAGCGCGGCAGGCCGGCGGCCCGGCGCAGGCTGTCGCCGAAGGAAACCGAGAACAGCCTCGAGCGCCAGGCGATCTCGCTGAGCGCGCCGGCCACGACCCAGAGGCCGATGCCGATGCCGATGGGGGCGAGCCAGGGCCCTGGCCCGGTCATGGCCCAGGACGCGATCATGCCCGCAACGGCGAGCAGGCCCGCCACCAGCAGGCGCTGGGCGGCGCCGGGCAGATCGCCGCGCTTCCAGGCGA
>JBFWSL010000333.1:0-2946 GCA_050248375.1 Hyphomicrobiales bacterium | reverse complement strand
GGCCGCTCCGCGCGCGCCGGGGGCTCCATCGGGGCTGCGGTCCGCAGAAGTGGAGACTGACCGAAACCCCGGCGAAGGCCGGGGTCCACCCGGTCTGGACCCCGGGTCAAGCCCGGGGTTTCGGAGCCAGAAGCTCGCGCAAGGAAAAAGAACCCGAAACCCCGGCTTCAAGCCGGGTCCACCCCGGTCTGGACTGGACCCCGGGTCAAGCCCGGTAATTCCGCCGGTAATTCCGCTAATTCCTCAGTCCCCTCAGTTCCGTTCCAACCCCCCGTTCCTCACTCCCCCTTGCAGACCGGCAGGGGCCGCGGCTTGCCTTTGGGGAGGGAGTCCCGCCATTCGTCGATGATCGGCTGGAGCGTTTCCAATGCCCAGAACTTCGGCGAGCCGATGGCCTCCAGGCAGGCGGCGTTCCAGTACAGCTCGGCGCGCGACAGGGACTTCCGCTCCTTCACCGCCCCGGCGACGGCGTCGATGTCGCGCGCTTCAGGATAGATGTAGAGCGTGGTCGGGTTGTCCCGCACCATCGCGATGATCCGCCCGGCATCCGCGGGCGACCAGGTCGTGCATCCGTTGCTGCGGCCGCTGGTGTAGTTCACCAGCTTTCCGTAGGGCACATACCCTTCCTCGTCCGCGTATTCGCTTTCAGGGTTCCTGTAGCGGCACTGCTTTCTCAGGCCCACGGCCATGTGTCCGCCGATGGCCCGCTCCCAGGCGTTCGCGGTGTCGCCTTCCCCGACGAAGGGCAGGAACGGGCGAACGAAAGGCGTCTTCCTGCCCGACTGAAGATAATAGCCCTTGAACGACTCCCGCGTTTCCGCCGTCACATAGGCGCCGCCCGCGGTCAGGTTCGACCCCTCCGCATTGCCGAAGTGCTTCGCGCATTGCCGGCCGTTGGAGAAATCGGCGCGCCGCAGCTTGCGCCCGTCGCCATGGCCCGACGAGGTCGCGCGGAACGACCTGTCCTCCTCGCAGATGATGTAGAACCGCCGCCCCAGCTTGCCGCTTTCGTCCCTGCTGGGGCGCGTCGCGTCCATGGCGAAATAGCAGGGGTTTTTCACCGTGCCTTCGTCGGCCTTTCGCCGGTAAAGCGCGCGCGCCCTCTCCAGCACCAGCGGGGCGATCTGGCCTTCGCCCGTGCCCGCATGCGCCTGCAGCCACGCAGGAATGTCCGATTGTTTCTCCGCAGCCCGGGACTGGGGCGAACCTGACGACAGGACCATTAACGTGACGGCGATGGTCAGAATGAGCATTCGCAACAGCAACAGGCGAGTCTCCGGTCAAGCTTCGTGATCGCCTGCGCAGCATAGGTCGCGCAGGCAAGAAGGACCATGCCGCCTCACCAGATCGTCTTGAAGTCCCCGTGCCGGCCAAGCCCGTCCTTGAAGCGCGTGGCGCCATCGACGCCGTCCTTTATCAGCGCCTCGCGGCCGTTGTACCATTCCTGGATCAGCGCATCGCGCACCGGCAGCCCGTGGCTCTTGATCGCCGAGCGCCGGTCGGCCCGCACGCAGACCTGCGGGAAGCGCGCGATCTCCTGCGCCAGAGCCTCCGCCTTCTCCCTCGCGCCGCCATGGGGCGTCACATATTCGCACAGCCCGATGCGGTGGCATTCCTCCGCCGGCACCTTGCGGCCGGTGAGGATGATCTCCAGCGCGCCCCCCTGGCCCACGATGCGCGGCAGCCGCACCGTGCCGCCGTCGATCAGCGGCACCCCCCAGCGCCGGCAATAGACGCCGAAATAGGCGGTCTCCGCCATGACGCGGAAGTCGCACCACAAACCCAGCTCCATGCCGCCCGCCACGGCCGGACCCTCGATGGCCGCGATCACCGGCTTGTCGAGTTCGAGCCGCGAAGGCCCCAGCGGCCCGCGCGGGATCTCGCCGCCGTTCACCCGGGGCCCCGCGGGCGGGATGTCCAGTTCACCCAGGGGATAGTCGGCATGCAGGGTGCTGACATATTTCAGGTCCCAGCCGGCGCAGAACGAACCGCCCGCGCCCCAGAACACGGCCACATGGGCGTCTTTCGCCGCGTCGAACTCCAGGAAGGCCTGCGTGACCGCGTCCGCGCTGTCCGGGTCCATGGCGTTGCGTGCCTCGGGACGGTCGTGGATCACCGTCCACACGGCTCCGTTCTTCTCGATTCTCACCGACATCGTGTCTCGCTCCCTGCGCTGTTCGATCTGTCCGGGGAAGTTTCGGGCGCGCGGACCCGCGCGGCAAGCGGGCATTTTTCAGCCCGCGCCTGAGAAAATCTCAGGTCGATCCCAGGAGGACCGCGCCTACAGCTCCCACTGCCATGTGGCGGGCACCCAGCGATAGGCGTTGCCGGCCCGCGCCACCCTGCCCAGACCCGGGAAGGAGATGTGGTAGACCAGCAGCAGCGGCTTGTCGGTGGCGGCCATGTCCAGCATCGTCTTGCGCGACTTCTCGCCCATCTCGCCGTCGGTGTCCGTGCCCGGACGCCAGCCCGGATGCTCGAAGGACACGTAGGGATGCGTGATGGCGTCGGCGGTCACGAGCAGGCTCTTGCCGTCCGAGTTGACCATGACCGACATGTGGCCGGGCGTATGTCCGGGCGAGGAGATCATGGTGATGCCGGGAGCGACTTCCTCGCCGTCCTTCACCCGCTTCACCTTTTCCTCGACCGGCAGCAGGTGCTTCTTGGCGCCGATGGCGAAGCCCTGGAACTGCTCGGGCAGCCTGGCGGCGGCCTTGTCGGTGGCCCAGAAATCCCACTCGTCCGCGCCGATGAAATACTGCGCGTTGGGGAAGCGGGGGGCTTCCTCGAATTCGTCGATCAGCCCCCACAGGTGGTCCGGGTGGCCGTGGGTCAGGATCACCTTGTCCACGTCCTCGGGGTTGTAGCCGGAGGCCTTCAGGTTGTCCGTGAGCTTGCCGGCGGTCGCCATCCAGTTCATGCCGCCGCCAACGTCCACCAGGACCA
>JBFWSL010000332.1:0-2951 GCA_050248375.1 Hyphomicrobiales bacterium | reverse complement strand
TTCTGGCGGGCGGACATGGCTACAAGCTCAAGCGCGCGGTGACGCTGCCATTCCTGGATTTCGGCACCCTCGAGCAACGTCACGAGGCGTGTCTGAACGAGTTGCGGGTCAATCGCCGCAGTGCGCCGGAAATCTACGAAGATGTCGTTCCGGTGACCCGCCGGCCCGATGGCGCTCTGGAAATTGGCGGCAGGGGCGAGGTTGCGGACTGGCTGGTGCGCATGCGCCGCTTCAGTCAGGACGCGCTCTACGACCGCATGGCGGAGAAGGGTCAACTGGGCCCCGAGCACATGGAGCCGCTGGCGGAGGCCATATTCATCCTGCATGGGTTGGCGGAGCGGGACCTGACGAGGAACCGCCCCGTGGCGGAGCTGGAGCAGATCATCGGGGATAACGGGGCGGCCCTTTCGGACCGGTCCGGCATCTGCGATCCGGGCGATGCGGATGAGCTGACGAAGCGCTCGCTGGAGCGGCTGGAGACGCTCGCGCCGCTGCTAAGGCAGCGGGCGCAGACGGGATGCGTGCGGCACTGTCATGGCGACCTGCACCTGCGCAACATCGTGGATATCGGCGGCAGGCCGGTGCTGTTCGATGCCATCGAGTTCGACGACGGCCTGGCGACAATCGATGTGCTCTACGATCTGGGCTTCCTGCTCATGGACCTGTGGCGGCGCGGACTTCGCTCTCACGCCAACCGGGTTCTCAATGCCTATCTGGAGCGCGATGCCGGGACCATGAACCTGCCGGGCCTGGCGGCCTTGCCGCTGTTTCTTTCCGTGCGCGCCATGATCCGCTGCAAGGTGAAGGCGCTCGAGGATGACGACAGCGGCTCCGCGGCCGGTGAGGCGCGCGAATACTTCTCTCTGGCGCGCGGATTGCTTGAGCCGGTGCCTGTCACCCTTGCCGCGATCGGCGGCCTGTCGGGTACAGGCAAGACCACGGTTGCGAGGGCAGTCGCCGCGGGACTTGGCGCTGCCCCCGGCGCGGTGATCCTGCGCAGCGACGTTGAGCGCAAGCGGCTGTTCGGAGTCGCGCCAACACGGAAGCTTGGCGCGGAAGCCTATTCCCGGGAGGTGACGGCTACGGTCTATCGCGTGCTGCACAAGAAGGCGGCCTTCGCGCTGGGTGCGGGCCATTCGGTCATCGTTGATGCGGTGCACGGCAACGCGGAGGAACGCGACGGCCTGGAACACCTCGCAAGCACACTGGGGGTGGCGTTCAGGGGAGTGTGGCTGGAGGCGCCGGCGGCCGCGCTTTACGAACGCGTCGATGCCCGCAAGGGCGATGCATCGGACGCGGATTCCTCGGTGGTGCGGCAGCAGCTCGCGCGCGATACGGGCCAAATCTCGTGGACCCGCATCGACGCCGGGCGGGGCAGCAGCGAAACCCGGCGGGCAGTGGAACAGGCGCTTGGCGCCTAGTGGAGTCTGCCGGCCGCTCCCGCCAGGTAGCCCATGGGCAGCGGGGGCAGGGGGCCACCGTCGGCCATGGCCAGAATGGCGTCGGCAAAGGCTTCGGCGCCCTCTATGCCGCCGAAGCGCATAAGCCGGATGGCCTTGGCCTTCATCTCCTCACGGTTCAGCGGCAACTCGGGGTCGCCCTTGGCGTGGGCGCGGGCGGCCTCCAGACTGCGGCCGTCGGTCATGTTCACCAGCACTCGGGCCCCCCAGTTCTTCGGATAGGCAGTCTCGATATCGTCGTCGATGACGACCGTGCACCTGGAGCGCAGGGACGCCAGCTTCTCGCGCATGGGCGCATCGAAGGCGTCGAACCAGACTTCTTCCTCGCCGAGGGCGGCGGCGACGCAATGCTGCAGCGAGAACTTGGCCGCGTAGAGCGAGTCCGGCTCCGGACGGTCGCACAGGGCGAGCGCCGCCTTGTAGGCGCGGATTTCGATGGAGGAGATAGCTTCCGCCGCCACGCCGTCGTTTGACAGCTTGCGGCGCAGTTCCTGGGCGGCGTCGATTGCGGGGTGAGTGTGCCGGCAGGAAGGCCATGGCTTGATGGAGGTCTGGTGGGCCTGCCAGGGGGCCGAAGCATCCGCCGTCAGGCGGTCCGGGCGAGCATCCGGACAGGTGGCGGCATAGAAGCCGCGCGCGCCCTCCAGGATTTCAGGGGCGCCGGTAAAGCCATGCCTGGCCATCAATGCAGCCACGAGACCGGCTTCCGCTCCGCGGCCGGCATGGAGGTGCTTGGACATGGCGCCGGTATCGAGAAACTGCCAGAGGCCTGCCGCCTGGGTACCGGCGTTGCCCAGGGCATGGGTGGCCTGTTCGTCGGTGAGATCGAGCAGATACGCCGCCGCCATGGCCGATCCGAATGGGCCGCAAGTCGCGGTGTTGTGCCAGATCCTGTAGTGCTCGGCACCCACGCTCATGCCCAGGCGGGTGGTGGCCTCGAAACCGTGCAGCAGGGCGGTGAGCGCCCTGGTTCCGTCGCCGTTGGCAAGCCCGCTCCAAAGCACCGGCACCACGACGCAGCCGGGATGCACCACGGAGCCCCGGTGCAGGTCGTCGACTTCAAGGATGTGGCACAGAGCCCCCAACAACAGCGCGCGGCGGCCCGCGTCCCCCTGGAACTTGCCGTCATCGGTCAGCATGCCGTTTTCGCGCGCCCAGGCGATCAGGGTCTCGCCGGGAATGGTCATGGCGCCGGCCAGGAAGTTGGCGGCAGCGTCCAGCGCCATAAGGGCGGCCTGGTCGAGGTCCTCCCGGGCGACGGGCTTGCTGCGGATCAATTGCACCAGATTTGAGGTCAGGCTCATGGGATTTAACCGCTTCTTAACCGCGCTATGGGGAGACTCGGGCTTTGGGGTCGTCATAGTTGTGAACTTCCAGGAGGTTGTCCACTCGGTCCGGACCGGGGAAGCTGAAGTTGCGACACACCAACTTCACACCGGGGGACCGAATGAACGTCCACAAGAATGCCCGTCTGACGCCCAAAGGTCGAGA
>JBFWSL010000331.1:0-2986 GCA_050248375.1 Hyphomicrobiales bacterium | reverse complement strand
TCTCGACCTTTGGGCGTCAGACGGGCATTCTTGTGGACGTTCATTCGGTCCCCCGGTGTGAAGTTGGTGTGTCGCAACTTCAGCTTCCCCGGTCCGGACCGAGTGGACAACCTCCTGGAAGTTCACAGCTAGAGCATGATCCGGAAAAGGGAATACCACTTTTCCGACAGGATCATGCTCGAGCTATTGATCTGGCGCATCATCTTGTCGGCCAAGCGATTCCATTTGGCCGGATGATGCGCTAGGCCGAGCGGGACAGGTAGGCCGCGAGCCGGGTACGGATGTTCTCGGCGATGTCGCGGGCCGCGCGGTTCTCCGCGTCGACCCGTGCCCGGATGTTGGAGAAGATGGGATCGTAACGGTCATAGGCGGCGCGTGCATGGCTCGCCCCGTCAACCACGACCTCGCCATTTTCGATGCGCCGCAACTGGAACTTGGCCGACAGGTTGTACACCTCGCCGAGCACATCGCCGGTGCGCTCCACGTTCACGCTGCTGATAAACTCCTTGATGGCGATGTCGAGGCTATATCGTGCCGGCTGGCCATGGCCGCCCCGCGTCGTGGAGAAGATCAGCTCGTTGCGAAGCTGCTGCCCCACCCGCCCGGGAATGGTGTTGACGTCGACCTGGGCCATGAGGTCCTTGACCGACTCGCCGCTGACCGAGGTTCCATAAAGCGGCTGGCAGGCGCCGAGCACGGCAGGGACTCCGGCCGCGGCAGCGAGCCCGGAAAGCAGCCCCCTCCGCGTGATTCCCCCACCGCTTGTGTCCCTAGGCGACGACATTCACGATTCTCTGCGGCACCACTATGATCTTCTTGATTTTCTTGCCCTCTATGGCCCGGATAACATTCTCCAGCTTGAGGGCTGCCGCTTCAATATCCTCTTTCGCCGCATCCCGCGCAACCGTCAATTCGTCCCGCCTTTTGCCGTTCACCTGCACCGCGATGGTGATGCTGTCCTCCGCGATCAGGGCCGGATCGGCCTGCGGCCATGCTTCCGTGGCGACCAGTGTCTCGCGCCCGAGCAGGCGCCAGCATTCCTCCGCCAGATGGGGCATCATCGGCGCGAACATCCGCACCAGGATCTCGCAGGCCTCCCGCGCCGCGGCCTTCGCTCCGGCGTCGGTCTCGAACTCCGGCCTGCCCGCGACCGCCTCCACCGCGCTGGTGAACTCGTAGATCTGGGCGACCGCAACGTTGAAGCGCAGGCTCGCGACGGCATCGGTCGCCGCCTTCAGGTGCTTGTGCGCGGCGCGGCGCAGGGCGGTGGCCGCGGCGCCCGCGTCGGCCGGCACCGGCGTTCCCACGGGCGCCACCCAGGGCGCCGCCTTCTGGAACAGCCGCCACAGCCGCTGCGTGAAACGCCATGCGCCGTCCACGCCCGCGTCCGTCCATTGAACGTCGCGTTCGGGCGGGGAGTCGGACAGCATGAACCAGCGGATGGTGTCGGCGCCGTAGTGGCCCATGATGTCGCTTGGGTCCACGGTGTTGCGCTTCGACTTCGACATCTTCTCCACGGAGCCGATGGCGATCTCCACCCCGTCCGACACGCGCACGGCGCGGCGCGCGCCGCCCTCCTCGCTGATCCGTATCTCCGCCGGGCTCAGCCACTCGCCCTTGGGGCCCCTGTAGGTCTCGTGGTTCACCATCCCTTGCGTGAACAGCCCGGCGAAGGGCTCGTCCAGGCCCACATGCCCGGTCGCCCGCATGGCGCGGGTGAAGAAGCGCGAATAGAGCAGGTGCAGGATGGCGTGCTCGATGCCGCCGATATACTGGTCGACCGGCAGCCAGTAATCGACCGCGGAACGCTCGGTCGGGGTGGCCGCCTTGGGCGAGCAGAACCGTGCGAAGTACCACGACGAGTCCACGAAGGTATCGAAGGTGTCCGTCTCGCGCCGCGCCGGCCTCCCGCATTGCGGGCAGTCCACATGCTTCCACGTCGGGTGGCGCTCCAGCGGATTGCCCGGCGTGTCGAAGCTGACGTCCTCCGGCAGCTTGACCGGCAGGTCGGCCTGCGGCACCGGCACCACGCCGCAGGCGTCGCAATGGATCACCGGGATCGGGCATCCCCAGTAGCGCTGGCGCGAGATGCCCCAGTCGCGCAGCCGGTACCGGACCTGCCGCTTGCCCTTGCCGCGCGCCTCGAGGCGCGAGGCGATCTCCGCCTTGGCCTCCGCGATGGCGAGCCCGTCCAGGAAACCGGAATTGATCAGGATGCCCTCGCCGTCGAACACTTCCTTGCGCGAGGGATACTCCGCCGTGTAGCGCGCATGATCCTCCGGCTTCATGGAGGCGGGCGCCACCACCGGGAAGATCTCCAGCCCCATCTTCTTGCAGAAATCGAAGTCGCGCTGGTCGTGGCCGGGGCAGCCGAAGATGGCGCCGGTGCCGTACTCGATCAGCACGAAGTTGGCGGCGTAGACGGGAACGGTCTTGCCCTCGATGAAGGGATGCGCCGCGCGCAGGCCGAGGTCGTAGCCGGTTTTCTCCAGCCGCTCGAGCGCCTCCTCGCTGGTGCCGTGCCGGCGCGCTTCCTGCGCGTAGGCGGCCAGGCCCTCGTCCGTTGCGGCGCGCTTCAGGGCCAGCGGATGATCCACCGACACCGCGCAGAAGGTCATGCCGAAAATGGTGTCCTGGCGGGTGGAGAAGACTTCAAGTTCGTCCGCCGGCTTGCCGCCGCCGTCGACCAGGTCGAGCCGGAACTGCAGGCCCTCCGACCGGCCGATCCAGTTGCGCTGCATCAGCCGCACCTTGTCGGGCCAGCGCTCCAGTCCGTCGAGCGCCTGCAGCAGCTCGTCGGCGTAGTCGGATATCTTCAGGAACCACTGGGTCAGCTCGCGCTGCTCCACGGGCGCGCCCGAGCGCCAGCCCTTGCCGTCGATCACCTGCTCGTTGGCGAGCACGGTCTGGTCGACTGGGTCCCAGTTCACCTTGGCGCTGCGGCGCGCGACCAGGCCCCTGGCCAGGAAATCCAGGAACAGCTTCT
>JBFWSL010000330.1:0-3005 GCA_050248375.1 Hyphomicrobiales bacterium | reverse complement strand
CCGCCGCTTCATGGGCGCGGGCGCGGCCTGGAACTACCTTTCGATGGAGCAGGCGATCCGCGACGCGGGGCTCGAGGAGAAGGACGTCTCCAACGAGCGCACCGGCCTGATCATGGGCTCCGGCGGGCCCTCCACCAAGGCTATCGTGCAGGCCGCCGACGTCACCCGCTCCAAGGGACCGAAGAAGGTGGGCCCCTTCGAGGTGCCGAAGTCCATGTCGAGCACCAACTCGGCGACGCTGGCGACGCCGTTCAGGATCAAGGGCGTCAACTATTCCATCTCGTCCGCATGCTCCACGTCGGCGCACTGCGTCGGCAACGGCGCCGAGATGATCCAGTGGGGCAAGCAGGACATCGTCTTCGCCGGCGGCGGCGAGGAACTGGACTGGACGCTGTCCGTGCTGTTCGACGCCATGAACGCCATGTCCTCCAGCTTCAACGACACTCCGGAGACCGCGAGCCGGCCCTATGACGTGGACCGCGACGGCTTCGTCATCGCGGGCGGGGCGGGCGTGCTGGTGCTCGAGGAACTCGAGCATGCCAGGGCGCGCGGGGCGAAGATCTACGCGGAGCTGGCCGGCTACGGCGCCACCTCCGACGGCTTCGACATGGTGCAGCCCTCCGGCGAGGGCGCGGCGCGCTGCATGAAACTGGCGATGAAGGACCTCGACGTGAAGGTCGACTACATCAACCCGCACGCCACCTCGACCCCCATCGGCGACATCAAGGAGATCGAGGCGATCCGCGAGGTGTTCGGCAAGGACATCCCCGCGATCAGCGCGACGAAGGCGCTGACCGGCCATTCGCTGGGCGCGGCGGGCGTGCAGGAGGCGATCTATTCGCTGCTGATGATGAATAACGGATTCGTCTGCGAATCCGCCAATATCAAGAACATGGACCCGGAAATGGCCGACATGCCGATCGCCACGGGGCGGATCGACAATGCCGACATTAACTGTGTCATGTCCAACAGCTTTGGCTTCGGCGGGACCAACGCCACACTGGTGTTCAAGCGGCTTGACGCCTGAGTGGCGGGGCAGGGCCTGGCCCGCCTCACAGGAGCCGGATCAGGTATCCGGGTGACATTCATGAGTGCGAACGACAATACGACGCCTGGCCTGCTGATGGCGGGCAAGAAGGGCCTGGTCATGGGCGTGGCCAACGACCGCTCCATCGCCTGGGGCATCGCGGACATGCTGGCGAGGCATGGCGCGGAACTGGCCTTCACCTACCAGGGCGAGGCCTTCGGCCGCCGGGCGGTGCCGCTGGCGGAATCGGTTGGCTCGAAGATCATCGTGCCCTGCGACGTGGACGACCTGGCGAGCGTCGACAACGTATTCGCCGAGATCAAGAAGGTCTGGGGCCGGCTCGATTTCGTCGTGCACGCGCTTGCATTCTCCGACCGCAACGAGTTGCGTGGCAAATACGCGGACACCAGCCGCGAGAATTTCATCCACACCATGGTGATTTCCTGCTTCTCCTTCACCGAAGTGTGCAAGCGCGCGGCGCCGCTGATGGACAAGGGCGGCAGCCTGCTGACGCTCAGCTATGGCGGGGCGACGCGGGTGGTGCCGAGCTACAACGTCATGGGCGTGGCCAAGGCCGCGCTTGAGGCGAGCGTCCGCTATCTCGCGGTGGACTTCGGACCCCAGCAGATCCGGGTGAATGCGCTTTCGGCGGGGCCGATGCGGACGCTGGCGGGCGCCGGCGTTTCCGACGCGCGGACCATCTTCAATTTCCAGAAGGACCATGCGCCCATGGTGCGCACGCCCAAGCTCGACGAGGTGGGTGGCTCCGCGCTCTACCTGCTGTCGGACCTGTCCGGCGCGGTGACGGGCGAGGTCCACTTCGCCGATTGCGGCTACAATATCGTCGCGATGCCACGGCTGGAGGTGCTGAAGGAGCAGGAGGAAGCGGCCGAAGCGGGTTCCAAGGCGGCCGCGGAATAGTCCGGCCGGCGCGCAGGTGCGCGCGACTTGCCGGGACGAGGTCTGAGAGCGGCAGATGATCGGCCTGTTCGATTCCGGCCATGGCGGATTGACCGTCTATCGCGCCCTGACGCGGCGCTTCCCCGACCAGGGTTTCCTGTATCTGGGCGATCACGCCCATGTGCCCTATGGCGACCGTCCTTCGGCGGAGGTGGTGGACCTGACGCGTGCCGGCGTCGAGCTGCTGTTCGCGCGCGGCTGCCGGCTGGCCATTCTGGCCTGCAACACGGCGACGGCCGTGGCCTGCCGCGCGCTCCAACAGGAATGGCTGCCAACATCGGGCTGGAAGGGCCATAACGTCATCGGCATCGTGGCGCCCATGGTGGAGGCGGCGACCCAGACGCCCTGGGCGGTGACGACCCCGCAGTATCCCCAGAAGTACAAGACGGACGTGCTGGCGGTGTTCGGCACCACCCGGACCATCGACAGCAACGTCTATGTGGAGGAAATACGCAAGCGCTGCCCGAAGGCGACCGTGGTGCAGGAGGCCTGCCCGGACCTGGTGGCGCCCATCGAGCGGGGGGCGCCAGAGGCGGAGCTGGATGCGGTGATAGGGGCTCATGTGGGCCGGCTGCTCAGGCGCTGCGGAGGAGAACTGCCGCATCAGGCGATCCTCGGATGTACCCATTTCCCGCTGGTTGAGCACCTGTTCCGCAAGCATCTGCCGCCTTCGACCCGGCTGCTCAGCCAGCCAGAAGTCGTCGCGGACAGCCTGGAGGACTACCTGGCCCGGCATCCCGGATATGCGGGCGCGGGCCGCTCCGCGCTGCTGACCACGGCAGAGCCGGCCACTGTCGCCCAGACTCTGAGGGTGTTCCTGCCCGATGCCCAGGCCTTCGAAGCGGCGGTCTAGCTTCACGGTCCAGAATCCTGTGTGGGGCATCGCTGCTTGCATTTCTGGCTTATATGCGTGAAATGTGAATATTTCCCACGAAATTTCCGGAAAGTATGGGATATTTTCCCACTATACTGAGTGCCCAAGTGATGGTGCTCGCCTATTTCATGTGATATTTTCCCA
>JBFWSL010000329.1:0-3029 GCA_050248375.1 Hyphomicrobiales bacterium | reverse complement strand
TCTGCCCCTTGGCCTCGGCCAGAAACTTCTCCGGCGTCTGGTCGATGATCGGGAAGGTGCCGTAGTGGCAGGGCACCACCATGTCGAACTTGAAGAACTTGCGGCAGGCGAGAGCCGCCGTGCGCGCACCCATGGTGAAGCGGTCGCCGATGGGCACGATGCCGACCTTCGGCTCGAAGATCTCGTTGACCAGCGCCATGTCTCCGAAAATCTCGGTATCGCCCATGTGGTAGATGGTACGGCCCTGCTTAGAGCGGATGACGACGCCGCAGGGATTGCCGAGATAGAGGTTCCTGCCATCCACCATGGTCGAGGAGGAGTGGAAGGCTTTCACATAGGAAATATCCACGGCCCCATGGACCATGGTGCCGCCCGGATTGCAGGGATCGACTTTCTCGACCCCCTGCCCGTTCAGCCACATGGCCAACTCGTAGACCGCTGTGAGCGTGGCCCCCTGCTCCTTGCAGATGGCCACGGCGTCGCCGACATGATCGTCATGGCCATGGGTCAGGACCACATTGGTTACGCCCTTGACCGCCGCCTCCCGCTTCACGCCCGATCCCTCGAAGGTGCTGTTTCCGGTAAGGAACGGATCGACGAGCAGCACGGTGCCTCCCGCCTCGATACGGAAACAGGAGTGGCCGAACCAGATGAGACGCATTGGGGAGTCCTTCTTGTTGGTGTTTGCGTGCCGGCGGATGGCCGCAGTATAGACCGGGGAACGCAGGCAACAACTGCCTGGCAAAGCCCGCATGACGGGCTCGATGGAAACTGGATGAGCGCCGGACCCGACATAACTATCGAATTGCTCGCCGGACGGCTCGGGCCGGGCAAACGGCTGATGGGGCTGGACCTGGGCACCAAGACCATCGGCCTTGCCATCTCGGACGTCACCCGCACCATCGCAACCCCGTTCCAGACGATCAGGCGTACGAAATTCTCCGAGGACGCCCGCGCCCTGCTCGGCATGGTCGAACGGGAGTCCGTGGCGGGCCTGATCATGGGGCTGCCGCTGAACATGGATGGGAGCGAGGGCCCACGGGTGCAATCGACCCGCGCCTTCGTGCGCAATCTCGCCACGCTGACGGACGTGCCGATCGTGCTGTGGGACGAGCGGCTGTCCACGGCGGCGGCGGAGCGAACGCTGCTGGAAGCCGATACAAGCCGCAAGCGCCGCAGCGAGGTGATCGACAAGATGGCGGCGGCATTCATCCTGCAGGGCGCGCTCGACCGGCTGGCCCGCCTCGGCTAGGACGCCGGCACCTTCGCCAAACGCGACCGCAGCCTCGTCAGGCGGCCACAGAATTCCTCGATGGTGAGAACGGTCTGGCGCGGTTCGCTCCGCCCCATGCTGTGCGCCAGAGGACGGTTTCCGGTGGCGGCCAGAGCCTCCCGAAAGCCGGCCGACTGTTCGAACAGCGCGTCATAGGCCCGGTCCAGCAGCGCCTGGTACTCCGCTCCATGGCGATCGAATGCCGCGCCCCGCCAATGGAGCATCTGCGAGTGCCTCCATCTGCCCTTGCGGCCGGTTCTCTTGGCCTTCGGCCCCCTCATGGCGCAGACCTTCAAGGCCATCTCCGGGTCGGCGAATTTCAGGCTCTGCAGGAAGCCCTCCATGCAGGCGCAGGGCACGCCGTCGATCTCGAAGGCATGCGGGGCGAAATTGCTGAGTTGCCCGCCCGGGAACGCCGCCTTGCTGGCGATTTCGACAGGCCGCCGGAACCAGCCGGCCAGCCAGGAGGAAAGGATTGATGCGGCCTTCAACGGCACGGCACGCTCCGAACAGTTCAGGTGACCGCAGGATAGATGTTCGCGGGCCTTGCTCAAACAGGCTCGCGCAAGTCCGCCCAAGGCGGCACAATACTGGAGATTCCCACCGGGTAAGCCGCCACACGGCCGCCGACGGAGACCCTGCATGGCCGGACTGACAGCCGCCGACATTGCCGCGATCCTCTGGTTCCTGACGCTTGCATGCGGCTATAGCTGGGCCACCCGCTTCGGCCCCCTGTCGGGCACCGGCATCGTCGCGGCGATCAGCGCGCAACGCTTCGAATGGATGAGGGGCATGGCCGACCGCGACAACCGCATGGTCGACGTACAGGTTCTGAACAACCTGTCACGAGGCAACGGCTTCTTCGCTTCGACATCCGTTCTGGTGACCGGCGCCTTCGCCGCCCTGTTCGGCGCATACGACATACAGGCCCTGCTGGACCGCATTCCGCTGCTGCACGCCTCGACGCCCTTCGTGTGGCAATTGAAGGTGCTGTTCGAGATGTCGATCTTCGTCTTCGCCTTCTTCAAGTTCGCCTGGGCGTTCCGGCTGTCGCACTACACGGCGATCATGGTTGGCGCCACGCCGAACCCGACCCGCCACAACACGAAACAGCGGCACGCCCATGCGGCGGAAACGGCGCGTCTTGCCTGTCTTGTGGGAGAGCATTCCAACATCGGGCTGAGGGCTTACTATTTCGGCCTGGCGGGACTCGGCTGGTTCATCCATCCAGCCATTTTCATGGTGACGACGGCGCTGGTGGTCCTGGTGCTCTACCGGCGCGAATATCATTCCCGCGCGCTTACAGCCATCAAGGGCGGAAAACGGCTCAAAACACGCCGCAAAAGGTAACGTTTACCCAAGCTGTTGAGAGGGTGTCGGCGGTCTTGCCGCTCCGAGTGAGTCGGCCTATACAGTCCCCTTTAATGAACATCGCGGCTGCAGCATCTGAATTCCGGTTCCGGCATCGCCATCTGCTCGGTATTGACGGGCTCACTCCCAACGAGATCGTCGGCCTTCTGGACCTCGCGGACGAAGCCGCGGAGGCCAATCGCCATCGCCCGGGCAAGAGCGACCTGCTCAAGGGCCGCACCCAGATCAATCTCTTTTTCGAAGCCTCGACCCGCACCCAGAGTTCGTTCGAACTGGCCGGCAAGCGGCTCGGCGCCAATGTGATGAACATGTCGGTGCGGGCTTCCTCCGTGGAAAAGGGAGAGACGGTTGTCGATACCGCCGTTACCCTGAACGCCATGCGGCC
>JBFWSL010000328.1:0-3046 GCA_050248375.1 Hyphomicrobiales bacterium | reverse complement strand
TGTCACCAGGTGGGTGATGTTCAGGAAGCACTTGTAATTGAGGTTGTCGGAGATGGAATTCCCCTGCCAGGTGCCGCAGCCCATCGACAGCGTGAAGGGCAGGGCATTGTTGAAGCCGCCGCCATTGCCGAAGGTATGCGCCTGGTTGACCAGGACGCGGACCACGTCCACGTCCTCGGCCAGCTCGCGGGCATGGTCCATGTCCTTGGTGTGAATGCCGATGGAATGGCCCCGGCCGACATGGTCGAGAATCTCGGAGCCGATGCGCTTGGCGTCGGCGAAGTCCCGGGCGCGGTAGACAGTCAGGACGAGGGACAGCTTCTCGTCGGAGAGGGGATAGTCCTCGCCGATGCCGGTCTCCTCGACCAGGAAGAACCTGGCCTTGCGTGCGGCCGGAGCAAGGCCGAAGGCTTCGGCCATGACCGGGGCGTCGCGGGCGATGAGATCGCGGTTGAGCTTGCCGCCGACCCAGAGCTTGCCGACGATGCCGTTCTTTTCCTCCGGAGCCGCCATGTAGCCGCCGGCGCGCTCCAGCGCCGCGATGGCCTTTTCATAGATGGCGTCAACGATGATGACGGCATTCTCCGACGAGCAGGAGGTGGAGTTGTCAAAGATTTTGGAGTCGCGGATCTTGGCGGCCGCGTCATCCAGATCGGCGGAGGAATCGATGATCACCGGAACGTTGCCGGCACCGACCCCGATGGCGGGTGTGCCCGAGCTGTAGGCGGCGCGCACGTTGTTCTGGCTGCCGGTGGTGACGACGAGGTCGGCGAGCTTCATGAGGTGCTTGGTCGACTCGCGGGTCACGGGCTTGGGCAGGATCTGCACCAAGTCCTGTGGTGCGCCGATCTTGGCCAGTTCGGCCCGCATCATGTCCACGGTGGCGTTGGTGACGGGCCAGGCCAGCGGCGAGGGGGCGATGATGACGGCGTTGCCGCCCTTGATGGCCATCATGGCCTTGTTGACCGGCGTTGCGGAGGGATTGGTGGAGGGTGTAATCGCCGCCACCACGCCTACGGGCTTTGCGTATTTCACAAGTCCTTTTTCCGGCAACTCTTCGATGATGCCGGTCGATTTCACGCGAAGAAGATCGCGTAACGTCCCGAAAGTCTTGCGGGTATTCTTGATGATCTTGCTTTCCACATTGCCGAGGCCGGTGACCTGCACAGCCAGCTCGGCAAGCGAGCGGGCGGTGTCGGGCTTGTAGAGGGACCAGGCGAGCGCGGTTACCGCGTCGTCGAGCTTGGTCTGTGTGAGGGGCTGGAACGCCGCCATCGCCGCGCGGGCGCGCTCGATGCACTCCTCGACGGCCGCGAGGGCCGTTCCATCCCCGGAATCCGCCGCTTTCAATGCTGCTGTGTTCTGACGCATGTGAGGCCCCTATTCAAAAATACGAGACATATTGTCTCGTTTCTTACAATGGAGATGCAAAGTCAATGGGCGAAGATGGCTATCTTACCGAAACTGTTCGCCGCCGGGATATGCCTTAAGGGGGAGAGGAAGCGGAATCGTGGCGCCACCCCTGAAATCCAGCCAGATTTTTCGTGGGGCACAAATAGAGGGCCAGTTGTGCCCGTGGTGTCCCACATTCTATTCTTCCCTCCGCCAACGAGGGGAGCCGGCCACGGCATGAAGAGTTCAAAGGGAACCAACTCGGCGCTGGACAAGGCGTTGCGGGTACTCGAAGCGGTATCGGACCAGCCGCAGGCGGTCGGACTGCCCGATCTCAGCATGCGCCTCGGCATGCCGCGGCAGACCGTCCACCGCATCCTCGTGCAACTGGAAGAGAACCAACTCATCATCCGCAACCATGCCCGGGACCGGTACTCGGTTGGCCCGCGCCTGTCGCGGCTCTCCCTCGGCGCCCTGCGTTCGGAGAACCAGGGGGCGCCCATCCGGCGCATCCTGCAGGACCTCGTCGACGACGTGGACGAGACCTGCAACATCAGCGTGCTGGACGGGCTGGAGATGATCTATCTCTACCGCATCGAGTGCCGCTGGCCGCTGCGCATTCTCGTGCAGCCGGGGACACGCGTGCCGGCCTACTGCCACGCCGGCGGCAAGGTGTTGCTGGCCTATTTGCCGGACCGTCTGCGCCGGCGGCTGCTCACCACGGCGAAGCTGCGCGCCTACACGGAAAAGACGCAGACCAAGCCGGCCGATCTGGAGGCGTCGTTCGCGGATATCCGCCGGCAGGGCTACGGCCTGAACTTCGACGAGTACGCCATCGGCATCGGCGGCATCGGCGCGCCGATCATGGACCAGAACGGGCGCGTTCTGGCGGCGGTCACCATCCAGGGGCCGACGGTCCGCCTCAACGCAAGGAAGGCGATGCAGCATCTGCCGCGCCTGCTGGCGGCGGCCAAACGGCTGGGAAAGGTTTGGAACGTGGACGATTTCGGCACCGAGAGCGGCGATTGACCCGGCGCCGCAATCGCGCGTTGACATTACCAAGCATCGTTCCGTATAACGAGACAAAACGTCTTGATTATTGGGACGCCTCGGCGCGGGGCTTACCCGGTAACCGGCTTTTGCATGTGAGGAGACATCCATGACCCGAATGACGCCGAGCGAAGCCTTCGTCGAAACCCTCATCGCCAACGATGTGAAGCACATCTTCGGAATTGCCGGCTCCGCGTTCATGGATGCCATGGACCTGTTTCCGACCGCCGGCATCCGCTTCATTCCGGTCGTGCACGAGCAGGGCGGCGGCCATATGGCCGACGGCTATTCCCGCGCGTCGGGCAAGCATGGGGTGTGCATCGGCCAGAACGGTCCCGGCATCACCAATTACGTCACTTCGACGGCGGCGGCCTTCTGGGCGCATTCCCCGGTGGTCGTGATCACGCCGGAGACCGGCTCGATGACGCAAGGCCTGGGCGGTTTCCAGGAAGCGCAGCAACTGCCCTTCTTCGAGGAAATCACCAAGTACCAGGGCCATGTGAACAACCCCGCCCGCATGGCGGAGATCACGGCGCGCTGTTTCGACATGGCCATGTCCGAGCGCGGACCGACGCAGCTCAACATCCCGCGCGATTATTTCTAT
>JBFWSL010000327.1:0-3058 GCA_050248375.1 Hyphomicrobiales bacterium | reverse complement strand
GCGGGCCGCGTCGCCGGTTTCATCCGACCTTCCCCGACCCGTTGCGGGAATTGGGAAACAGTGTCAGCGTCCGGCCGGTTTGGGAGAGTATCAGATGAGAAAGCTCTTATACATCACCACGCTGGCGCTCTGCGCCGGCGCGGGTTCCTACGCCCATGCAGGCGACTTCTGGTCAGACTACCAGGCAGCGATCGATACCTTCCGCGTGGGCGAGCAGCGCACCGACTCCGACTATGAGATGAAGGCCGCCACGCGGATAATGACAGGCATCGAAGGCAAGTGGCTGGAACTGTCGTGGACCGCAAAAGGTGACGACGCCGACATGAAGCGCGTCTGCGACTACTCCTACTTCGAGGCGGTGAAGACGACCGACTTCTCGTTTTCGCTGACCAAGAAGTTCAAGGACAAGCCCGAAGAGGACATGCCGTACCAGTACAATTTCGTCGACAATGACAGCTATGTGCGCAGCGTCGATCCGGCGGTCTTCCTGAAAGTGCAGAAGGCGGACAAGCCGGAGACGGAAGCGAGCATGAAGCTCTACCTGTTCGGCCAGTATGGAGACACGCCGGTCGAGGTGTTCCGGCCGAACGATCGCCTGCTGGTGGTGAAGCCGCAGCGCGCAGCCGCCGAGATCTACGGCAAGTGTCCGTGAGGCAGGGTCGATGTGATTTGCGAGAACGGGAGAATGGTGGGCGATGCAGGGATTGAACCTGCGACCCCACCCGTGTGAAGGGTGTGCTCTCCCGCTGAGCTAATCGCCCGCCGATGGCCGCGAAGGCCAAAGCGAGGCCGCGATATAGATGAGCCGTCACGGGCAAGTCAAGGAGCGGCTTCTCAGGCTGCGACGCCCGTCAATTTTCTCACCAGCGGCAGCGTCAGCTCGTCATAGTGGGAGACGATGACCGACGGCTCGAACTCGCGCACATGCCGGTCGGTGTAGCCAAAATCGACAGCCGCGACCGGAATGCCCGCGGCCTTGGCGGTGTCGATATCCGTGCGGGAATCGCCGACCATCAGCGCCTGGCCCGGATCGCCGCCGGCAAGCCTGATCGTCTCGAAGAGATGCCGCGGGTCCGGCTTGCGGAAGGCAAACGTGTCCTGGCCGCAGATGGCGGCGAAGCGTTGCGACAGGCCGAGCGCCCGCATCAGGCGCACGGCGCTGTCCTCGAACTTGTTGGTGCAGATGGCGAGCAGGAAGCCTGCGGCCTCGAAACGGTCGAGCGCGGCAAGGACGCCCGGATACGGGCGCGATTCACCCGGAATACCCGCGGAGTAATGCTCCAGGAAGATCGAAAACAGCCGGCTGTGCTCTTCGGGCGCGAGCGCGCGCTGCTGCGCCATGAAGGCGCGCTCGATCATCACCTTGCCACCAAACCCGACGAAGTCGCGGAGGCGGCTCGCCTCGGCCCGGGCGGCGCCGCCGGCCTCGAGACTGTGATTGAGGCTCGCCAGCAGATCGGGAGCAGTGTCGACGAGGGTGCCGTCGAGATCGAAGACGATGATGGGCTTTGTCATGCGGCAGGCGATAGCGAGCGTTGCAGCGCCACGCAAGCGGCGGACGCGGTGCCAGCCTTCGGCCAACGGAACTGAGGTTTCTGCATTGCGCGATTGCTGATGTCAGCCGTGCCGGGCGATGAATTCCGCCACCGGTCGATAGAACCACTCGACCTCGGCCTTGATCTTCTCGTCCGGCCAGTCCCACCAGGCAATCCGGCGCATCGCCGCGATCGTCTGGTCGTCGTAGCGGTAGCGGATCACCCGGGCAGCGTTGCCAGCGACGATGGCATAGGGCGGCACGTCCCGGGTCACGACCGCTCCGGCACCGACAACCGCACCATCACCGATCGAAACGCCCGGCATGACGAGTGCACGGCCCCCAATCCACACGTCGTTGCCAACGGTGACGCTGCTGGGTGGAAAAGTCTCCTCACCCCCCATCAGACGCGCACGCATCGGATAGGTGGTGGCCGTGTCGGTGGCGTGCGCAGCTTCGCAAAAGATGCGCGCATCGCTGGCGATCGAACAGAAGCTGCCAAATCTCACGGTGTTTCGAGCGCTGACGCCGAAGACCGTCTGGTCGCTGATGCCGTAAGTGTGTCGTCCGACGGCTATGTGCCGACTGAGGCGCGGCTTGCGCAGCCCCAAAACCGTCCGAAGTTTTCTGAACGCCGCCATGACGGCAGCGTTGCCTCACGCGGGGGCAATTGCCAAGAGCGAAGCGGCGCCTGTCTACCCCTGCCCTGCATTCGGCGGCTGCCCTTCCTTGTGAAGAAGCTCGGCGAAACGCAGGTTGACGACGAGAAACCCGGCTTCATCGTAGACGCGGACGCCCCAGTCGCTGGTGTCGATCCCTTCGATGAGCGCGTCCATCATGGCGTCGCGAGCGGCCTGCCGCGCTTCCTGCAGCGCCTCATCGATGCTGGCGAGTTCGATGCCCTGTACCGTGTCGTGCGCGGTATCCCTGGCCAGTTCGAAGCGGTAGGCGGGCATGATAACCTCTCGACATTCCCCGACAATTCCGGGAATGGCCACAGGTTCCAACCAAGGCGTCGCTTGGTTGCGCGTCTCGCGGTTTCCGCGCCTGAAGCAGTCGGGTCAAAGGGCGTGCACTGAAGCCCAAAAACAAGAAAGCACCGGGATCGCTCCCAGTGCCTCCCTGTTCAGATCCTCCGCGAGGTCTGCAGCGCTTGCGCGCGCCGCCCCGTGGTTGGATGCTGACCGATCGCCGGCAGTGCTCCGTAACCGCTCGTGCGTTTCCACCGAACTGCCACGTTCTTCCCTGCGATCTGCTCCGGATTCCCCGAAGGGTTTCTCGCAGCGCGCCATCGAAGGCTTCCGGCCTTCATGGCAGCATCGGTCCGCCGCTCGCGTTCCAGGATCGCTCCCGACAGACCCCGCTGGACTTTCCGACCCGGTTTCGAATTGCGGCTTTCGCCGCCATCCGCCCGGTCTCGCGCGGGCCCCAGGTGATGCTTTCCGGCTTGTCCCCGCTGTCCGGGCGGGAGCCGTTGGCGCCTGAGTTGGTCAAAGCCTATGCCCGGAGATGCCGCTGGGGCAA
>JBFWSL010000326.1:0-3085 GCA_050248375.1 Hyphomicrobiales bacterium | reverse complement strand
CTTCCACGCCAGGGTCTCTCCCGTGCGCTCCTTCACCGACCTCGGCGGCAGCCCGGTGCTGTCCACCTCCAGGGCGCTGGTCGGCATGTTCCCGGTGGACGCCGTCTTCTGGACACAGTCCGTCTCGGGGCTGGTCGGCGAGATGAACCGGGACCGCGGCTCCCGCGGGGGCGCGGCGGAATTCTGGATCACCGGCCGCGCCACGGCCCCGGCCAGGGCGGGACTTAAATCCGCCGGCTGGACGGTGGTCGAGGAAATCGGCGGCAAGCTCGGCCAGTAGTCGCCGGGAACGGGTCACATGTATAGAGTCGCGGCACAAACAGCATTACGCCCCAAGACCGGGATCAGGATATCCACCCTGATGTCCCTGGCTGCACTCGTCGCGCTCGCCTTGCTGTCGCTAGGGGGCTGCGCGCAGGCGCAGCGCGAGGCATTCACCGCCGAGATCATAGATAAGGCCAGCGTCCCCGATCTGGGGCCGGTGCGCTATTGGGGCGACAAGGCGCCGCCGAATATCGACGCGCTGGCGAAGGAGAAGCTCGACCAGACCCGCGCCGCGCGGCCCGAGATGCTCAAGCGGGGCGGACGCCCCGAACTGAGCTTCCTCGCCATCTCCGGCGGCGGCGCCGACGGCGCCTTCGCCTCGGGCGTTCTGGTCGGCTGGAGCGCCTCGGGCAAGCGGCCCGAGTTCGACATCGTCACCGGCATCAGCACCGGCGCGCTGGCCGCGCCCTTCGCCTTCCTCGGCCCGCGCTACGACACGGCCCTGAAGGAGGTCTACACGCGGTATTCGACGCAGGACCTGGTGCGCAAGCACGCCGTGCGCGGCCTTCTCGGCGGCGAGTCGCTGGCGAGCAACGCGCCGCTGGCCTCGGTCATCGCGAAATATGTGGACCGGGATTTTATCGACGAGGTTGCCAGGGAGCATTCCCGCGGGCGCCGTCTCCTCATCGGCACCACCAGCCTTGACGCACAGCGCCCCGTGATCTGGGACATGGGCAAGATCGCCTGGGGCCGCGACGAGAGGGCGCTGAGCCTGTTCCGCAACGTGCTGCTGGCCTCCGCCGCCATCCCCGGCCTGTTCCCGCCCGTGTTCATCGAGACCGAGGCCGACGGAAAGTTCATCAAGGAGATGCACGTGGACGGCGGCACCACCAACGAGGTGTTCCTGCTGCCGTCCCAGATCAACTCGACGGCCCTGGACGCCAGGCTCGGCGTCAGGCCGGTGCGCCGCGCCTACATCATTCGCAACGGACGCGTCGATCCCGAGTTCAAGGTGGTGCAGGCCAGCACCATGGCCATCGCCGGCCGTTCCATCTCCACGCTGATCAAGGCGCAGGGCATCGGCGACCTCTACCAGCTCTACGATTTCTGCCGCCGCAACAAGATCGACTACAACCTCGCCTATATCCCGGGCAACTTCCCCGACACCAGCACCGAGCCCTTCGACAGAAAGTACATGAACAGCCTGTTCGACCTCGGCTACAAGCTCGGCAGCGCGGGCACCCCCTGGAAGAAGACGCCGCCGCGGCACGGCGCTCACTGACCTTCCCTGCGGAACGCATCCGCCACGTTTGCGTTGCTTTTCCCGCCTGCATCACCTTCATGGTGCTAACCTGCCCGCGACGGCCCTTCGTCTGGCCTACTCCTGGTTCCATGAGCCGATTTCCCGGACTATCCCGCATCATCGAGACCCTGCGCTCGGCCAATTACGGCAGTTATGTCGCCGGCAACGGCGTATCTCTGGTCGGCACCTGGATGCAGCGCATGGCGGTCGGCTGGCTCGCCTGGGACATGACCGCCTCGCCGCTGTGGCTTGGCATCATCGCCTTCGCCGACCTTGCACCGGCTGTCATCGTCGGCCCCATCGGCGGCGCGGTCGCCGACCGGCGCGACCGGCTGCGGCTGGTCCAGGTGACCCAGACGCTGGCCTGCGGCCAGGCGGTCGCCCTGTTTGGCCTGTCCGCATGGGGCCTGCTCGACATCGGGACGCTCGCCCTGCTATCGCTCCTTCTCGGCACCGTATCGGCGCTGAACCAGCCCGCGCGCCTGGCGCTGATCCCGAGCCTCGTGCCGCCGGAACGGCTCAACTCGGCCATCGCCATCAACTCGGTGATCTTCAATCTTGCCCGCTTCATCGGCCCCGCCATCGCCGGAGCGGTAATCGCCGCCGGCAACGTCGAGTGGGTATTCGCCCTGAACGCGGCCTCCTTCGTCGTCTTCCTGGCCGTGCTCGCCCGTCTCAGGCTGACCGAGCCGCCGCCGCCAAGGCGCGAGCGCAAGCACGTCGTCGCCGACATCCGCGACGGGCTGCTCTATGCCTTCGGCGAGCGGCGCATCGCCGTGCAATTCCTCCTGCTCACCGTCATCGGCGTCGGAGCGCGCCCGCTGGTGGAACTGCTTCCGGGCCTGGCCGCGGGCGTGCTCGGCGGCGGACCCCAGACGCTGGCCATGCTCACCTCCACCTTCGGCTTGGGCGCCATCGCCGGCGGCCTGTGGCTGGCCGGGCGCGAGCAGGAGAAGGACCTGACCCGCCTCGTCATCCTCGCCAGTCTCGGCATCGCGGCCGGGTTGCTGCTGCTGGTGGCAACCACGCTGCTATGGGTGGCCCTGCCCGCCGTGGCCCTGCTCGGCCTGTGCATGGTCACCACCGGCGCTGGCATCCAGACGCTGCTCCAGCTCAATACGGAGCCTCAGATGCGGGGCCGGGTGCTGAGCCTGTTCGGGGTCATCATGCGCGGCGGCCCGGCCATGGGGGCGCTGGCCATGGGCGCCGCCGGCGAGGCGCTCGGCCTGCGGCTGCCCCTGGCCATGGGCGCCGTTCTGGTCGCGGCAGCCGCCGTCTTCCTGCTCGCCGCTCGCCGGCGGGGCAACACCCCGGCCTGAACCTGGGCGGGAAAGCCGCCGCCTCAGGCCGCCTCGCTCACCAGGGGCACCAGGAAGCCGGACGGCTCGCCCAGAAGGGTCGTGCGCAGCATGCGCCTCGGCTTGGTCTGGTCGAAGTCGGCCAGCGCGATGTGCATGGTGGTGCGGTTGTCCCACAGCACCAGGTCGCCCACCTGCCACTGGTGCCGGTAGACGTTTT
>JBFWSL010000325.1:0-3092 GCA_050248375.1 Hyphomicrobiales bacterium | reverse complement strand
TGGGTCTTGAGCCCCTTGGTGCCCTTGATGCGTCGGCCGCGCTTGCGCCCGTCGTTGACCGCGAACCGATGCTCGACCGGGGCGCGCTTGTTGCCGACAATATAGCTGCCGTCCTCGCTGGTGTTGCCCGGCGCAAAAGGCTTGCCGTCCTTTCGGACGCCATTGCCCCTGTCGCTCTTCCCATCCTTCGACCCGTTCATGCCGCCCGCTCCTTCCGGCGCGCGGCCGCGACCTCCGCAAACGGATGCTGGCCCTCGAGCAGCGGCGGCGATCCAACCTCCTCGGAGAGGCGCCTCAGGATGACATCGCAGTACTTCGGATCGAGCTCGATCCCGTAGCCGCGCCTTCCGGTCATCGCCGCCGCGACCAACGTCGTGCCGGCACCCGCGAAGCTGTCAAAAACTATTCCATTGCGTCGAGACGTGTCTAATATAGCATCAGCACACATGAATTTGTTTTTCACGGTTGGATGATCGGCCAAATCTTGCAGTCGACCTGCTCTGAAAACGTTAGCACCTGGATATGTCCAAACATTACATCGATGATGTCGAAGGCCAAAGTTATTGATGTTTTTGCCTTTGGTTACCTTGAACGCATAAATGAGTTCATGAGCTGATCTATAAAATCCTCCGAGAGATGCATTGGTTTTGGCCCATACGATCATGTTTTTTACTTCTTCGAACACGCCGTTCGCGGCCTGGAGGAAGAAGGGGGCGGATCGCCAATCGCAGAAGACAAAAGCGATAGCACCGGGCGACGAATGCGCCGCCATCGCTTCGAACGCGGGACGAAGCAGCGTCTGCGCGAACTCTTCCATGGGCATCTCAGCCGCACCCATGAGGAAGTTGCCATGCTTTCGGGACACGTTATTTATGATGGCGCAATTAAAAGGGGGGTCGGTCAGGAACAGCTGAATCTGCTCGCCCGCCAAAACCCTTGCCACGTTCTCAGGCAGTCGCGAGTCGCCGCACAGCATGCGATGCGATCCGACATCCCAGAGGTCATCAGGCCGGCAGACCGGCTCGTCGATCTCAGGCAGGTGAACAATGTCTTCGCCCGGCTCCTCGTCGCTGATCGTCAGAATCTCATCGATCTCGAGGGTGTCGAAGCCGGTGATCTCGACCTCGAACCCCATGTCGATCAGGCCCTGCATCTCAGTTCGAAGCAGTTTGCGCGACCACTTGGCATCCTGAGCCAGGCGATTATCGGCCGTGACATAAGCTCGCTTCTGCGCTTCGCTCATGTCCAAGATCTGGATGGTCGGCACTTCCTCCAGGCCAAGCTCGATCGCGGCCAGCAGGCGCCCGTGCCCGCACAGCACCATGCCGTTCTCGTCGATGATCAGGGGAACGACCCAGCCAAACTCCTGGAGGCTACGGACGAGCTTTTTGATCTGCTTCGGCGAGTGAAGGTTCGGATTGTTCTGGTAGGGGCGCAGAGTATCGATCCGCCGGTAGCGGATCCGCATTCCCCGAAATTGAAAGTCGCGCACGTCAGGCTCCTCACGGTTGCGCTCACGAACGAGCTCGCGGTCACCGTGGGTGGACTGTTCATGCGCGCAGCCCTCGTTGAGAGGGTCATGCCGTCAGCCGCTGACTGCTGGAACGCTTATATCCCAGAATGTGGAAGCGGTGCAACGCATCTGTGTGCGCCGAAAGACCTCGCGCCGCGGTTCGCAGCTCTCCCACGTTGTTGTTGATGGGAGTCAGCTAGCCAACGCTTTGGAATGCGCGCGGCGGTTGCTCATATGGCCCGACATTTGGGGGCGTTTGGACGCTCACTCCCACTATTCTCGCATAGGTTGTGGGAGAGCGCAGTGCGCGCTTGGTGGAAACGCAATCGGAATGCCATTGATACGCAGTGGGTACCAAAGCCTACCAGGGCGGAGAATGAGACGAGAAAATCGTACGGATGGAAGCCTTCGCGTCTCTCCGTGGTACCGTCTGAACTCAGATTTCGCGCAGAAGCGCCCCGATTTCGGGAGTGATCTCGCCGAACCTCGACGCGGCAATGACTAAGTGGCGGGCAGTCAGTCATTCGAAACCTCGGAACGCAAATCCATCAAAATCCGATTGGGTACCGCCGACCATGGCCGCGGAGAAAATGGGGAGGAAATTGAGTACTTCCGGTTTGCGCTGACTCTCTGCAGTACCGGTCAGGACAGAAATGGCGCGATTTGGCGCCGAAAATTGCCGATTTAATGAATATTTCCAGATAGATAGACTAGGTGGCGGAGAGGGAGGGATTCGAACCCTCGGAACGCTTGCGCGCTCAACGGTTTTCGAGACCGCCCCGTTCGACCACTCCGGCACCTCTCCGCATGTGAGGCTGATGCCCGCCTGCGCGGGCTGACCGAGGTCGAATGAGCCGGCGCCTCTAGCGAATGGCGGCGGGACGGGCAAGGAGGGTTTGCTTGCCGCTGCGCCCGCGAAGCCCTACATTGGCGTCATGACCCACCCCGACGATATCCGCATCGGCGACGGCGATCCGATCGCCCCGCCGGTCGCCCATGCCCGCTTCGCCATCGGCGAGGTCGTGAAGCACCGGATGTTCGATTTCCGGGGCGTGATCTTCGATGTCGATCCGGTCTTCGCGAACAGCGACGAATGGTATGAGGCGATTCCGGAGGATATCCGGCCACCCAAGGACCAGCCTTTCTATCACCTGCTGGCCGAGAATTCGGAGAGCTCCTACGTCGCCTATGTCAGCCAGCAGAACCTGCTGCCGGACGAGGAGGGCGATCCGATCGATCATCCGGCCATCCCGGACATGTTCGAGGGCTTTACCGGCGGTCGTTACCGGCTGCGCCCGGAGCGGCGGCACTAGGCCCGGCGGTGGTCGGGGGTCGGTTGACACCGGCGTTTCGCCCCTCTAGCAGCCCTCGTTCCCGCGCGCGGGCCCCGGCCCGGGCGCGCAAGCAGATTTGATGATTGGAAGAGAGCCATGTTCGCCATCGGGCGCACGGGCGGCAAGCAAGATCGTGTCGCCGCCGGAGACAAGATCGTGGTCGAGAAGCTGGCCGGCGAGGCTGGCGACCGCGTCACCCTCAGCGACGTGCTGCTGGCCGGCGACGGCTGCGAGCTGAAACCGAC
>JBFWSL010000324.1:0-3116 GCA_050248375.1 Hyphomicrobiales bacterium | reverse complement strand
GGATCGCCTTTGCTCAGTGGTCATGAGCCTTTGCCGTTTCTTCTCCCGATAGGCTTCAACGGCCTTTCTCGCCAGATAATAGGTTGCGGTCGCCGCCAGAAGCCCGAGCGGGATGGAACCGAAGAACATCGGCACGACCATGGTCCATGGGCCCTGTCCCGCGCCAAAGACACTATAGGACAATTCCACGATCTCGCGGGAGGCTTCCCAGCCCAGAATCCAGGTGCCCAGCTTGTAGGTCGACAGCCAGATCAGCGGATAGGTGAAGGGATTGCCGATGAAGGTGCCGGCGGCGGAGGCCACTATGCTGCCGCGCAGGGCCCAGGCAACGACCGCCGCAATCATGAGCTGGAAACCGAGGAAGGGAGTAAAGGCCGAGAATACGCCTGCAGCACAGCCGATTCCGACCGCGCGCGGGCTCGCACTCATGCGGCGAACGCGCAGGACCGTATAGCGGGATGAACGCGCCCAGCTCCGGCGCGGCCACAGCGCTAGCCTCACGCGCGTGAGGAAATCCGGCGGATGGCGGCTGGCGAACAGCATTCCTGTGACCTTCCAGAGCCGGGTCTTTTCCTATTTCAGGCCCCGGCTGCCGGGTTTTACCGCCGGTATCGCAGAAAGCTCGGGCGGCAATTTGTCCGCCGGATAGGCCGGCACCTCGTAAGCAGCAAGCGCGACAAGAGGCACTCCGATGTCTGCCTTGCCGCCGGAACGATCGATAAGGCAGCAGCCGCCGACCACCTCGGCCCCGAAATTGCTGGCGGCGGCAATGCATTCGCGCGACGAAAGGCCCGTGGTGACCACGTCCTCGACCATCAGGCAGCGGGCGCCAGGCTCGACAGCGAAACCACGGCGAAGCGTAAACTCGCCCTCCACGCGCTCGAAGAATATGGAGGGCACGCCGAGCTGGCGGCCCATCTCGTAGCCAACGACCACGCCCCCCATGGCGGGCGAAAACACCATGTCGATCGGCCCGGCGATCCTTTTGCGTACCTTGTCGGCCAGGGCCGAACACAGCCGCGCCGCGCGGGCGGCATCCATCAGCACCCGGGCGCATTGCAGATAGGCCGGGCTGCGCAGTCCGGATGTGAGGATGAAGTGCCCTTCGAGCAGGGCTCCTGCCTCGCGGAACTCATTCAGGACTTCTTCCTTGGTCACGTGTGCACCGTCCGTATTTCTTCCCGGTCAGCCCTGGACCCGTGCAACCGCGCTCACGACGGCCTTGCTCCGCAGGCCCGAGATGATGTCGTTCAGGTGATGCAGGTCCCAGACCTCCAGGTCGATCAGAAGCTGTGTAAAGTCCGCCGAGTTGCGCGTCATCTTCACGTTCTCGATGTTCGCCCCTTCTTCGCCGATCAACTGTGCGATCTGCGCCAGCGTGCCCGGCTCGTTGATCGCGGTTACCGAGATCTGCGCGGAAAACCGTTCGGTGCTGTTTTCGTCGATGTCCCAGGTGACGTCGATCCAACGCTCCGGCTCCTCGTCGAACTCCTTAAGTGCCTGTGCATGAATGGGATATACGGTGATTCCCTTTCGAGGCGTGAGGATGCCTACGATGCGATCCCCGGGCACGGCGCCGGGCGGGGCGAAGCTGACCGGCAAATCGCCCTTGAGGCCGCGAATGGGAATGCCCTGCCCGGCGTCCTTGCTGCCGGTCTGAGCCGAGCCGGGCCAGCGGAACTTCAGAGCCAGATTCTTCCCGATTCCGAACCAGCCGGCGTCCGTGCGCTTCATGCTGCGGCGGCGAACCGGTTCCGGCCCGGGCGAGTCCGGATGAATGGCACCGAGAACGTCCTTGGATGGAAGTTCGCCCCGGCCGACCGCGGCCAGCACGTCTTCCTCCGTCTTCTGAGGGAAACGGTGCAGCACGCCCGCAAGCGCGCTCTTGTCGAACGTCTTCCCGACTCTCTGGAAGGACCGCTCCAGTATCTCGCGTCCGAGCTTGCCGTACTGCTGGCGCACGGCTTCGCGGGTCGCGCGGCGAATCGCGGATCGCGCCTTGCCGGTCACGACCACGCTTTCCCATGCCGGCGGCGGCTTCTGGGCTTCCGACACGATAATCTCCACCTCGTCCCCATTCTGCAACTCGGTGACCAGCGGCATATGGCGGCCATTGATCTTGCAACCGACGCAGGAATTTCCGACGTCGGTATGCACCGCATAGGCGAAGTCGATGGGATTGGCGCCGCGCGGCAGTGCGATCAGCAGGCCCTTGGGGGTGAAGCAGAACACCTGGTCGTGGAACAGCTCGAGCTTGGTGTGCTCCAGGAATTCTTCCGGATTGTCTCCTTCGAGAAGCATGTCCACCAGACGGCGCAGCCACTGGTATGCGTTGCTCTCCTGCGAGCGGTCAACGCCGCGGGCGCCATTGACCTGATCCTTGTAGATCGCATGCGCCGCCACGCCGAACTCGGCCACGCGGTGCATTTCCCGCGTCCGGATCTGGAGCTCGACACGCTGGTGGCGGGGACCAACCACGGTGGTATGGATCGACTGGTAATCGTTCTGCTTGGGATTGGAGATGTAGTCCTTGAACCGTCCCGGTACGGCGCGCCACGAAGAATGGGCCACACCCAGCGCGCGGTAGCAGTCGGAGAGCTCCTTTACGACTATGCGGAACCCGTAGATATCGGAGAGCTGTCCGAGAGAGATCTGCTTGCGCGCCATCTTGCTCCAGATGGAATAGGGCTTCTTTTCGCGCGCATTCACCTCTGCTTCGATACCGCTTTCGGCGAGCCTGGTCTTGAGGGCCGATTGAATGTCCTTGATCAGGCTGCGATTGCCGAGGCGCAGGTTCTCCAGCCGCTCGCTCAGCGTGGCGTAGGCTTCCGGCTGCAGCCAGCGGAAGGACAGATCCTCCAGCTCCTCGCGCAGTTCCTGCATGCCCATGCGGCCGGCCAGCGGCGCATAGATGTCCATGGTCTCCTGGGCAATGATCCTGCGCTTGCCCGGCTTCATGAACTTGAGCGTGCGCATGTTATGAAGCCGGTCGGCCAGCTTCACGAGCAGCACGCGGATGTCGCTAGAGATGGCGATGAGCAGCTTGCGGAAGTTTTCCGCCTGCTCCGCCTTCTTGGTGACCAGATCCAGCTTTGCGATCTTGGTCAGGCCATCCA
>JBFWSL010000323.1:0-3136 GCA_050248375.1 Hyphomicrobiales bacterium | reverse complement strand
CGGGCTTGCCGCCGGTGGAGTGGGGGCGGCCCTTGGGCGCGGGCGCCTTGGGCCTCGGCCCGCCCATCGGGACCTCGGTGCGGCCGACGGTCATCTCGTCCAGCGAGTTCTTGCGGATGCGGGAGGTTGACGCTTCACCCCCTCCCGGCGGCAGTTGGCCGCCGACCTCCCCCGTCGAGGGGGAGGTGGAAGAAGATGCCTCCCCCGTCGAGGGGTAGGGAAAAGAAGACGCGGCCGCTCGGCCTTGCCTCGCTCCGCTCGGGTCCGTCAATTGCTCCTCGACATCGCGCTGCCGGGCCATGGGATCGTCGGCGACGGCGAGCTGGGTGGCGCGCAGGCGCTTGAGCTCGTCGCGCAGGCGGGCGGCCTCCTCGAATTCGAGGTCAGCGGCGGCGGCGCGCATGCGCTTCTCCATGTCGGCGATGACGGCCTCGAGGTTGTGGCCGATGGTGGCCTGCTCGTCCTCGGCGAAGCCGGCGCCCGCGTCCACCAGCACATGGTCGCGCTCGTAGACGCTGGCCATGATGTCCCCGATGTTCTTGCGCACGCTTTCCGGGGTGATGCCGTGCTCGGCGTTGTAGGCGAGCTGCTTCTCGCGGCGGCGCTCGGTCTCGGCCATGGCGCGCTCCATGGAACCGGTGACGCCGTCGGCGTAGAGGATGACCTTGCCGTCCACGTTGCGGGCGGCGCGGCCGATGGTCTGGATCAGCGAGGTCTCGGAGCGCAGGAAGCCCTCCTTATCGGCGTCGAGGATGGCGACCA
The DNA here is from genome assembly GCA_050248375.1 of Hyphomicrobiales bacterium. Lineage (GTDB taxonomy): Bacteria > Pseudomonadota > Alphaproteobacteria > Rhizobiales > Methyloligellaceae > JAYZVT01. The sequence goes on along the minus strand of JBFWSL010000323.1, from coordinate 2,374 downwards.
GGGCGCATTCGGGAATGTCGAGGCCCTCGCGCAGCAGGTTGATGCCCACCAGCACGTCGAAGGCGCCGAGCCGCAGGTCGCGGATGATCTCGATGCGCTCCAGCGTCTCGATGTCGGAATGCATGTAGCGCACGCGGATGCCCTGCTCGTGCAGGTATTCGGTCAGGTCCTCGGCCATGCGCTTGGTCAGCGTGGTGACCAGCGCCCGGTAGCCTTTCGCAGCCACCTGGCGGCATTCGTCCAACAGGTCGTCCACCTGGCTGCCGGCGGGGCGCACCTCCACCGGCGGGTCGATGAGGCCGGTGGGGCGGATCACCTGCTCCACGAAGGCGCCGCCGGTCTGCTCCAGCTCCCAGCTTCCCGGCGTGGCCGAGACATAGGTGGACTGGGGCCGCATGGCGTCCCATTCCTCGAAGCGCAGCGGCCGGTTGTCCATGCAGGACGGCAGGCGGAAGCCGTATTCGGCCAGCGTCGCCTTGCGGCGGTAGTCGCCGCGGAACATGCCGCCGAGCTGGCCGATGGTGACGTGGCTCTCGTCCACGAAGACCAGCGCGTTGTCGGGCAGGTATTCGAACAGGGTCGGCGGCGGCTCGCCGGGCTTGCGGCCCGTGAGGTAGCGCGAATAATTCTCGATGCCGGCGCAGGAGCCCGTCGCCTGCATCATCTCCAGGTCGAACAGGGTGCGCTGCTCCAGCCGCTGGGCCTCCAGCAGGCGTCCGGTGCGGTTCAACTCGTCCAGCCGCGCCTTCAGTTCCTCCTTGATGCCCTTCACCGCCTGGTGCAGCGTCGGCTTCGGCGTCACGTAATGGGAGTTGGCATAGACCTTCACCGACTTGAGGTCGTCGGTCTTGTGCCCCGTCAGCGGGTCGAACTCGGTTATGCTTTCGATCTCGTCGCCGAACAGCGAGATGCGCCAGGCGCGGTCCTCAAGGTGGGCCGGGAACAGCTCGATGGTGTCGCCGCGCACGCGGAAGGCGCCGCGGGCGAAGAAGGCGTCGTTGCGCCGGTAGTGCAGCGCCACCAGGTCGGCCAGCAACTGCCGCTGCGGGATCTTCTCGCCCACGGTCAGCGCGAAGGTCATGGCGGTGTAGGTCTCCACCGAGCCGATACCGTAGATGCAGGACACGCTGGCCACGATGATGACGTCGTCGCGCTCCAGCAGCGCGCGGGTAGCGGCGTGGCGCATGCGGTCGATCTGCTCGTTCACCGACGATTCCTTCTCGATATAGGTGTCGGTGCGCGGCACATAGGCCTCGGGCTGGTAGTAGTCGTAATAGGAGACGAAATACTCCACCGCGTTGTCGGGGAAGAACGACCTGAACTCGCCATAGAGCTGGGCGGCCAGGGTCTTGTTGGGCGCCAGGATCAGGGCCGGGCGCTGGGTCGCCTCGATGACCTTGGCCATGGTGAAGGTCTTGCCCGAGCCGGTGACGCCCAGCAGCACCTGGTCGCGCTCGTGCTTGTTCACGCCCTCGGTAAGCTCGCGGATGGCCTCGGGCTGGTCGCCCCTGGGCTCGAAGTCGGAAACGATGCGCAGCGGAATGCCGCCTTCGGACTTCTCCGGGCGCGGCGGCCGGTGCGGCATGAACATGGGCAGGTGGCCGGAGACCAGCGGGTGGCCGGCGATCAGCGGCTGCGGCGCCTCGGAAAAGCCGGGCGGCCGCTCCACGGGGTAGTTGCCGGCGGCCTCGCCGGTGACGGCGCGCGGCTCGGCGCGGCTGCCGAAGGTCTTGGGGACGTGACGGGACATGGGGACAGTATATGGCGCGGCGAGGGGCGCTGGGGAAGGGGCTTCATCCACCTGTCACCGCAGGTCCCATTTCCTACGTCACCACCGGGCTTGACCCGCCTGCGGGGCCGAAGCCCCCTACGGCGCGGCGAAGGCCCGGGGTCCATGCCGCCACCGTCGGTCTCCGAAACCCCGGGCTTGACCCGGGGTCCACGGCGGTTCGCCGCCGCTGGGCGCTGGACCCCGGCTTGAAGCCGGGGTTTCGAGTTCTCTCCTATCCCGCGGCCCGTAGCCCGGATGGAGCCCCCGGGTCCGGCCTCCGGCCGGCCCGAGGGGTGCAATCCGGGAACCGCCGTCCTTCCCGCTCCCGGATTGCGCTTCGCTCCATCCGGGCTACATGCGCGTGAAGGTCGTTCGAAAAAACTTATCCCCGCGCTCCGGAGCGCCCTTAGACTCTCCCGCATCCGGTCCCCGATGAGGGGCGCGTGCCATGGACCGTCCATGCCTGTGGGGCCGGAGCGGCGCTTCCGTCCGCGAGCGGTAACGCAGCTTGCGGCCCGGAGCGCGGCGCGTGCAACCCCGGGGCACTAACAGACCCCGGCGCCAGAGGGCATATCTGCGTTGCCGGACTATGGGGCGGCGTGG
>JBFWSL010000322.1:0-3189 GCA_050248375.1 Hyphomicrobiales bacterium | reverse complement strand
CTAGAGCATGATCCGGAAAAGTGGATACCGCTTTTCCGATAAGATCATGCTCAAGCTATTGATCTGACACATCATCTTACCGGCCAAGCGATTCCACTTTTCCGGATGATGCGCTAGGCGCGTACCCGCTCCGACTTCGGATCGTAGGCGGGGCGGAGATGGGCCTTCGCCGGCACGCGCGTCCCCGCCACGTCGATCTCGTACGCGCCGGCCTCGATGAAGCCCTTGTCCACGCCCTCGGGGGAATGCACGTAGCCGAGGCCCACGCCGGCCCCGAGCGTGTGGCCGAAACCGGCGGACTTCAGGTCGCCCACGGGCTTGCCGTCGCGCAGCACCAGTTCGCCGCCCCACAATACGGGCCGGTTGTCCTCGAGCACGAACTGCACCAGCCGCTTGCCGACGCCCGCCTGCTTCTGCTTCAGCAATGCGTCGCGCCCGAGGAAGGCGACGGCCTTGTCGAGATCGACGGCGAAGCCCAGTCCCGCCTCCAGCGGCGTATCGTCCGGCGTCAGCTCATGGCCCCAGGCGCGGTAGGCTTTCTCCAGCCGCAGCGACTCCAGCGCGTAATAGCCCGCATGGATGAGCCCCATGTCCGCGCCCGCCTGCAGCAGCTCCTCGTAGACGCCCGCCGCGAACTCGACCGGCACGTAAAGCTCCCATCCGAGTTCGCCCACATAGGTCATGCGGTGTGCGCGCGCGCTGCCGTGGCCGATGCCGATTTCCCGCGCCGTCGCGAAGGGAAATGCTTTGCTCGAGAGGTCCGTGTCCGTGACCCTGGCCAGCAGCTCCCGCGACTTCGGTCCCATGACGCCGAACACGGACCAGGCCGAGGTGATATCCGTGACCGTGGCGCAGGCGTCGCCGATGTTGCGGGAGATCCAGTCGCGGTCGCGCATCGCCTGCGCCGACCCTGTGACCAGGAAAAAGCTCTGTTCGTCGATTCGCGTGACCGTCAGGTCGCTCTCGTAGCCGCCGCGCGTGTTGAGCATGCCGGTGTAGACGCAACGGCCCGGCTCCACGGCCACGTCATTGGCGCACAGCTTTTGCAGCAGGCTTTCCGCGTCGCGGCCCTGCACCAGCAGCTTGGCGAAGGACGACTGGTCGAACAGCGCCACGCCCTCGCGCGTCGCCTTGTGTTCGCTGGCCGCCCATCCGAACCAGTTCTGCCGTCCGAAGCTGTAGTCGATCTTCGTCTGCGCCGGGGAGGGGGCGTAGAACAGCGGCCGCTCCCAGCCCATCTTGGAGCCGAAGCACGCGCCGCGCTCCTTCAGCCGGTGATAGACCGGCGAGCGCCGCAGCGGCCGTCCCGCCTCCACTTCCCGGTTGGGCCAGGGCATGACGTAGTGCAGGCCGAGCGTCTCCTTGACCCGGTCCTTGAGCCAGCGGTCGTTGCCCTGGAAGGGCGCGAAGCGGCGCAGGTCCACCGGCCACAGGTCGCTGGTCGGCGAGCCGTTGACGATCCATTCCGCCAGCGCCGAGCCCGCGCCGCCCGCGCTGGCGATGCCCATGGAATTGAAACCCGCGCCCACGAAATAGTTCTTCAGGCCCGGCGCCTCGCCGAGGATGAAGTAGCCGTCCGGCGTGAAGCTCTCCGGCCCGTTGACGAACTGCTTCACGTCCGCGGTCTCCAGCGCCGGTACGCGGATCAGTGCGTTCTCCATCAGGATCTCGAACTGGTCCCAGTCGTCCTCCAGCAGCGTGAACTCGAAGTCGTCGGGGATCGGGTTGCGGGCCCAGGGCTTCGCGTCCGGCTCGAAGCCGCCCATGATCAGACCGCCGACCTCTTCCTTGAAATAGATATAGCCGTCGGGATCGCGCAGGCAGGGCAGGTCGCGCGTCACGCCGTCCATGAGGCCCGTGACGATATACAGGTGCTCGCAGGAATAGAGCGGCACGGTTACGCCCGCCATCCGGCCAAGCTGCCGCGCCCATTGCCCGGCGCAGTTCACCGCGGCCTCGCAGGCGATGTCGCCCTTGCTGGTCTTTACGCCGGTTACCGCGCCCTTGTCGATGATGAAGCCCGTGACCCGCGTCTTCTCGAATATCCGCGCGCCGCGCTGCCGCGCGCCTTTCGCCAGCGCCTGCGTGATGTCGGAAGGGTTCGCCTTGCCGTCGCCGGGCAGCCACACCGCGCCCTTCAGGTCGCGGGTCTCCATGATGGGCCAGAGTTTGCCGGCCTCGCTGGCGGAGATCATCTCCGCCTCGATGCCATAGGCGCGCGCCTTCGCCGCCACCCGCTTCAGCACGGTCATGCGGTCGTCGCTGCGCGCCACGGTAAGGCTGCCGCACTGCTTCCAGCCGGTGGCCTGCCCGGTCTCCTCCTCCAGTCCCGCGTAAAGCCGGGTGGAATACTGGATCAGCCGCGTCATGTTCTCATGCGTGCGCAACTGGCCGACGAGGCCGGCCGCGTGCCACGTGGTGCCGCCGGAAAGGCTGCCCTGCTCGATCAGCACCACGTCCTTCCAGCCGAGCCTGGTCAGGTGATAGGCGACGCTGCATCCCATGATGCCGCCGCCGATGACAACGGCCCGCGCCGACGCCGGAAAGCTCTCGTTGGCCATGGGATACGCTCCTTGCTGCGACCTGCGTGCTTACGCCCTTGGCAGGACCTTGCGTTTCAGCCAGTTGCCGAACTCCGCCATGCGCCGCTTCGGATCGAGCACGTCGGCGTCGATGCCGTAGCGCCAGGCGAGGTCGCCGCGCGCGGGGTCCTCGTGCAGGGCCTCGAAGTCCGCGACGACATCCGCCACGTCGGCTTCCTTCGTAAACAGTCCCTGCTTCACGAGAGCCTGCTTGTCGCGCTGCAACAGCGTCGCAATCATGTGCAGGTCGAACTCGGGGTGGTACTGCACGCCCCAGAAGTCGCCCTCGCCGGCGATGAATACGCCCTGGATTTCGCTCATGCCGTTGCCGCACAGCGCGGTCGCTCCGCCAGGCAGGGACACCACCTCGTCCTTGTGGATGGCCAGCGCGTCGAAGGCGGGGCCCTTGCCCGCGTACATCGGGTGCATGGCCCCGGCCGGGTTCAGCGCGATGCGCCGCGCCACGCCGATCTCGATGCCCTTCGGATTGGCGCGCACCTCGCCGCCGAGCGCCTGGCACATGATCTGCTGGCCCCAGCAGCTTCCGAAGCCGGGCACGCCGGAGCGCCAGGCTTCCCGCGCCAGCTCGATCTGGCCGCGCACCGCC
>JBFWSL010000321.1:0-3205 GCA_050248375.1 Hyphomicrobiales bacterium | reverse complement strand
GTGGCCAAGGCCGCGCTGGAGGCGAGCGTCCGCTATCTCGCGGTGGACTTCGGACCCCAGCAGATCCGGGTGAATGCGCTTTCGGCGGGCCCGATGCGGACGCTGGCGGGCGCCGGCGTCTCCGACGCGCGGACCATCTTCAATTTCCAGAAGGACCATGCGCCCATGGTGCGCACGCCCAAGCTCGACGAGGTGGGCGGCTCCGCGCTCTACCTGCTGTCGGACCTGTCCGGCGCGGTGACGGGCGAGGTCCACTTCGCCGATTGCGGCTACAATATCGTCGCGATGCCGCGGCTGGAGGTGCTGAAGGAGCAGGAGGAAGCGGCCGAAGCGGGTTCCAAGGCGGCCGCGGAATAGTCCGGCCGGCGCGCGGGTGCGCGCGACTTGCCGGAACGAAGTCTGAGAGCGGCAGATGATCGGCCTGTTCGATTCCGGCCATGGCGGATTGACCGTCTATCGCGCCCTGACGCGGCGCTTCCCCGACCAAGGTTTCCTGTATCTGGGCGATCACGCCCATGTGCCCTATGGCGACCGTCCTTCGGCGGAGGTGGTGGACCTGACGCGGGCGGGCGTCGAACTGCTGTTCGCGCGCGGCTGCCGGCTGGCCATTCTGGCCTGCAACACGGCGACGGCCGTGGCCTGCCGCACGCTGCAGCAGGACTGGCTGCCAACATCGGGCTGGAAGGGTCATAACGTCATCGGCATCGTGGCGCCCATGGTGGAGGCGGCGACGCAGACGCCCTGGGCGGTGACGACCCCGCAGTATCCCCAGAAGTACAAGACGGACGTGCTGGCGGTGTTCGGCACCACCCGGACCATCGACAGCAACGTCTATGTGGAGGAAATCCGCAAGCGCTGCCCGAAGGCGACCGTGGTGCAGGAGGCCTGCCCGGACCTGGTGGCGCCCATCGAGCGGGGCGCGCCGGAGGCGGAGCTGGATGCAGTCATAGGGACGCATGTGGGCCGGCTGCTCAGGCGCTGCGGAGGAGAACTGCCGCACCAGGCGATCCTCGGATGCACCCATTTCCCGCTGGTTGAGCACCTGTTCCGCAAGCATCTGCCGCCCTCGACCCGGCTGCTCAGCCAGCCGGAAGTGGTCGCGGACAGCCTGGAGGACTACCTGGCCCGGCATCCCGGGTATGCGGGCGCGGGCCGCTCCGCGCTGCTGACCACGGCAGAGCCGGCCACCGTCGCCCAGACTCTGAGGGTGTTCCTGCCCGATGCCCAGGCCTTCGAAGCGGCGATCTAGCTTCAGGTCCAGAGTCCTGTGTGCGGCATCGCTGCTTGCATTTCTGGCTTATATGCGTGAAATGTGAATATTTCCCACGAAATTTCCGGAAAGTATGGGATATTTTCCCACTATACTGAGCGCCCAAGCGGTGGTGCTAGCCTGTTTCATGTGATATTTTCCCACAACATTGGATTGCTCCGGCGATGACCGATGCCGAAGGGAAGGCCGAAAAATGAACGCGGACCCGCAACTGCCGCCCGCGGCACCCGGCGGACCGCATCCGGCCCTGCTGCGGGCGTTGCGGGGCCTGCTGAAGCCCCTGGCGCGGGTGCTGATCGCCCGGGGCGTGACCTTTCCGAGCTTCATCCGCCTCGCCAAGGCCGTCTATGTGGAGGTCGCGGAGCGGGACTTCCCCGTGAGGGGCAAGGCCCAGACCGACAGCCGGATACACCTGCTGACCGGCGTGCACCGCAAGGATATCCGGGCGCTCCGGGCCCCGGCTCTCCGGCACGGGGCGGAGGCCGTGCGCCCCTCCCGCGACGCGCGCCTCATCGCGCTGTGGACCGGCTCCCCCGACTATTTGGACGGCGAGGGCTCACCCATGGCCCTTCCCCGGCAGAAGTCCGCGGATGGCGGACCGTCCTTCGAGGGTCTGGTGGAGACCGTGACCACCGACATCCGCGCCCGGGCCGTTCTCGACGAGTGGATGCGCCGGGGCCTTGTCCGGCTGGACGAGGCGGGCATGGTGCATCTCGACGCCGCGGCGACCGAACCGGATGAGACCTTCGGCGAGATCGCCTATTATTTCGGGCGCAACCTGCGCGACCATGCCGCAGCCAGCGCCCACAACCTGCTTGCCGAGACACCGCCCATGCTGGAGCGTGCCGTCTACTACGAGAAGCTTACCGCGCCTTCGGCGGAGGAACTGGCCACGCTTGCGCGTTCGCTGGGCAGCGATGTCCTGGTCCGGGTCAATCGCAAGGCCTTCGAACTCGCCCGGCAGGACAGGGAGAAGCCCGGCGCGGACAGGCGCATCAGCTTCGGCATGTATTTCTTCTCGGGGCCCGGCGAGGACGGGAGCACGGAGGGCGGGCCGTGAAGGCCCCTTGCTCCGGAACGTCACGAACCGCTTCCCGGCCATGCGCAATCGGCCTCATGGCCGCCTTCTGCCTGCAACTCGCCGCCTGCGCCACGGGCGGGGGCCTCGCCCCGGACCCGGCCAGCGGTGCCGCCAGCGGATCGACCACCTCCGGCATGGCGGTCGCAGGAACGGTGACCAGTCTCTCCGGCCTTACCGTCAACGGCTATCAGATCGACCTGCCCAGGGGAGTGGTCTTCAGCCGCAACGGCGACACCGCGAGCGCCGCCGACCTGAGGATCGGCCAGGTGGTGGAGGCGGAGGCCAGCGGCGAGGGCAGGCGGCTCACGGCGCAACGCATAGCCATCCGCCATGAAGTGGTCGGCCCGTTGGAGCGGATCGACCGTGCCGGGGGGAAGCTGGTTGTGCTCGGGCAGCGCGTCACGCTGGCGTCCGGCCCGGAGGGGCCGGGAGACTCCCTCGGCAACATCGCGCCCGGCGCGATCGTGGAAGTGAGCGGACTGCGCAGGCTCGACGGGTCCATCACCGCGACACGGGTGGACCGCGCGGCGCCGGGCAGCCCCGTCTTCGTGCGCGGGCCGGTCACCGCGGCCGACGCAAACGGCTTCAGCATCGCGGGACTGCGCATCGACGCTCCCGCCGCAACGAGGCCCCCCACGGTGCAGCAGGGGCGCGAGGCGGCCATCCGGGGCGTGGCCGAGGGCAACCGCTTCCGCGCCACGCTGGTGCAAGGCGCGCCGCCCGTGCCATATGAAGGACGCGTGCGGCGCATCTCCGCGGAGGGCTTTCTCGGCAAGACCCTGGGCGGCGCGCTCGCCGTCGGCACCATCCCGCTGACCCGGCCCGCGCCCGACGCGCGGGTGAGGCCGGGAGAC
>JBFWSL010000320.1:0-3235 GCA_050248375.1 Hyphomicrobiales bacterium | reverse complement strand
GCGCGAGCGCGTCAGGTAGAGGGTGCCGAGCATGAGCACTGTCGAGATGCCCGCGCCGACAGAGGCTTCCGTCATGGCCACGTCGACGGCATCGAGCACGATGAGCACGGTGGCCATCAGAAAGCTGTAGATGCCCCCCAGAATGACCACGCCGAAGAGATTGCGCATGCGCGCGATGCCGATGGTGACGATCGCCATCAGCGTGAGCAACACCATGGTGATGAAGGATTCCATCAGCGCGCCCTCCTCCTCGATTTCGCGCGCGCCCCGGCCGCGGGCGCCGCTGTCCGGCGACGAGACGCGGGCTTGCGCGCCGCGGCTTTGCCGGAGGGCTTGCGCGAACTTCCGGCCGGTTTCCTCGAGGCGGGCCGCGCGGGCTTCGCCGAAGCCTTGCCGCCGGCCAGCAGGGGCATGACGTTGGCGTGCATCGCCGCCTGGGCCAGCGCATGGGTGGCGACCGGGCCGGTGAACAGGATCACCCCCATGATGATGGCGAGCTTGGCGGTGACGAGCGTGAACCCGCCCGCGATCATCATGCCGAGGATCAGCAGTCCCGCGCCCGCGGTATCGGAAATGCTGGTGGTGTGCATGCGGGTAAACACGTCGGGCATGCGGTACATGCCGATGGCGCCCACTACGTAGAAGAAGGCGCCGGCGGCGATCAGGATGCCGCTCAGGATCTGCGCAGCGCTTTCCATCATGACCTGGCCGACTTGCCCTCGCCCGCATGGCTCAGGTCGCCATATCGGAAGAACTTCAGCACGGCGAGCGTGCCGATGATGTTCAGGAGAGCGTAGAGTATGCCTATGTCGAGGAATTCCGGGCGTCCGGTGAGAAAACCGAACAGCGCCAGCAGCATGATGGCCGACGTGCCGATGGCGTTGCCCGCGAGCACGCGGTCAAACACGGTCGGGCCCGCGAGCGCCCGCGCGACGGCGAGGGACATGGCCACGAGCACGGCGACGCAGGCGACGGCATAGATCATAGGCTGCCCGCCTCGAACCTGGTGACGCGCCGGTCCATTCCGCCGGAAGCGAGGTCCCGGGCTCCCTGTCTGGTGATCGCGTGCACGAGGAACTCGTGACCGTTGACGCGCGCGGTGATGGTTCCCGGAGTCAGCGTGATGGAATTCGCGTAGGTGGCGAGGCCGACGGCGGTCTTCTGGGTCGCCTTGACGGTGATCAGGGTCGGCGAGATGGGCAGGGAGGGGGTCAGGGTGATCCTGGTGACGTCCCACGCCGCCTTTGCGATCTCCCAGACCAGCCACGGAAAATAGGTGAGAAAGGCGGGCAGCAAATGGATGGGGTGGCCTTCGCGGTCGACCAGATTCATCCGCTTGCCGAGATACAACGTACCCAGGATGGTGAGGAGCCCGGCAGGCAGAGTGATGACGGTGTAGTGGCCGGACAGCAGCAGCCAGAAGATCGCAAGGACCAGCCCCATACTGAAATAGAGCACCGCGTCTTCCCCCTCGGTCCAGCTTCCCCGTGCCAAGCCCTGCGCCCCACGAATTTGTGTCCGGCGCCGGGATGGCGAATTGTCACTGATTCTTATTGGTCTTCAAGTCAACAGCGACCGATCATCCCCGAACAAATGTTTATTGCAAGACAAAGATTTGTCACTGTTGTCACAGGTCTCGCCGTTGCGCAGCGCCCGGTTCGGGTCTGGAATGGGCGCGCAATCGCTCCAGATACCATGAGACGGACATCCAGAGGTGGTGAGGTGGTTATGGCCAGGGATAGAAAGAAAGTCGAAAAGAGCGACGCCGAATGGCAAGAGACGTTGACGCCCGCCCAATACGCGGTAACGCGCGGCCATGGCACCGAAAGGGCCTTCTCGCATCCTTCACACAACGACAAATCGGAAGGCATCTATCGCTGCGTGTGCTGCGGCGAACCGCTCTTCTCTTCATCGGAGAAGTTCAACTCGGGCACGGGATGGCCGAGCTTCTGGCAGCCGGTCGGGAAAGAGGCGGTATCCGAACATGACGACCGCTCCTTCTTCATGCGCCGTACCGAGGTGCGTTGCGCGGCTTGCGATGCGCATCTGGGACACGTATTCCCGGACGGGCCAAAGCCCACGGGCCTGCGGTACTGCATCAACGGCGTCGCGCTGAATTTCGACGAAGTCAAGCCGGACGCCAAGAAGCGCTAGGAGCTTCCCGGATGAAAGATTCCACGACCGGACCGGAAACACGTGCTTCCGGACCGAAGGCGGACAGGCGTCCGCTGAAGGACACCCGCCACGGCATCGAGCGCGTGGACGACTATGCGTGGCTGCGCGCCGGGAACTGGCGCGAGGTCATGCGTGATCCCAAGGCGCTCGCCGCCGACATCCGCGCCTATCTGGAAGCCGAGAACGCCTATACCGAAACCGTCATGGCGGGCACGAAGGCGCTGCAGGACACCCTGTTCGCCGAGATGAAGGGGCGCATAAAGGAGGACGACTCCACCGTGCCGGCGGCGGACGGCGCCTTCGCCTACTACACGAGCTATGTCACCGGCGGCCAGCATCCCCTCTTCTGCCGCTGCCGCCGCGACGGCGGCCCGCGGAAGGTGCTGCTCGACGGCAACGCGCTTGCGGAGGGCCATGCCTATTTCCGCATCGGCGGCGTGGGTCACAGCCCGGACCACAAGCTCATCGGCTACGCCACCGACACGGCGGGCTCGGAATTCTACGACCTGAAAGTCATCGAGGCGGAGACCGGCAAGGCCGTCGGCTCCGCGATCCCGAACACCAATGGCGGCTTCGTCTGGTCGGCGGACGGGCGTAGCCTGCTCTACACCCGGCTCGACGACAATCACAGGCCGCGCTGGATATACCGCCACGCCATCGGTTCCGACCCGGCCAGCGACGTGCTGGTCCATGAAGAGAAGGACCCGGGGTTCTTCGCCGGAGTTGGCGCGACGCAGGACCACAAATACCTGCTGATCGACTCGCACGACCACCAGACGTCGGAGATACGCCTGATCGACGCGAGCGATCCCGCGTCGGCTCCGCGCCTGATTGCGGCGCGTCACACAGGCCACGAATACTCGGTGGACCATCACGGCGGCAGACTGGTCATCCTGACCAACAAGGACGGCGCGGAGGACTTCAAGATCGTATCGGCTCCCATCGATGCCCCCTCGCCCGACAACTGGACCGAGATCGAGCCCCACAAGCCCGGCCGCCTGATCCTCGACATGGTCTGCTACGCCGACTACCTGGTGCGGCTGGAGCGCGAGAACGGACT
>JBFWSL010000319.1:0-3286 GCA_050248375.1 Hyphomicrobiales bacterium | reverse complement strand
GCGGATGGCCGGCAGATAGACGATCGGGTCGTTTTCGCTGAAAGGATTCTCGCCGACCTGCCAGTCTGGCCTGCGCGACAGCACGTCTGTTCCCAGCAGGCCGCGCAGAGGCAGGAAGGGGACCCCTTTCTCGCTGGCCTGCAGTGCCGCATGAATGGCCGGACAGGTGGTGTCCTTCATGCGGATACGCCCTGTCTTGATCGCATCCGTGAAGCGCGGCGCCAGCCCCAGTTCACCCATGGTAACGGCCGCGGCTTCAACCTCGGCGACACAGCCCGCGCCGATAAGCAGGTCTGCTTGAAGGCCGAACTGCGGCACGCCCAGCAGCCGCAGGTCCCGGGCTCCCCGGCGTATGAGTGCGCGCACCGTTTCCATGGAGCAGGGGGCGTATTCAGGGGGCAGCGCGAGAAGCGCGCCATCGGGAATGCGCGAGGCCATATCGTCGGCCGATGCGAGAAATCGGGTCATTGGCGGCCATTATTGGGCCAGAGGCAACGACCCCGCAACGCCAATTCTGCATTCATAAAACCGCGGCTGCGGCATCGCGTCCTGCCTAAAGCCACGCCACGGATAGGAGCGCTGTGGAAGACCGCGACAAGATATGGTAATTGCGGGTCGATTTCGCTTTATTGCCCGTCCTTTGCACCGGGACCGCGTGTCATTAGCCTTTGCCGGACACCCACGGCCCGGAACGTGTTTCGCAGCCAGGAGAAAACATCCCGATGACTGTCTCTCGCGCCAAGTCCGCCGAAGCCGAGATGCCTGGCTTCTTTACCCGTGGTCTCGCAGAGGCGGACCCGGAGATTTTCAGGGCGGTTACCGACGAACTCCACCGCCAGCGGAACGAGATCGAACTGATCGCGTCGGAAAACATCGTCTCCCGTGCCGTGCTCGAAGCAGCCGGTTCCGTGCTGACCAACAAATACGCCGAAGGCTATCCCGGCAAGCGCTACTACGGCGGTTGCGAATACGTCGACGTCGCGGAGTCCCTCGCCATCGAGCGCGCCAAGCGCCTGTTCGGCTGCGATTTCACCAATGTGCAGCCGCACTCCGGTTCTCAGGCCAACCAGGGCGCCTACATGGCGCTCATCAAGCCGGGCGACACCATCCTCGGCATGAGCCTTGCCGCCGGCGGACATCTGACTCACGGCGCCGCGCCGAACCAGTCTGGCAAGTGGTTCAACGCTGTGCAGTACGGCGTGCGCAGGCAGGATTCCCTGGTCGATTTCGACGAGGTCGAATCCCTGGCCAGGGAGCACAAGCCCAGGATCATCGTGGCCGGCGGCTCCGCCTATCCGCGCACCATCGACTTTGCGAAGTTTCGCCAGATCGCCGACGCCGTCGGCGCGTATCTGATGGTGGACATGGCGCACTTCGCCGGGCTCGTGGCCGCGGGCGTGCATCCCAGCCCATTCCCGCACGCCCATATCGTCACTTCAACCACGCACAAGACGCTGCGTGGACCGCGCGGCGGCCTGATCCTCACCAACGACCCCGACATCGCCAAGAAGGTGAACTCGGCGATCTTTCCCGGACTGCAGGGCGGCCCGCTGATGCATATCATCGCCGCCAAGGCTGTCGCCTTCCACGAGGCGCTGCAGCCGTCCTTCAAGATCTACGCGAAGGCGGTGGTGGAGAATGCCCGTGCGCTCGGGGACGCCTGTGCGTCGGGTGGCCTGAATCTCGTGGCCAACGGAACCGACACGCACCTTCTTCTCGTCGATCTGCGCCCGAAGAAGCTGACCGGCAAGGTCGCCGAGGCGGCGCTTGGCCGCGCCAATATCACCTGCAACAAGAACGGCGTGCCGTTCGATCCGGAGAAGCCGACCGTTACCTCGGGCGTGCGCCTGGGATCGCCGGCCTGCACCACGCGGGGATTTGGCGTCCAGGAGTTCCGGATTGTCGGTGAACTCATCAACGAGGTTCTCGATGGGCTCGCTGCCAATGGCGCGGATAGCAATGCCGGGGTCGAGCAAGGCGTGCGCGAGAGGGTTCTCGATCTGTGCTCGCGCTTCCCGATCTATCCGGAGGCCTGAGCCCGAAGCCGCCAGGCGTCAGGGGGGAACGACCATGCGCTGCCCATATTGTGGAAGCACCAATACACAGGTGAAGGACTCGCGTCCCTCCGAGGACCACACCGCGATTCGCCGCCGCCGGGTTTGCTCGGATTGCTCGGGCCGCTTTACCACCTTCGAGCGGGTGCAGCTCCGCGAGCTGACCGTCGTCAAGCGGTCCGGCCGCCGGGTTCCCTTTGACCGGGACAAGCTCATGCGCTCGATCCAGATCGCGCTGCGCAAGCGTCCCGTGGACCCGGAGCGCGTGGAACGCATGGTCAGCGGTATCGTGAGACGCCTGGAAAACATGGGCGAGGGCGACATCAAGGCGGAAGCCATCGGCACGCTGGTCATGGAGGGGCTGCGCGGTCTCGACGACGTGGCCTATGTGCGCTTCGCCTCCGTGTACAAGAACTTCCGCGAGGCACGCGATTTCGAGGCGCTGCTGGGGGAACTGGCCGGAGAGGCTGGAGAGGCGGACTCCTCCACCGAAGAGGATTGAGCGGCCCGGGGCCGCACCGCCGATGTTTCTGACCGATGAAATCTGCATGAGCCTCGCCCTGCGCCTTGCGCGGCGCGGGATGGGCCGCGTGTGGCCCAATCCTTCCGTGGGCGCTCTCGTCGTCCGTCCCGGGGATTTGCCCCAGGTCGTCGGCCGTGGCTGGACCATGCCCGGTGGACGTCCTCATGCGGAAAAGGTCGCCATAGATCGCGCGGGCGCCGCGGCACGGGGCGCGACGCTCTACGTCACGCTGGAGCCGTGCTGCCACAAGGGGCGGGCGGAACCCTGCACGGACGTGATCATAGGCGCGGGGATTTCGCGCGTGGTTTGCGCAACCGGCGATCCCGACATGCGGGTGGCGGGAGAAGGCTTCGAAAAGCTCCGCCGGGCAGGCATCGAAGTGACAAGCGGGATCCTGGAGCATGACGCCCGCCTCGCGGCCATGGGCCATATCCTCCGCGTCACTGAGGGGCGGCCGCTCGTCACGCTCAAGGTTGCCGTTGGTTCCGACGGGCTCGTGCCGCGCGGGGAAGGTTCGCCGGTATGGGTCACGGGCGAACAGGCGCGCGGGGTGGCGCATCTCATGCGGGCCATGAACGATGCCATTCTTGTCGGGCGCGCAACGGTGGAGGCCGACAACCCGGAACTGACCTGCCGGCTGCCGGGAATGGAGGATCAATCGCCCATCCGCATCGTGCTGGATTCAGACCTGGCGACCCCTGCCGGTGCG
>JBFWSL010000318.1:0-3290 GCA_050248375.1 Hyphomicrobiales bacterium | reverse complement strand
TCCGCGTTGTCCTGTTTCTTGTCTTCATCGGGTTAGTCGCGTTGGTGGCCGCGTGGCTAGCCGATCGTCCTGGTATGGTGACGATCGTCTGGCTGGATCGCCGGATTGAGATGTCAGTCATGGTCGCGGCTGCGGCGGTCGGCTTTATCGCCGCATGCGCGGTCATCTTCTGGGTGCTGATGCGCTTCATCCTGCGTTCGCCTGGTCTCGTGGCGCGCGGTATGCGCAGCCGGCGCAGGAGCAGGGCATTTCAGTTTATTTCAAAGGGACTCATCGCCGTCGGCGCCGGCGACGCCGCTGCGGCTCGCAAGTATGCCGCCGAAGCCGACCGCCTCGCAGGAGACGAGCCGCTTGCCCTGCTGCTGAGTGCGCAGACCGCACAACTTTCGGGCGACCGTGCGAGTGCGGAGCGTGCATTCCGCGACATGGCCAAGCGTGTCGACACCAGGATGCTCGGATTGCGCGGTCTTTATGTCGAGGCGCAGAGACGTGACGACATGCTGGCCGCAAGGCATTTCGCGGAAGAAGCGGCGAATTCAGCCTCAGCCCCGGCATGGGCGAGACGCGCGCTGCTCGAATCTCAATGCACGAGTGGCGATTGGACCGGCGCCTTGGCGACGCTTGAAGGGGACCGTCGCGCGGGCTCGATCGACAAGACGACGTTCCGCCGGCAACGGGCCGTGCTGCTGACGGCGCGCGCGATGACTCTCAGCGATCACGAACCGGATGAGGCAAGGGCGCTCACGATCGAAGCAGTCAGACTCGCACCCGACCTCGTGCCTGCGGCGGCGTTGGCGGGGCGCCTACTGGCGGAAAAGGGCGAGACGCGCAGGGCCGCGAAAATTCTGGAAATCGCCTGGCGGTCAAACCCGCATCCTGATTTGGCCGAGACCTATGCCTATCTGAAACCGGGTGACTCGGCGCGCGACCGTCTCGCGCGAGTGCAGACTCTGGCACGGCAGCCGGCCGGGCATGTGGAGGGCGCATTGGCGATTGCTCGAGCTGCCCTCGACGCTCGCGAATTCGAGACGGCGCGCCAGGCGCTTGCGCCCTTGACGGACAAGCCGATCCGGCGTGTCGCGACGCTGATGGCGGAACTGGAACAGGTCGAGCATGGGGATGAAGGACGGGCGCGCGAATGGATGGCGCGCGCGCTGCGAGCACCTCAAGGACCGGTATGGAACGCCGATGGATTCGTGTCGGATAGGTGGCTTCCGATCTCTCCAGTGAGCGGGCACCTGGATGCCTTTCGCTGGCAGCCCGTTTCGGGCGCCGTTGGCGAAACGCCGCTGATTGAGGCCGCGGTTCCCACGTCTCCCGCCGTCGAGGCGGCGCTGACAATGGAAAAACACGATGCGCCTGTCGATACGACTGTGACCGGAAGCACGTCCGAAGCGAATGTATCGAACGCCGCCGCTTCCTCTCCGGCCGAAGTGAAACGGGAAGACGCTTCCACCGCTCCTGTCCGTAAGCCGGAACGGAAAGCAGAGCCGGTTATTCCTCTCGTCCACGCCCCTGATGATCCGGGGCCGGAGCCAGAACCCGAGCCCAATCGGGCTCCGCCAGTCAACAACCGCCGCGGCATGCGCCTTTTCTTCCGTTGACGAAGGTTCCGAATAGCAGGCGATCGGGATGATCGAGTTTCCGAGGCGCGGTTCGCATGGCCTGTCTATTCGGAAAGCTTGATATGCACCTTTGAAAGGCTGAGATAAGGAATTCTGCCTTAGGAATTTGCCATGAACCATGCCCTACCGAGCCGGCGTCGCCTTCCTTGCGATTTGCGGCGATGCTCGCTATCAGAGGCCTACACAACTCCATTTCGGCTCGCGAAGTACTGCGATCCGTGCCGCAATAGCTCAGCTGGTAGAGCACATCATTCGTAATGATGGGGTCGGGGGTTCGAATCCCTCTTGCGGCACCAGTTCATTCTTCCGCGCGGTTTTGCCTAATCCAGAGAATATTCATTATATCAATCGGTTATCATTAGTCATAATCCATTGAATTCAATTCGATGCTCGATACCGATGTCATTTGAAATTTGAGCAACGGCACCCGGCAATCGATTCCATTCCCGCGCCCAGACGGGAGTTCACCGGGAGCTAGAGACCTCCCAGGGGTCTGCCACTCCACGGAAATGGATGCGCAGGGCCCAACTTCTCGCAACGACGCCAGCTAAACGAATCCATTTCTTCCAATAGGTCGCCTTGATAGGCACAAGGTAAGGTCTGCGGGCACATTCGTTAGGAAACAGGCATGACCGATAATATGCATCGACCGCAAAATCCTGCTTACCGGCTCTCCGCGTTGGATCAGGACTTCATCCTGGGCGACTCGATGCGAGGTGTTCGGTTCCTCCTCGAATATGCCAAAGCCGAAGAACATCTCAGAGCCTGGGGGGTCGCCTCAACGGTCGTTGTGTTCGGCAGTGCCCGGGTGATGCCAGGCGGCAGCGGAGATCCGCATGCTGCAACAGCATCACTCCCTCCCGATGCAACACCCAAGCCAGGCGAACGCGCGGCTTGGTGGTATGAACAGGCGCGCCGTTTCGCTCGCATTGTCTCGGAACGCGGCGGGGCATTGGAGCCCCGAAATGGAGGTCGTCGCAACGTCATTGCAACTGGTGGAGGGCCTGGCATCATGGAAGCGGCCAATCGAGGCGCAAGCGAGGTGGGAGCTCCATCGATCGGATTCAATATCAGTTTGCCGGCCGAGCAGGTGCCGAATTCCTACAGCACGCCTGAGCTGACATTTCAATTTCACTACTTTGCTATGCGAAAAATGCACCTCGCGATGCGAGCTGCAGCCCTCGCGGTGTTCCCCGGCGGATTTGGTACGCTGGATGAGCTATTCGAAATCCTGACCCTCACCCAAACCCACAAAGCACCGCCCATTCCCATCGTTTGTTTTGATCGCAGTTACTGGACAAGGATCATCAACTTCGATGCGCTGATCGAGGAAAAAATGATCGCGCCGGCGGACCTTCAATTATTCGACTTTGCCGATGACGCAGAAGACGCGTGGAAAATCCTGACTGCACGCGGGCTAAAATAGCATTGAGGCCAGTATTGCCAGCTATTTGGGGCGAGAGACGCCGCAAAAAACGCTTCTGTTTCGACAGTTGAGACGGAGATCAAGACGTGGCCCGTTCGAGTGTCTGCTGATGGCAATTAACACGGCTCGCGGTTCACGTGAATCTTATGGGGTGACGGAAAGGGAACCGTCTCAAAATTGAATACGGCCTCTGGCGCAGTGGTCTTATTTTATCAGCGTGAATAATTCCTCGAGAGCAA
>JBFWSL010000317.1:0-3305 GCA_050248375.1 Hyphomicrobiales bacterium | reverse complement strand
GGACCGGCACGCAATCGGACGTCTTGCCGGCCTTGCGCGCCGCTTCCATCAGCTTCGACCAGTCGTGGTCGCGGCCCTCGATCATCGAGGCCTCCGCCTGCTCGCGTTGCAGCACCACGCAGGCTTCGGGTTTGAACTTCGCCTCCTCGATGGCGGCGTCCAGAAGCGGCTTGTACTCCACCACCCGGCCGGGCTCGATGCCGCAGGAGGCGGCGAGGATCGCCTTGGGCGTGGCATCGTCGATGCGCGTCGCCAGCTCATGCGCCGCGAAGCCGCCGAACACCACCGAATGAATGGCGCCGATGCGCGCGCAGGCCAGCATGGCGATCGCCGTCTCGGGAATCATCGGCATGTAGATGATGACCCGGTCGCCCTTGGCGATGCCGAGTTCGCGCAGCACCGCGCCAAAGGCGGAGACCTCGTCGGTAAGCTGCCTGTAGCTGTAGGTCTTCATCTTGCCGGTGATGGGCGAGTCGTAGATCAGCGCCGCCTGGTCCCCGCGCGTCTTCACATGCCTGTCGAGGCAGTTGTGGCAGGTGTTGCATTCCGCCCCCGCGAACCACTGGCCATACACCGCCATGTCCGGGTCGAACACCTTCGCCGCCGGCCTGATCCAGTCGATGGCCTTCGCGGCTTCCGCCCAGAAACCTTCCGGGTCCTTTTTCCACGCGTCATAGACTTCGTGATAGCGGCTCGGCATGCGCAGTCCTCCCAGGCAACGGCCGCCGTTTCCCCGCGGCGGCATTTGCTCCGATTTCACGGCAGAATGCGGCGCGCAACAAGTGCAACTTTTCGCTCTGGCGCGAATGCCGCAGGGAGTCTAGAAGCGGCGGGACCCCACGCCATCGCTTCTTCCGCGCCGCACCATGATCACTGACCCCTGGTTCTACGCCGTCGCCATTCCGGCCCTGATCTGCGTCGGCCTGGCCAAGGGCGGCTTCATTTCCGCGCTTGCGCTGCTCGGCGTGCCTATCATGTCGCTGGTGATCTCGCCGGTGCAGGCGGCCGGCATCATGCTGCCGATCCTCATCGCCATGGATGTCGCCGCGCTGTGGGCCTATCGCGGCATTTACCACGGCCCCAACCTGAAGATACTGCTGCCCGCCGCCACCGTCGGCATAGCCATCGGCTGGGCCACCGCCGCATGGGTCTCGCCCGACCACGTCAAGATCATCGTCGGGCTGGTCTCCGTGCTGTTCGCCCTCGATTACTGGGCCGGCCGCCGCGGCGGACGCACCACCGGCGTCAACGCCGCCAAGGGTAGCTTCTGGGGCACCGTGGCGGGCTTCACCTCCTTCGTCAGCCATGCGGGCGGCCCGCCGGTGCAGATGTATCTGCTGCCGCAGCGCCTGGAGCCCCGGCTCTTCGTCGGCACCTCGGTCATCTTCTTCGCCGTCGTCAACTGGATCAAGGTGATCCCCTACGCCGCGCTCGGCCAGTTCGACACCACCAACCTGCTGACCTCGCTGGTGCTGTCGCCGCTCGCCCCCTTGTCCATTTTCACCGGGGCCTGGCTGGTCAGGGTGCTCAAGGCGGAAACCTTCTACCGGCTGGCCTATATCGCCATCTTCGCGCTCGGCCTCAAGCTGGTCTGGGACGGCACCCGCGCGGTATTCGCCATCTGAGGCCTTGCGGCCGCTAACCCGAGGATTGGTCGGCCGGCCTTGCTTTGATAATGTGCGGGCGTATCGCGCCGGGGGCGCTGGTGTAAGCGTGGATTTCGGGGGACTTTCCGGTGACAGCCATAGGATGGGTGGAGGCGCTCGGCTATGCCGCGGCGGGGCTGACGGTCGCGCAATATCTCATGCGCACGATGATCCCCTTGCGCATGATCAGCATCTTCGCCAGCCTGATGTTTCTTGTCTACGGCCTGCTCGCACCCTCATACCCGCATGTCGTGCTGAACGCCGTTCTGCTCCCGCTGAACCTCATACGGTTGCGCGAGATGACGAAGCTCGTCTCGCAGGTCCGCGACGCTTCGGACGCCAGCCTGTCGATGGAATGGCTCTCCTCCTACAGTTCCAGGCGCATGTGCCGGAAGGGAGAGATTCTGTTCCGCAAGAACGACGAGGCCGACGCCATGTATTACACCGTGAGCGGCAGTTACAGGTTGACCGAGATCGGCGTCGATATAGGACCCGGCCACATGATCGGCGAGATCGCCATGGCCACGACCGACAACCGCCGCACCCAGTCCCTCGAATGTGTCGAGGCGGGGGAAGTGCGCGAAATCAGCTATGAGAAGGTGAAGGAGCTTTACTTCCAGAACCCGCAATTCGGCTTCCACTTCCTCAAGCTGATCACCCAGCGGCTGATGGCCAATCATTCCCGGCTGGAGACGCAACTGGCCGCCGCGAACGAGGCCAACCGCGAACTCAGGGCGCGGGTGGCGAAGCGGTCCCGCCGGCGGGCCGCGGCCGGATAAGCCTGCCTCGTCGCGCCGGGCCCCGCGGCTCGCACTCGCTTGAACCCCGCCCCGACCGCGCGTAGTTTTGCCGCCTGTCAATCAGGGGGACAGGCAGCGCCATGAGTAGAAGCCCTTACGAAACGGACCTCGACCGCAGGCCGGCGAATTTCCAGCCGCTGACGCCGCTGACCCTGCTGGAGCGCGCCTCCAGGACCTGGCCGGAAACGGTCGCCGTCATCCACGGGCAGGCGAAGACCGGCTATGGCGACTTCTATGCCCGCTGCCGCCGTCTCGCCTCGGCCCTGTCGGCCAGGGGTATCGGCAAATACGACACCGTCGCGGTGATGCTGCCCAACACGCCCGCCATGCTGGAGGCCCATTACGCCGTGCCCATGACCGGGGCCGTGCTTCTTTCCATGAACACCCGTCTCGACGCGGCGATCATCGCCTTCCAGCTCGACCATGCCGACGCGAAGATCCTGATCACCGACCGCGAATTCGCGCCCACCATCGCCGAGGCGCTGAAGCTGGCGAAGGTCAAGCCCCTGGTCATCGACTACGACGATCCGGAGTTTCCGCAGCAGGGCGAAAGGCTGGGCACGCTCGACTACGAGCGGTTCCTCATGTCCGGCAATCCCGGGTTCGACTGGATGATGCCGGGGGACGAGTGGGACGCCATCTCGCTCAATTACACTTCCGGCACCACCGGCAATCCCAAGGGCGTGGTCTACCACCACCGCGGCGCCTATCTGATGTGCTACGCCAACGTGGTCGCCGCCGGCATGGCCAGGCATCCCGTCTATCTCTGGACGCTGCCCATGTTCCACTGCAACGGCTGGTGCTTCCCCTGGACCCTGTCGCTGGTCGGCGGCACCCATGTCTGCCTGCGCTGGGTGCG
>JBFWSL010000316.1:0-3313 GCA_050248375.1 Hyphomicrobiales bacterium | reverse complement strand
ACTTCTGCGGCACGAGATCGAGAATGTAGTACTTGTTGATCCACGGCGGCACGATGAGCAGGGGACGTTTGTACACAGTCTCTGTGACGGGCGCGTACTGGATGAGCTGGATAATGTCGTTCTGGAAGACGACCCTTCCCGGCGTCATGGCGAGGTTACGGCCGACCTCGAACGCTTCCAGATCGGTCTGCCGGATCTTCAGCAGGTCCTTTGAGTTCTTCAGGTCCTCGGCCAGCATTCCGAAACCCTTCACGAGGTTCTCGCCGTTGGAGGCGAGTGTTTCTCGCAGGACCTCCGGATTCGTGAGCGGGAAGTTGGAAGGCGACAGCGCGCTGGCCATCTGCTCCACGTAGAAGCGCGCCTTCTGACGCGTGCGGTCGTCCAGGCCCTCGGTTTCCTCCACCATCTTCTCCAGCCAATCCGCCGACAGCAGATAGGCCTGCTTCCAGAAGTCGAAATACGTCTTCGCCCAGTCGGGATCCTTGAAGCGGGGATCTCCGGCTTGCGGCTTGGCAAGGGGCTCGACCTCTTCGCCAAGCAGGCGGCGCATGGAACGGCCCCACAGATCAATGTAGTTCTGAACCAGGCCCGTCTGCGCCTTGACGAACTTCGAGGGTTCCTCAGCCCATTTCTGGGCGAGCTCGCTCATGATCCGTACGGCTTCACCGGCTTCCGACACGCCACTGTAGGGTCCTGTGCCGCTCTTGCTCTTTTCGGCTATGCCACGGACGATCCTGCCGCCCTGCTCGAAGAGACGGATCATGTTGTGGGCCAGAACCTCCGGATTGTGAATCCGGTAGGGTGTCTCTTCCGGCCCCGGCTTTGCCTTTTTGTCGTCCGGCTTTTTTCCATCCATGGACTTACTCCTGCCTCCCTGCCGGTAAATTTAACACTCGGTTATCGATATTCCTAACGAGGGCCTGCCATCCCGGGGATTTGAAGCGGGAGGACCCTTGGCATGGTTACCGATTGTGCTATGCAATATAAACGGCGGGTCAGGGGGCCCGGTGTAGGCGCCGTCAGCGCCTGGCTCATCCGAGCCTGCAGTTGGGGACCTGAATATCCATGGGCGTAGCGCGTTTTCTCGGGCTGGCGGCCGTGCTGGCACTTTCTGTGTCGCTCGCCGGCTGCGCGGCTACAGAATCGCTGCCCTATCCGAACCTCGGCACCGTCAAAAGGATCAAGGAGCGTATCCTTTCCAAGGAGGAACAGGACGCCGCGATCAAGGAAATGGCCGAGACGGAAAAGACCCACAAGCAGCAGGCCATCAAGGAAATCGAGCGCCGGTAGGCGCCGCGCTGCTCCCTCCAACTCCGCTCCCTTCATAGCCTTGGACCTCCGGTGCCACTTGAAGCCGGACCGCTTTTCAGGCTTATGTCCCCGCAGAAGCAGGGGGCCATGCCCCTGGCGCGACCGACGGGAAGAAAGATGTCCGTTCCGAACGATTTTCACCGGATCAAACGGTTACCACCTTACGTTTTCGAGGGCGTAAACCGCCTGAAAGCCCAGGCCCGCGCCCGGGGCGATGACATCATTGATTTTGGCATGGGCAATCCCGACATGCCGACTCCCCAGCATATCGTCGAGAAGCTGGTCGAAACCGTCCAGAAGCCGCGGACGAACCGCTATTCCGCCTCCAAGGGGATTCCCGGACTTCGCAAGGCCCAGGCCGCCTATTACGAGCGCCGCTTCGGCGTCAGGCTCAATCCCGAGACCCAGATCGTCGCGACACTGGGATCAAAGGAAGGCTTCGCCAACGTGGCTCAGGCGATCACGGCGCCGGGCGATGTTGTCCTGGTGCCCAATCCCACATATCCCATCCACGAGTTCGGCTTCATCATGTCGGGCGGCGTCATCCGCCATTTGCCGGCGGGGACGGACAACGAGTTCATGTTGCGCCTCGATCGCGCCATGAAGCACTCGATCCCCAAGCCCATCGCGCTGGTACTGAGCTTCCCGTCCAACCCGACGGCGCAGATCGCCGATCTCGACTTCTATTCCGAGATTGTCACTTACGCGAAACGCAACGATCTCATCCTGCTGTCCGACCTGGCATACGCGGAAATCTATTTCGACGGCGTGCCGCCTCCCTCGATCCTCCAGGTGCCTGGCGCCATGGACGTGGCGGTGGAGTTCACATCACTGAGCAAGACATACGCGATGCCCGGCTGGCGAATGGGCTTCGCCGTCGGCAACGAACGCCTCATCGCCGCGTTGTCCCGCGTCAAGTCGTACCTCGACTACGGCGCCTTTACCCCGATCCAGGTTGCGGCGGCTGCCGCGCTGAACGGACCGCAGGACTGCGTCGAGGAAATTCGCAATATCTACAGGGCCCGCCGCAACTGCCTGGTGGACACCTTCACCCGGGCTGGCTGGATCATACCGTCACCGCCGGCGACGATGTTCGCATGGGCGCCCATTCCCGAAACCTACAGGGAACTCGGCTCGCTCGAGTTCTCCAAGCTGCTGCTGGAGAAAGCCGGCGTCGCGGTTTCCCCGGGTCTGGGCTTCGGCGAGTATGGCGAGGGCTATGTCCGCTTCGGCCTCGTGGAGAATGAGCATCGCATCCGACAGGCGGCGCGGAACGTAAGGAAGTTCCTCTCCGAACCGCCGGACACCATGCATAACGTCATTCCCATAGCCTCCACCCGCAACCAGAAACGCTAAGACGGGCCGATGAACGAAGCTTTGCGACTAGGCGTCGCCGGCCTGGGAACGGTCGGTTCGGGACTTCTGCGCATTCTGCAGGGGCGCGGAGACGAGCTTGCCACCTTTACCGGCCGGCCGCTCGAGGTGGCGGGCGTCTGCGCGCGTGACCGGGGCAAGAACCGGGACATCGATATTTCGTCTTACCGTTGGTTCGATGATCCCGTTGCGCTGGCCGGGAGTCCCGACATCGACGTCTTCGTCGAGCTGATGGGCGGCGAGGACGGCCCCGCCAAGGCCGCCGTGACGGCCGCCCTGCGTGCCCGCAAGCATGTGGTCACCGCCAACAAGGCGCTGCTGGCTCACGCCGGACCATCTTTGGCCAAACTGGCCGAACGGGGGGGTGTCGCGCTGAATTTCGAGGCGGCTGTCGCGGGAGGCATCCCCATCGTCAAGACGATGCGCGAGAGCCTGCTGGGCAATAATATCAGCCGGGTCTATGGCATCCTCAACGGCACCTGCAACTACATCCTGACGCGTATGGAGCGCGAGGGGCGCGGCTTCGATGAGATTCTCGCCGACGCCCAGCGCGAGGGCTATGCCGAGGCCGATCCGACCTTTGACATCGGCGGGTTCGATACGGCCCACAAGCTGTCCCTGCTCACCA
>JBFWSL010000315.1:0-3326 GCA_050248375.1 Hyphomicrobiales bacterium | reverse complement strand
GGACCGGCACTATGAGCCTGTGCTACGTCACCAACAATACGATCGTCTGCACGCCTGCCGTCAGGTAGCGCCGCAAGTCGCATGCGGCGCGGATAGCCGATGGCCGGGGACCGGCCACCGGCCGTATCTTGACGCGAATTACTGCAGCTTCTTCAGGATCGAGGTGTCCTTGGCGTCCGCCGCCACCTGCAGCTTCACGATGCTGTCGGGATTGGACACCGTGCCCGAGCGCGGCGCGCCCTTCTTGATGGCGTCCACATGCTCCATGCCGGCCAGCACTTCGCCCCAGACCGTATACTGGCGATCCAGGAAGTCGCTGCTCTCGAAGCAGATGAACCACTGGCTGTTGGCGCTGTCGGGGCTCTGTGCCCGAGCCATGCCGATGGTGCCGCGCCTGAACGTCTCCCCGCTGAACTCGGCCTTGAGATCCGGCAGATCGGAGCCGCCGGCGCCGGTGCCGGTGGGGTCGCCCGTCTGGGCCATGAAACCCTCGATCACCCGGTGGAAGACGACGCCGTCATAGAACCCCTTGCGGGCGAGCGTCTTGATACGCTCCACATGCTTCGGCGCCAGGTCCGGCCTGAGCTTTATGACCACCCGCCCGGATTTGAGGTCCAGGAACAGGATGTTCTCCGGGTCGGGCTGCGCCGCTTGGGCGTGGTGGACGCCGGTCAGGAGCGTCGCGGCGCAAAGCACGAGCATGGCCAGAAACGATTTCATCGGAAGTCTCCGTTTGCCAGTGGGAGAAAACGGGCCGGCGGGAAAAGCCGGAGGCTGTACCGTTCAGAACTTGGCCTTGAGCAGTACATTCACCGCCTTCGGAACGAAGGGCGAGGTATCCCCGCCCATGGAAGCGATCTGCCGCACGATCGTGGCGGTCACGTGACGCACGCCCGGGGAGGCGGCCAGGAACATCGTCTCGATATCCTTGGCCATGTCGCCATTCATCCCTGCGAGCTGCATTTCGTAGTCGAGGTCCGTGCCGTCCCTCAACCCCCGGATCATCACGGTCGCCCCGGCGGCGCGCGCGGCGTCCACCGTCAGGTTGTCGAAGGTGGTCAGCTCGATCTTCGCGCCGCAGGCTTTCGCCACGGGCGCCGTAAGCTCTTTCAGCATGGCGAGGCGCTCGCCGTCGGAAAACAGCGGCTTCTTGCCGTGATGCACACCCACGCCGATGACCAGCTTGTCCACCAGCTTCGCCGCGCGGGTGATGATGTCCATGTGCCCGTTGGTGACCGGATCGAAGCTGCCGGGATAAAAGCCGGTGAGTGCCATGGTGCTCCTCCTCGCTTTCTCAGCGCCGCTGCAACGCCAGCCACAGGCCGCCGCAGATCAGCAGGCCGCCGCTGATGGCGTCGCCGAGCCGCGCCCGCTTCTCGGTGAACCAGCTCCTGGCCGAACCGGCGGCGAAGGCGACGCACAGGTCGCAGGCCGAGACCACCACCAGGAAGGTGATGGCCAGCAGGGTGAGCTGCGGACCCGCCGGCTGCCCGGGATTGACGAATTGCGGAAAGAAGGCGCCAAGGAAGAGCAGCACCTTGGGATTGGACAGCGCCACCGCCATGCCCTGCATGGCCCAGCGCCTGCGCCCCGCCCTGGCCGCGCCCGGCACCGCGGTGTCGCCCTGCCAGGCGCGCCACAGCCGTCGCCCCCCGAGCCACACCAGATAGGCCGCGCCGATCCAGCGGATGACGTCGAACCACTCCGCCATGATGGCCATGACCGTGCCGAGGCCCACGGCCGCGCCGGTCACCAGTATCCCCAGTCCGAAACTGTTGCCGGCCACCGTGGCCATGGCGGCCGGGCGCCCGTGCGCCGCCCCGTTGGCGATGATCAGCGACAGGGCCGGTCCGGGGGTCAGCGCCAGCAGGATGCAGGCGGCGGCGAAGGCGACATAAAGTTCCATGCTCATGGACGTGGACGTTTCCGATGACGTTTCCGATTCGACAGGCAAGGCGCAGCATTGGCGCGCGGGCGCGCGCTGATGTCAACGGCGCTTGCGGCCGCTGGTGAACGGGCCCGCGGCCCCCAGGTCAGGCGCCCTCTTCCGCGCCGCCGCCCGGTTCGCCGGCCTCGCCCTCGCCATTCTCCTCCGCCTCGTCGCCCGTGATGTGCTCGACCGAGACCACCCGTTCATCTTCCGCCGTATCGAACACGATGACGCCCTGGGTCGAGCGCCCAAGCAGCGAGATGCCGTCCACCGGCACGCGGATGAGCTGCCCGCCGTTGCTGACCAGCATGATCTGGTCGCCATGCTCGACCGGGAAGGAAGCCACCAGACGCCCGTTCCGTTCGTTCACGGTCATGCCGATGATGCCTTTGCCGCCGCGGCCGGACACGCGGTATTCGTAGGCGGAGGTGCGCTTGCCGTAGCCGTTCTCCGACACGGTCAGGATCACCTGCTCCAGCGCGCTCAGCTCCGCGTAGCGCTCCTTGGTCAGCTCCGCGCCTTCCTCGCCGCCCTCGATATCCACGTCCACCGGCTCGTCCTGCGCGCCGCTGACGCCGCGCCGGATGGAATTCGCCTGCCGCACATACTGCGCGCGCTCGCCGGGGCTGGCCTCCACATGGCGCAGGATGGCCATGGAGATGACCTCGTCGCCCTTGCCCAGGTTGATGCCGCGCACGCCCGTGGAAGTGCGGCCCGCGAACACGCGCACGTCCGGCACCGGGAAGCGGATCGCCTGCCCGCCGGCGCTGGTCAGCAGCACGTCGTCGGCCTCGGTGCAGATTTCCACCGCGAGGATCTCGTCGCCCTCGTCCAGCTTCATGGCGATCTTGCCGTTCTGGCGGATCTCGATGAAGTCGGAGAGGCGGTTGCGGCGCACGCCGCCGCTCCTGGTGGCGAACATGACGTGCAGCTCCGCCCAGCTCGCCTCGTCCTCCGGCAGCGGCAGGATCGAGGTGATGCGCTCGTCCTTCTCCAGCGGCAGCATGTTGATCAGCGCCTTGCCCCGCGACTGCGGAGCCGCCGCCGGAATGCGCCAGGCCTTCAGCTTGTAGGCCATGCCGCGCGAGGAGAAGAACAGCACCGGCGTGTGGGTGTTGGCCACGAAAATGCGGGCGACGAAATCCTCCTCCCGCGTGGCCATGCCCGAGCGGCCCTTGCCGCCGCGCCGCTGCGCCCGGTAGGTCGAGAGCGGCACGCGCTTGATGTAGCCCTTGTGCGAGACCGTTACCACCACGTCCTCGCGCTGGATCAGGTCCTCGTCCTCGACCTCGGCTTCCACGTCGAGGATTTCGGTGCGGCGCGGCGTGTTGAATTCGTCCGCGATGGCCTGCAACTCCTGCTTGACGATGGCCACGATGCGCGAACGCGACCGCAG
>JBFWSL010000314.1:0-3410 GCA_050248375.1 Hyphomicrobiales bacterium | reverse complement strand
GAAGGTCGGCGGCAACATCAATTTCAACTCTTCCGACTTCGACTACGTCAACAACATCCCTCCGACGGCGAGCCTGACCAACGTCATCGCTCATGTGCCGCTGACGGTGAGCCGGATGATCGGCCGAGACGTCAAGCTGACCGGCTTCGCGACGCTGAACCACTATCTGGACCAGGAGACCTTCGGCAACGTGCCCGCTCCCGACGAGACCACGCTGACGCTGGGCGGCGGGTTGGACTACATCTTCGACAACGGCACCGTGCTCTACCTCCGCGCGAGCCGCGACGTGTTCGACGATGCCTATGACAGCACGCGCGCGACAGTGGGCATCAACATCCCGTTCTCGGTGCTGTTCTCCGAGGTCCAGCCGGGGGCGCTGCCTCCGGGACGCTGAGGCCCGCGAAGAGGCTGCCTTTCCCACGCGGCCTGTTGCACAATGAGCCGGATGATCCACTGTTTCCCGCTTGCCGCGCGCGACAGGGCGCGGATGTTCCTGCTTCTCCTGCTCGCCGGAGGATGCACGCAACTGCATGCGGACGAGGTGTCGGACTGCATCTCGGGCCAGCCGGAGAAGCGGGTGGCGGCCTGCGCGCGGATCATCGAGACCAAGACGCTGTTCGGCGGGCCGATCGGCCGGGAGAAACTCGCCATGGTCTACAACAACCGCGGCGTGGGCTGGCACCTCATGGGCCAGCCCGGCAAGGCGCTGGCGGACTTCGTGGCGGCGATATCGCTCAACCCGCTCTACGCCGAGCCTTATTTCAACCGCGGCGCGGTGAAGGCGGCGGGTGGCCTGCTGCCGGAGGCGATCGCGGACTACACCGCGGCCATCCGGCTGGATTCCCGCATGGTCCATGCCTATCACAACCGCGGCAATGCCTACCGGCAGCGCGGCGACTTCAAGAACGCTATCGCCGACTACACCGCGGCCATCGCCCTCGATCCAAAGCTGGCCTTCGCTTACCACAATCGCGGCATCGCGCACGAGATGGCCGGCCAGCGGGAGAAAGCCATCGCCGACTATCGCAAGGCCGACGAGCTGCTGCCCGGCAAGGACATCGGCAGCGAAGGCCTGAAGCGGCTCGGCGCGGCCCCGCGATGACGTCCCGGCTGCGCCGGCTCTCCTTAACACCGCGTTAATTATCGCGGCGCACAATCGGAGCCGCAGTTGGTGTGCCCGCCGGCATCCTATGCGTGACTTCGGACTATGGACCCATTTCGGGACCGCCGGGCACACGGGGGCAAGCACATGGACCAGCTTGCGATACCGCCTAAAGGGTTCGTGCCCAGGCATGACGCGGCTTCCCGCGCCCAGCCCGCCCCCTCTCGCGCCGAAAGCCGGTTCGAACCGCCAAAGCCGGACGCGAAGCCCGCAGCGCCCGTCGCGGACCAGCGCCGGCTGAACCTGGAGATCGACGCGGCCACAGGCACGGTCATCTTCCAGTCGATCAGCGAGGCGACCGGCGACGTCGTCAACCAGTATCCCAACGACGCGCAGCTCAACCTGCGCGCCTACCTGGCCTCGCTGGAGCTGGCGAAGCCGGCGGACGGCGGCGGGGAGCGGGGCTGACCAGCTTAGCCCCCGGATCCGGCCTCTGAGCGGCCCGAGGATAAACTCCGCGCAATCCGGATATGCGCGGTTCCGCGCGCAATGATCCCGCATTGCGCCGCGCTTCATGCGGGCTACAAGGGCGCGCCAGGGCTCACAGCTTCTCCTCGATGAGGGCGACGGTTTCC
Source organism: Hyphomicrobiales bacterium (assembly GCA_050248375.1). Lineage (GTDB taxonomy): Bacteria > Pseudomonadota > Alphaproteobacteria > Rhizobiales > Methyloligellaceae > JAYZVT01. Next base: position 1,673 of record JBFWSL010000314.1, on the reverse strand, counting down.
TTCACCCCGTAAAGCTCGGCGAAGTTGCCGAAGCGCGGGCCCTGGGACTGGCCGAGCAGAACCTCGTAGAGAGCGCGGAACCAGTCGCGCAGGTTGTCGAAGGGATGCGCCTTGCCGACCTCGTAGACGACGTTCTGGATGTCCTCGCCGCTCGCCGTCCCGGGCAGGGCCTTAAGCTTCTCCGCGAGGGCCTTCAGCGCGGCGCGCTCGGTGCCGGTGGGCGCGCGGTAGGTCTTGGCCGGCTTCACGAAGTCGTCGTAGTACGAAATGGCGTAGCCGACGAGATTGTCGAGCACGGGATGCTCCTGCGGCGTCGCGCCCGGCGCGTAGCGGCGGATGAAACCCCACAGCACGTCCTTGTCGTGGGCATTGGACGCCGAGACCAGATTGAGCAGCAGCGCGAAGGAGATGGGCAGGTCGGCCTGCGGAGGCTCGCCATGGTGGATGTGCCAGACCGGATTGCCCAGCCGCTCCTTCGCGTCCTGGCCCGGGAAGGCGGCGAGGAAGGAAAGATACTCGTCCACGTTCTTCGGGATGACGTCGAAGTAGAGCCGCTTGGCCTTGCGCGGCGCCTGGTACATGAACAGCGACAGCGACTCCGGGCTGGCGTAGGTGAGCCATTCCTCGATGGTGAGGCCGTTGCCGCGCGACTTGGAGATCTTCTCGCCGTTCTCGTCCAGGAACAGCTCGTAGTTGAAGCCGGCCGGCGGGGTCGCGCCCAGGTGGCGGGCGATCTGGCCCGACAGGCGCACGGAATCGATCAGGTCCTTGCCGGCCATCTCGTAGTCCACGCCGAGCGCCACCCAGCGCATGGCCCAGTCCGCCTTCCACTGGCACTTCACATGGCCGCCGGTGACCGGCAGCGTCACCGCCTCCCCTGTCCCGGGATCGTTGTAGGTGATGGTGCCCTTCTCCGCATCGCGGGCGGCGATGGCCACCTGCAGCACCTTGCCGGTGAACGGGCACACGGGCAGGAAAGGCGAATAGGTCTCGCGGCGCTCGGGGCCGAGCGTGGGCAGGATGACGCCGATGACCTTGTCGTAGTTGGCGAGGATCTTCAGCAGCGTCTCGTCGAAGCGGCCCGACCGGTAGCATTCGGTGGCGGAGTAGAACTCGTAGTCGAAGCCGAAGGTGTCGAGAAAGCTCATGAGGCGCGCGTTGTTGTGGGCGCCGAAGCTCGCATGGGTGCCGAAGGGATCGGGCACGGCCGTGAGCGGCTTGTCCAGGTGCCCGGCCACCATCTCCTTGTTGGGGATGTTGTCCGGCACCTTTCTCAGGCCGTCCATGTCGTCGGAAAAGCAGATCAGCCGGGTCGGCCACTCGTCGCCCGTGAGCAGGCGGAAGGCGTTGCGCACCATGGTGGTGCGGGCCACCTCACCGAAGGTGCCGATATGGGGCAGGCCGGAGGGGCCGTAGCCGGTCTCGAACAGCACGGTTTCCGGCTTTGTTTTCAGCCTGTTCAGCCGTTCGATGAGGCCGCGCGCCTCCTCGAAGGGCCAGGCCCTGCTCTCGGCGGCGACGGCGCGCAATTCGGGGTCGAAGGGATCGGCGGGAACGGGCTTCATGGGAAGGGTGGCTACAGGCGGGAAGGTGTCAAAACAAGCGAAAAATATCGCCCGTATCTTTCGGCATCCCTGCCCGGACGGCTCTGCCGCGCCGCACGCGGGCGAAGG
>JBFWSL010000313.1:0-3444 GCA_050248375.1 Hyphomicrobiales bacterium | reverse complement strand
CGGCCACCGGGACCGGAACCCTTGACGCTTTCGAGATCAATTCCCTGCTGCGCGGCGAGACGACGCGCCAGTGGGCTGGCCTTGATGCGATCGCCTTCCGCTCTGCTTTGCGGCACCGGGTCCGGTCGCGGCGCTACCGGCGGGGCCTGGGGCTGCGGCTCAGCCTCGGCGGCAGGTTTGGCTGCAGGTGCCTTGGCCTTCTCAGGCTTGGGCTTGTCCGCGACAGATGCAGCCTCCTCGTCCTCGCCCTCGGCCTGGATCAAGGCTATTACGGTGCCGACTTTCACGCCCTCAGTGCCGTCCCCGACGATAATCTTGGCGACGCGCCCCTCGTCGACTGCCTCAAACTCCATCGTCGCCTTGTCGGTCTCGATTTCCGCGAGGACATCCCCTGCGGCAACAGTGTCGCCTTCCTTCACCAGCCACTTGGCGACCGTTCCTTCTTCCATGGTTGGCGAGAGGGCGGGCATCTTAAGTTCGATCGGCATGGGGTCCTCAACTTGCATTCCGGGGAGGTCTCACCCCCTGCTCTCGGACAAGGCGCGAAAGCCGTCAATAGCGTTATGTGACCATCGATGCTTGCGTGCGTGCGTGGATTAGCGCACCGTTTCGCCTTGGGCGGGAGAGAACAGGCCATGCGTAAATATCTGGTGGTGCTCGACGAGACGGACGAAGCGCGGGTCGCGCTCCGGTTTGCCGCGCGCCGCGCCAGCAAGACCGGCGGCACGGTCGAGATGGTGGTTTTGATCACCCCTCCGGAGTTCGTCCAGTGGGGCGGAGTGCAGGCGGCGATGGAGGAGGAAGGTCGCCTGCGCGCCGAGGCGATGATCGCTCAGGTCGCCGGTGAGTTGATGGAAGAAATGGGCGTGCGCCCCTCGATTCTGGTCGAACGTGGCGAGCCGGTTGCTGTCGTGCGGAAGCTCCTCGCGGAGCGCAGCGACGTGGCTGCGCTGGTCGTGGGCGCCGCTGCAACGGGATCGCCCGGCCCACTGATCGCCTATATTTCGACGGAAGCGGGCAGCCTCCCCTACCCGGTGATGATCATCCCCGGCAAGCTCGACGACGAGACGCTGGATCGACTGAGTTGAGCCGCCTCAACCCTTCTTGACCGGCACTCTGCCGATCACTTTGGGCGGCGTTGTGGACCGTGGCTGCTCCTTCACGCGCGGACGCGTCTTGTAGACCGGCGACGCAGTCGGCGCAGCATTTTCATGATAGGTCGTCGTGCTGGTGACCATCGGTTGCGGCTGGAAGGTGATGGTCGTCGTCGAGCCCGGCGGAACGACGATCACGACATTTCCTTTTGGATCGATCGTCTGATTGCCGGGCCAGGCCCAGATTTGCCGGTCGCTATGCGCGCTCCCGCCCGACCAGGTCACTTCATCGTCATAACCATATCCAGCCCCGTAAGACGGCATGGCGGACGCGTTTCCGACATAGGCCGGAACGGGACCACGACTGTATCGATCCCAGGGCACGTCATTGACGCTCTCGTGGATCATGCCGCGCCCATCGACGAGCACCGCATCATCATAGTAGCGCACCCAGCGACGCCCCTGGCCAGGCTCAGCGAAGCCATAGGCACCCGGATTGGGCACGACATAGGCTGGGCTCAACCAGTAGCTCGGGAGGATGTAGCCGCGCGTCGGCGTCTGATAGCTGCCTCCCCACCATCCGGGCCTGCCCCACACCCAGCCGCGCGGACGTGGCGGCGCTTGCCACTGCCAGGTCCGCTCTACCGGTTCAGAATGATGCGCCGCAGGTGGATGAAGAGGTAATGTCGGAACACCACCTTGAGTGGATGGTTCGTGAGCATAGGCGGCTGGCGGCACCGAAGCCGCTGCCAGCGCCAGCACCCATGGCATCCGATATCCCATCGCTGACCGACTCCTGCTCATACACAACATGCCTAACAGCACGTTAACAGTTCAAAGCGGCTCTTTCCAAGCCTTACGCTGGTTAACCCTGTACCAAATCGAACCGGTCAGCCGATCCTTGGCGCGAGCAGTGCAGCGATCCGGGCGCAGCCGGTAACATCCTGATCATCGAAGCGCGCCTTGCTGGGGCTATCGAGATCGATCACCCCGATCAACCGCGTCCCTCGCAGGATCGGAACCACCAGTTCCGAAGCGGAGGCGGAGTCGCACGCGATATGGCCGGGAAAGCTGTGAACGTCCGCGACACATTGCACTTCTTGAGTTGCCGCCGCCGTGCCGCACACACCTGAGCCAAAGGGAATACGGATGCAGGCGGGTTTGCCCTGAAAAGGCCCGAGCACCAGTTCCCCGCCGATATTCCTGTAGAACCCCGCCCAATTCAGGTCGGGCAGTGTTTGCCAGATCAACGCGGCCGCATTCGCCATGTTCGCGATAGGGTCCGGCTCTCCGGCGGTAAGCGCATCGAGCGCCAGCAGAAGCTCCTTATAAAGTCCGGCTTTGTCTTCCGCTGCGATGTCGAATGTCCAGTTCAATCCAGCGCCACCCTTCCCCGGTTCCGCTTGATCGCGCCCCGCGCCGTCTTGTCCTCGACCCGTCGCGCTTTGGCAACCTTACCGGGCTTCGTGCGGACGCGCGTCCGGGGTGTGACATATGCCGATGCAACCAGTTCCGCAGCGCGCAAACGCGCGTCGGCCCGGTTGGCCTCCTGCGTGCGAAAACGGCGCGCCGCAAGCAGGATCGATCCGTCCGCATTCCATCGATTGCCTGCCAGAGATTTCAGTCGTGCGAATACGGCGGGCGGCAGACGAAGAGCGTAGACATCGATTCTCAGTTGTACCGCCGTCGCGACCTTGTTGACATTCTGCCCTCCCGGGCCGGTCGCAGCGAGAAACTTCTCGTCCAGCGCCTCCTCGGGCAACGGCGGCGGCTCAGGCGACGGCATGGTCCGGAATCCTGAACCCGGCGGCGGCGAACCGTTCCGGCAACGGCGCCTCGGCGGCAACCGGCGGCTTTGAAGGGCGCGGTACGGAGAGCTTCCAGGCATGCAGCAGCATGGCCTCCCCGCCAGCACCATAGACCGGATCGCCCACGATCGGCATTCCCAGCCCCTCTGCCGCATGGACGCGGATCTGGTGCGTCCGCCCCGTTTCAGGCTCAAAGAGGATCAGCGTCCGTCCGCCCTGCCTCTCGAGGACGGTCCAGCGAGATCGCGCCGCCTTGCCGCGCGGGTGCCCCTTCATGCGCCAACCGGCATCGCGCGATGATATTTTGGTGAGCGGCAGGTCGATAAATCCCTGATCCTGCTCGGGCGTGCCCTCTACCACCGCCAGATAGGATTTCTCGACCGCGCCCGCCTCGAACGCCTGCTGAAACCGCTTATGCGCCTTGGGATTGCGCGCGAGCAGGAGACAACCCGATGTATCGCGATCGAGCCGATGCACCGCCACCGGCCAGCGCTGAAAACCGAACGTCAAACCTTGAAGGTGATTTTCAAGACTGATCGATC
>JBFWSL010000312.1:0-3455 GCA_050248375.1 Hyphomicrobiales bacterium | reverse complement strand
CCTCGCCGGGTGCGCCGCCTTTCGTCGTGCCGGGCGCGCAGGTCAAGGAAAGCGATACCATCGGCATCATCGAGGTGATGAAGCTGTTCAACTCCATCCGTGCCGGCGTCAAGGGACGCGTGGTGGAGATTTGCGTGGCGAACGAAGGGCAGGTCAAGAGCGGACAGACGCTGGCCTGGATCGAACCCTCCTAGAGAGATGTCCTCGCCGGGGGCGGGAGGGAGCCGATATCCGCACCTGCCGGCCGGGCCGCCGGATCAGGCCTGAACCTTCTCGAAAAGACGCCGGACGAAAGGTCCGTCGAACCAGGGCTTCTTGCTCAGTTCATTGAACCAGTCGGTGGACCGCGACCTGCGGCGTGCCTCGGAGTCCAGGGCCTCGGGGTCTGCGAGACGGTGCAACGCGTGGAAGCGGCGCGTGCCGGCGGTCTCTTCCTCCACGAGCTGCCCGGCTATCCATGTGCCGCATTCCAGCAGGATCGGCAGGTGCTCCTGGTCGTACCAGTCGATCAGTTCCTGCCCATCCCCCTTGGGGGTCTCGATCGTGACCTTGAACAGGTGAGTTATGGACGGATCGCTCAGGTCGCCATGGGTGCAGTGGATGGTGGCCTTGCGCCAGGGGGCGTCGGCGCCGGTTTCTCCGTCGGGAGCCAGCAGCAGGTTGCCCTCGCCATCGGCGCGCCTGAAGATCGCGGCTGCCGCGCCGAGCGGTCTGGCCAGCGCCTCCACGGTGGCGGGGTTGGGGCTTTCGTCTTCGAAGAGAATCAAGGTGCGGCCGGTCACTGACGGGGACCTCCTGATTGCATGGGGCTAGTGGGTGGTCCAGCCGCCATCGACGGGGAGGGCGGTGCCGGTGATCATCGCGGCGTTATCGGAACACAGAAAGGAGATGACGGCGGCGATCTCCGAGGGTTCGACCATGCGCTGAATCGCATGCTTCTGTGTAAGCAGGCGGTCGAGCACCTCGTCGGCGGTTATGCCTTCTACCCTGGCGACGCCTTCGGCCTGGCTGCGCCCCAGCGGTGTGTTCACAATGCCCGGAGCGACCGCATTGCAGGTGATTCCCCACGGGGCGCATTCGAGCGCGGTCCCCTTCGTGAGGCCGACGACGCCATGCTTGGTGGCGATGTAGGGAACCTTGTGGGGGGAGGCGACGAGCCCATGGGAGGAAGCCATGTTTATGATACGGCCCCACTTGCGCTCCCGCATGAAGGGGATCGCCGTGCGGATGGTGTGGAACATGGCGCTGAGATTTATGGCGAGCATGCTGTCCCAGATGTCGGGCGGGAACTCGTCCAGGGGCGCGACGTGCTGGATGCCGACATTGTTCACCAGGATGTCGATGCGGCCGAATGCGTTATGGGTTTCCTTGACCAGGTTGCAGACTTCTTCGGGGTTGCGCATGTCGGCGGGCATGTAGCGGATTTCGACGCCGCTGCTTTCCTGAAGTCCGGCGCGATCCCGCTCTATGCTCCGCGGGTCGCCGAAGCCGTTCAACATGATGCGGCAGCCCTCGCGGGCGAGAACCCCGGCGGTGAGCTGGCCGATACCGCCCGTCGATCCCGTGATCAGAGCTACCTTGTCCTTCAGCACAGCTTCATCCCGGAATTGTCCCTGGTCCGCATGGCCGCTCGCCGCGCAATCTATGCGCCGCTGGCGGAATTGCCGTCTTCCGGAACCGAAGGGGCCACGGAGCCGAAATTGCCGACCTCGTTGCGAATGATGGCGCGAATATCGAGCGTCACCCGCACCAGGGCGGCGAAGATGATGAGCGCGCCCGCAATGGGCATGATCATGACCGCATAGCGTTTCGGGAAGCCGCCCAGCTCCCAGAATTGTCCCGGCACCCGCATCGCCGCTTCCCAGCCGTACCAGAGCAGGAATCCGCCGAAAATCAGGGCGAGGATGCCCCACAGGGCGTCAACGGCCATGGCCTGGCGCGGGGTCAGGAAGGCATAGAGCGCCTGCATGGCGATCTGTTCGCGATCCCTGACGCTGAGCGAGTAGGCGAGCATCACGAACCAGATGTTGGCGAATATGGCTACCGTGTCGGCCCAGAATGGCGGGTCGAGAAACACGTAGCGCATGATGACCGTGTAGATCAGGAAGGCGACCATGGCGAGCAGCATGGCCGCGCAAACCGCGAGCACTACGGATTGCAGTGTCCGATCGATGCGTTGCAACCATGCGATGGTGGTGTTTTTCATAGGCCGAGGACTCCCGGCAGCCACATCGTTAGGGCTGGTATCCACAGCAGGAGGAAGAGGGCGGCCACTTCGAGCAGGATGAACGGCACAAGGGCGGCAGCCACTTTCTCCAGGCGTTCATTGGCTATGAAGGCGGCCGTGAAGTAGCAGACGCCGATGGGCGGCGTCACGGTGCCGAGCAGGAAGCCGACGGACACCACTATGGCGACCTGCAACTCGGGAAAGCCCGCGGCGACGCCGGCCTTCACCAGTGTCGGTCCCAGCACGATGATGTTGGCGACCGCATCCATCACCATTCCGGCGATGAAGATGAAGCCCACCAGCATGACGCAGAACATCAGCGGCGTGTCGGCGTAGCTCACCAGCCAGCCTTCCAGCCACTGCAGGGCGCCGATCCGGTTCAGAAGCCAACTGAAGGGCCCCGCGGCGGCGATGATGATGAACACGCCGGCGGTGAGCTTGACGACGCGCACCAGGGTGCCTCCGAGACTCTGGAAGGTGAAGGTGCGGTAGACGAAGCTCCCCACGACCAGGGCGATGCCGGCGGTGATCGCTCCGGCTTCCGTGGCCGTGAAGACACCGAATACGATGCCGCCGACGAGGACGATAGGGATGGTGAGGGCCGCGGCGCAGGCATTGAAGGCGGTGAACAGGCGCGAGAAGGAGAATGGATCCTCGTTGCGTTCGTAGTTCCTGGCTACCGCGTAGAAGTAGGTCAGCCCCATCAGCATCGCGCCGATGAGAATGCCGGGAATGATGCCGGCGGCGAAGAGGCCGCCAACCGACAGCCCCATGCCGCTCGCCAGCAGGACCATGACGATGCTGGGCGGTATGATGCCGCCGATGGTCGAACTGATGGCGGTGACGGCGGCGGAGAAGGCGGCGGAGTATCCCGCCTTCTTCATCGCCGGGATGAGAATGGCGCCGACGGTGGCGGTGTCCGCGACGGCCGAGCCGTTCATGCCGGCAAACAGCATGCTTATGACGATGTTCACCTGAGCCAGACCGCCTCGAATCCGGCCCACGAGCTCGCGGCTCAGCGCCAGCAGCCGATCCGTCATCTGGCTGGTGTTCATCAGCTCGCCCGTCAGCAGGAAGAGCGGAATGGCGAGCAGCGGAGCGCGGTCGAGCGCTTCGTACATCTGGTAAGGAACCACGCTGAGAGGCAGTTCCTGCGTGAAAAGGATATAGCCGATCGGCAGAACCGCCAGGGTCAGGCCGATCGGCGCCCCGAGCAGGATCAGCAGGA
>JBFWSL010000311.1:0-3461 GCA_050248375.1 Hyphomicrobiales bacterium | reverse complement strand
TAATGAAGAATTGCACTTATATGTAGAAGTCGAAATTATACCTGTTTCGCTAGGGTGTTAACTGTACCTGTTCACGTGCATCAGAAAGTTGGAATGACGAAAGAAATTAACAGTTAAGTCCCTTACCCATATCTTCCGATCTTGGAGAAGAGGCAAAGAAACAAGCTGAAGAAGACTAAAAACTGACATTTCCAAAAACAGCAATATTCCTGAACGATTCCGAACTCTGGTGGGCGAGGTCGCGTCCCAGCAGTTTCAGGTGATCCATGGCGCGGATGCCGCCTTCGGTTGTCTGCGACATCATGTTGTCGGTGATGAAGGCGTAGCCGGCGCCGTTGACCACCGACACGCCGATGCCGACGCGGCTCTGCCGCACCATGTTGGCGGTGATGGTGACGTCGCGCAGATGCACGCCCCAGCCCGCCATGATGCCGACGGTGGGGGCCCCTTCCACCACGTTGCCCGAGACGAGGGTGTCCGCCTCCACCGCGATACCGATGCCGCGGCTTTCGCCCTCCGGCCTGAGCTTCAGGTTGCGCACCAGGTTGCCCTGCACGACGGCGAGCCTTCCGCCCTCGTTGAAATTGGTGATGGAGATACCGAGCGCCGCGCCATCCACCAGGTTCGAGGCGACCACCGCGCCCTCGAAGGCGAATTCGGCATAGATCGCCACCTCGCCGAGCCGCGAGCAGGAATTCGATACGATCTGGCAATTGCTGGCGCTGTTGGCACGGACGGCGGAGAAGGCGCAGTCGGCGATGCGGTTGCCCGAGACCAGGACCGAGCCCGCGCGGAACAGGTTTATGCCGTTACCGTTCTGGCCGCTGCCGCCGCTGGCCGCGCCGATGGTCTCGATGCGGTTTCCGGTGACGAGCGTGCCGTCCTCGCCCGCCTGCGAGCGCCACACGAGGATGCCGTTGTCGCGGCAGTCGTGGACGTGGTTCTGGCTGATCTCAAGCCCGCCCGCGTCGATGCTGTGCAGGCCGGCCCGGGCGGCACCTGCGATCTCGTTCTGCAGGACCGCGCCCGAGCAGCCCCGCAGGGACAGCCCGTCGCCGCCGCTGGCGAGGATGCGGCAGTCGCGCAGCAGCAGGCGTTCCGCTTTCTCCAGCGCCACAAGAGCGCCGGTATCCGCGAGCGGTACATTTGTCCCGTCGAAGGTGACGCCTTCCAGCCGCACGCCTTCCGCGCCCTGGCCCGAAACCAGTGGGCCCTTTCCGGCCTGCACCAGCACGGCGCTGCCATGGCCGCCGGAAATGATGGTTCCGGACTTGAGGGAAAGCGTGCCCGTGCTGTAGCGCCCGGCCGGCAGCCACAATGGCGCGCGCGCTTGCGCGGCTGCGTCGATGGCGAGCTGCAGGGCGGATGTCTGGTCGCCGGCGGCGTTGGGCACCGCTCCGAACTCGACCGCCGACAGATGGGTGCCGGGAGAGGGGCGCTCCGCGGCGGACGCCGGGCCCGCCGCCAGCGCGCCCGCGCCGAGCCCGGCCCCGCCGAGCAGTATCTGCCGTCTGTCCATGGGCATCGTTCGTCTCCCAGCGAAAACTAGAGCATGATCCCGAAAAGCGGATACCACTTTTCCGATAAGATCATGCTCAAGCTATTGATCTGGCGCATCATCTTATCGGCCAAGCGATTCCACTTGGCCGGATGATGCGCTAGGCCTGCAAGATGCGGCAGGCGCGGGGCAGGGGCCAACCGGAATCAACCTCTTAGTTAAGCCCGAGCAAGTCTATGATTTCATTGGCGGCGAGCGGGGGTGTCGTGCGCCCCTCGCGCACATCCTTTTCCAGCGCCCGCAGCCGGCCGGCAATACGGCTATCGCTGTCCAGCGTCGCCCGCAGCCGGTCCTCGATCATGTCGCGCATCCACTTCACCGCCTGGCTCCGGCGGCGCGCGGCGAACTCTCCGCTGACAATCAGCAGGTCGCGGTGCTCCTCGATCTTCGCCCACATCTCCTCGAGGCCGAGATTGTCGCGGCCCGAGATGGTCAGCACCGGCGGCTTCCAGTTCTCGCTGGCCGGCGTGAGGATGTGCATGGCGGCCCGGTAGTCCGCCGCCGCGCGCTTTGCCCGGCCGATGTTGTCGCCATCCGCCTTGTTCACCGCGATCATGTCGGCGATCTCGATGACGCCCTTCTTGATGCCCTGCAGGTCGTCTCCCGCGCCCGGCAGCATCAGCACCAGGAAAAAGTCCACCATCTCGGAGACCGCCGTCTCCGACTGGCCGACGCCGACCGTCTCCACGATCACCACGTCGAACCCCGCCGCCTCGCACAGCGCCATGGTCTCCCGGGTGCGCCGGGTCACGCCGCCGAGCGTTCCCGATGTGGGCGAAGGGCGGATGAAGGCGTTGTCGTCCGTGGAAAGGCGCGGCATGCGCGTCTTGTCGCCCAGGATCGAGCCGCCCGAGCGGGTCGAGGTCGGGTCCACGGCCAGTACGGCCACCTTGTGGCCCTGTGCGGTCAGGTTGGTGCCGAGCTGGTCGATGAGGGTGGACTTGCCCACGCCCGGCACGCCGGTGATGCCGATACGGTGCGACTTGGACGTATCTTTCCAGAGGGCCTGCAGCAGTTGCCCGGCCATTTGTCGATGCTCGGCCTTGCTGCTTTCGATGAGGGTGATGGCCCGCGCCAGCATGGCGCGGCTGCCCTCGCGCACGCCGCGCACATAGTCGTCGAGGCTCAGTTCCTTGCGCGTGCGAACGGCCATCTGCATGCAAGCGGGTTAGGGGGAGTCGCTGCCGAAGGCAAGGCTCACTCCGCCGCCTCGCTGACCTTGATGCCGGCCTGCTCGGACAGCTTCCGCATCAGGTCGAGGGCGGCATCGGCGATCTTGGTCCCTGGACCGAAGATGGCCTTGGCGCCGGCCTCGTAGAGTTCGCCGTAGTCCTGTGGCGGGATCACGCCGCCGACGACGATCATGATGTCGTCCCGATCCAGTTCCCGCAGGGCCTTGCGCAACTCCGGCACCAGCGTCAGGTGGCTGGCTGCCAGCGACGACACGCCGATGATGTGGACATCGTTCTCCACCGCCTGGCGGGCCGCTTCCGGCGGTGTCTGGAACAGCGCGCCGATGTCCACGTCGAAGCCGAGATCGGCGAACGCCGACGCGATCACCTTCTGGCCGCGGTCGTGGCCGTCCTGGCCCATCTTGGCCACGAGAATGCGCGGCCGCCGGCCCTCATGGGCCTCGAAGGCCGCGATCAGGTCTTTCAGTCCGGCAAGCGTCTTGCCCATGGAAGCGACCTCCGCCTTGTATACGCCGGAAATGGCCTTGATCTCCGCCTGATGGCGTCCGAACACCTTCTCCATGGCCATGGAGATTTCGCCCACCGTGGCCATGGCGCGGGCCGCGTCGACGGCGTGCGCCAGCAGGTTGCCCTGGCCGGTCTCCGCGCACCGGGTCAGCGCGGCGAGCGCCTCTTGCGTCTTTGCCTCGTCCCGCTCCCCGCGCAGACGT
>JBFWSL010000310.1:0-3482 GCA_050248375.1 Hyphomicrobiales bacterium | reverse complement strand
CTTCCAGTCCTGGACCTCGCAGGGTAGAGCAAGCACACCGGCGGTATCGTGCTGGATCGGCACGAGGACCACGTCGCGCTCGATACCGAGATGGCCTTCGGCGAGCTCCGAGAAGCGCCGTGCGATGGCCTTGTATGTTTCCCAGTCACTGCGCGATTCCCAGACAGGATCCACCGCGGCCGAAAGCGGATGGATGAAAGGATGCATGTCCGAGGTGTTAAGGTCATTCTTTTCGTACCAGGTCGCGGTCGGCAGAACGACATCGGAGTAGAGGCAGCTCGTGGACATGCGGAAATCGAGCGTGACGACGAGATCGAGCTTTCCCTCCGGTGCCGGGTCGTGCCAGGCAACCTCCTCAGGTTTCCTCCCGCCCATCTCGCCCAGATCCTTGCCCTGGAGGCCATGACGAGTTCCGAGGAAATGCTTGAGGAAGTATTCGTGGCCTTTTCCAGAGGAGCCGAAGAGGTTCGAGCGCCAGATGAACAGGTTGCGCGGGAAATTGACCGGATTGTCCGGATCCTCGCAGGCCATGGTGATCGCGCCGGATTTCAGGCCCGCAACGACATGATCCTTGACGCCTGCGCCGGCGCGCTCCGCATCTGCGGCGATCGTCAACGGGTTGACGCCGAGCTGCGGCGCCGAGGGCAGCCACCCCATGCGCTCCGCCTTGACGTTGAGATCGATGAGATTGCCGCGATAAGGCGCAGGATCGGCGAGCGGCGACAAAAGTTCGGCGACGTCGAGCTTTTCATAGCGCCACTGGTCGCTATGCGCATAGAAGAACGATGTGCCGTTCATGTGGCGCGGCGGCCGCACCCAATCGAGCGCGAAGGCGAGCATGGTCCAGCCGGTCTGGGGACGGAGCTTCTCCTGGCCCACATAATGCGCCCAGCCGCCACCCGATATGCCGATGGTGCCGCACATCATCAGCATGTTGATGATGCTGCGATAGCCCATATCCTGATGATACCAGTGATTCATGCCCGCACCGATGATCACCATCGCGCGGCCCCCGGTCTTCTCGGCGGTTTCGGCAAAGCCGCGCGCGACCGCAATCGCCTTGTCGGCGGCAACGCCGGTAATCGATTCCTGCCAGGCGGGAGTGTAGGGCAGATTATCGGCAAAGCTTTTGGCCGCAACGCCACCAAGACCGCGATCGAGGCCATAATTGGCACACAGAAGATCGAAGACCGTCGCCACCACGGCTTCGCCATCGGCGACGGCAATCTTGCGAACAGGAACGTTGCGCGTCAGCACATCGCCACCCTGGTCGTTCCTCGGGAAATGCTCATGCGGCTTGCCGCCGAAGTACGGAAAGGCGACCGGCGTCACGTCGTCACGCTGACCGATCAGGCTCAACGCCAGATGCACATCGGCACCGGTCTCGCCGTCTTTTGCTTCAAGATTCCACCGCCCGGCCGGCTCGCCCTTTTGCGGCCACCGGAAGCCGATGGCGCCCTGCGGCACGACGAGCGCGCCGTCCTGCTCGGCCACCGCGACCGTCTTCCACGCGGCGCGATCCGACTTCGGCGCCTCGGGCAAATCGCTCTGGCGGAGATAGCGGTCCGGCACCCAGCGTTCGCCGTCGCGGCGCAACCGCACCAGCATCGGCATGTCGGTATAGCGGCGACAGTAATCCTGGAAGTACGGGACCTCCCGGTCGAGGAAGAACTCGCGCAGGATCACATGACCCATGGCCATGGCGAGGGCCGCATCGGTGCCCTGCTTCGGATGCAGCCAGAGGTCGGAGAGTTTGGCGACTTCGGCATAGTCCGGCGTGACCGCCACGACCTTGGTCCCGTTGTAACGCGCCTCGACGAAGAAATGCGCATCGGGTGTGCGCGTCTGCGGTACGTTTGAACCCCAGGCGATGATGTAGCCGGAATTATACCAATCGGCTGATTCCGGTACGTCCGTCTGCTCGCCCCAGGTCTGCGGGCTCGAAGGCGGCAGATCGCAGTACCAATCATAGAACGAGAGGAGCGTGCCGCCGATCAGGCTGAGATAGCGCGCCCCGGCGGCGTAAGAGACCATCGACATGGCGGGGATAGGCGAGAAGCCGACGACACGATCCGGTCCCCAGGCTTTGATCGTGTGGATGTTGGCGGCGGCGATGATCTCGCACACCTCCTCCCAGGTGGTGCGAACAAAGCCGCCACGTCCGCGCGCGGACTTGTAGGATTTCGTCGCTTCGGGATTGGCGACGATCGCGGCCCAGGCCTCGACAGGTGCGAGCGTCTTGCGCGCCTCGCGCCACGCTTTGACCAGCCGCCCTCTGATGAGGGGATATTTGATGCGGCTGGCACTATAGAGATACCAGCTATAGGATGCGCCACGCGAACAGCCCCGCGGCTCGTGGTTAGGCATGCCGGGCCGTGTGCGCGGGTAATCGGTTTGCTGGGTTTCCCAGGTGACCACGCCGCTCTTGACGTAGATTTTCCAGCTACAGGATCCGGTGCAGTTCACGCCATGCGTGGAACGGACGATCTTGTCGTGCTGCCAGCGCTGCCGGTAGCCTTCCTCCCACATGCGGTCTTCGTCGCGCAATTCTCCGTGCCCGTCGGAGAAAGCTTCGCGCCGCCGCGAGAGATAGGTCAGGCGTTCCAGAAATTGGCTCATCTCGCCGCTCCTTTCCGACTTATCGCGACTCGCCCATGACAGGAGCGCGCCGCACTTCAGTCAGGTAGTTGAGAATCAACGACACCCAGATGATGCCGTAAAGCAGCATGAAACAACTCGAGTTCACTCCGAGACGATCCAGGATCGCGCCGAACATGATCGGCAGGAAGAATCCTCCGAGGCCGCCGGCCATGCCGACGATGCCGGAGACAGCGCCCATATTCTCCGGAAAGTCGTCAGCGATGTATTTGAAGGTCGACGCCATGCCGCAGGCAAAGGCAATGCCGAGCACCATCAGCAGGCCGGTAAAGAGCCACGGCGTCAGCGCGATGCCGAAACTGACAGGGCCATTGACGGTGTGCACGATCAGCTCGGTTCTCGGATAGGAGAGAAGGAACAAGGCGATCCACGCTGCCCACAGCACCCACCAGGTCACGTTGTGAGCGCCAAAGCGGTCGGACAGCCATCCCCCGACCGCGCGAAATGCGCCTCCCGGCAGCGAGAAGCAAGCCGCGAGCAACGAAGCCTGAGCGATCGAAAATCCATATTCACCCTTGAAATATTGCGGCATCCAGACCGACAAGGCTGTGAAGCCGCCAAACACGATCGAATAGTACTGACAATATTTCCAGACGCGGGGATCACGAAGCACTCCAAGTTGCTCCCGCATGGAAGATGCTTTTCGCCCGCCCGCCCCTGGATCGGGCGCGGAGAAGAACCAAAACAACACCGCAGTCACAAGGAGAGCGACCGCGTAGACCTTCGGAACAGACTGCCAGCCATAAAGCTCCACCAAAAACGGAGCGACGAACATGTTCAGCGCAGCTCCCGTGGTACCCGCGCCAAAGAACCCCATGGCAAAT
>JBFWSL010000309.1:0-3488 GCA_050248375.1 Hyphomicrobiales bacterium | reverse complement strand
GGTACTGGAAGACCATCTGGAAGCCCTACAGGGTCTGCTACTAAATGCCTGAACGGGCGACCCCTTCGCCCGCTCCTTTCGCCGCCGTCTCCTGCAAACACAGGGGGCGGCGGCCGGCTTTTGTGCACAGCTTTTCATTTCCGCCGCGAGGAAGCGCCGTCAGCACTTCTATATCTTCCGCGACATACCTAAATATCTGGCGTTGCGTGATTCAGCCTTCGGGGAGAGGAGCCACCGATGACCGGTTTTGATATTTTCGTCCTAGTCGTAGTGTTCCTGGTGGCCGCCACGATCCTTTCGGGGGTCAAGATCGTGCCGCAGGGCTACCAGTATACGATCGAGCGCTTCGGCCGCTACACGCGCACGCTGACGCCCGGCCTCGGCCTGATCTTTCCGTTCATCGACCGTATCGGCAAGAAGCAGAACATGATGGAGCGCGTGCTCAACGTGCCGAGCCAGGAGGTCATCACCCGCGACAACGCCATGGTCGAGGTGGACGGAGTGACCTTCTTCCAGGTGCTCGACGCGGCGCGGGCAAGTTACGAGGTCGAGCAGCTCGAACTGGCCATCCTCAACCTGACCATGACCAACATCCGTACTGTAATGGGCTCCATGGACCTGGACGAGCTGCTGTCCCAGCGCGACGAGATCAACCACCGGCTGCTCAAGGTGGTGGACGACGCCACGCATAGCTGGGGCGTCAAGGTGACCCGCATCGAGATCAAGGACATCGCGCCGCCGCGCGACCTGGTGGACGCCATGGCGCGCCAGATGAAGGCGGAACGCGACAAGCGCGCCGCGATCCTGGAGGCGGAGGGCGCGCGGCAGGCTGAAATCCTCAAGGCCGAAGGCGAGAAACAGGGGCAGATCCTCGCCGCCGAGGGCCGCCGCGAAGCGGCCTACAAGGATGCCGAGGCGCGCGAGCGCGAGGCCGAGGCCGAGGCCAAGGCGACCACCATGGTGAGCCAGGCCATCGCCAGCGGCAACGTGCAGGCGATCAACTATTTCGTCGCCAACAAATACATGGAAGCGCTGCAGGCTCTGGCGGCGTCACCCAATCAGAAGGTGCTGATGCTGCCGGTGGATGCGTCCTCGGTCATCGGCGCGGTCGGCGGTATCGCCGAGATCACCCGCGAGGCCTTCTCCGGAAGCGGCGGCGACGCCACGCCTCCCGCGCGTCCGCCGCGCCGGGGCGGTTCCGTCCCCAACGTCTGACGGGAGACGGTCATGGCAGAGATGTCCTCGCTCTTCGTCAGCCTCGGTGCCTGGAACTGGCTGATCCTCGCCGGCGTGCTGTTCGTGCTGGAACTGCTGGCGCCCGGCATCTTCCTGATCTGGTTCGGCATCGCGGCGGCCATCGTCGGGGTTATTTCGCTGACCATCGGCATCGGCTGGCAGGGACAGCTCATCCTGTTCGCCGTACTGGCCGCGGTGGCGGTGGTGGTGGGCAGGCGCTATTTCCGCCATACCCCGGACGACAGCGACCATCCAAGGCTCAACGAGCGCGGCGAGCAGCTTGTCGGGCGCAGCTTCGTGCTGGTGGAGCCGATCGAGAACGGCAGAGGCAAGGTAAGGGTCGGGGATTCCCTGTGGAACGTGGACGGTCCCGACCTGCCGAAGGGCGCACGCGTCACCGTCACCGGCACGGATGGTTCGAGCCTCAAGGTCAGCGCCGCCTGAGGGTATGCGCCGGGTCAGGGCTTGATGGCGACCGGAAAGGGCGGGGCTTCCGCCATGACCAGGATCGAGATGCGCCGGTTCGACGCGAGATATGGATCCTCGGGGAACAGCGGCTCGGCGTCGGCGCGGCCCACGACGGAATAGAAGCGGTCGTTCGGCACGCCGTTGTCCGCCAGGATACGGCGGGCGGCCTTGGCGCGGTCCGCGGAGAGATCCCACAGGGTAAAGCCCGGCCGATCGAACATGTGCGCGGCGTCGGTGTGGCCGGTGATCTGGATGCGGTTCGGCAGCGAACGCAGGACCGGCGCCATCTTTGACAGCAGCTTCACGGTGCGCTCCAGCGGCTGGCTGGAGCCCTGCGGAAACATGGAGTGGCCTTCCTGGTCCACGAGCTGGATATGCAGGCCCTGCGGGGTCTCCTCCACCAGGATGCTGTCGGATAGCTCCGCGATCTCGGGCAGCTCCTGCCACGCCTGGCGGAGCGAGGCGGCGGCCACCGCGAACTGGCGCGGACGCTCGATCTCGGTGCGTTCGATGTCGTGGGTGTTGGCTTCCGGACCCTGCTTGCGCCGTTCGTCGTGGCGCTCGTCGGAGAAGTCGGTGTCGTTCTCGCGCGTCATGGGCGCGACTGAGCGGACATACTGGCGGACGGGCGATCCCTCCATCTCGATCATGCCGGCCTTGCGGGCGACGTATTTGATGCCGAAGGCCTCGCGCATGGAGCCGGCGACCACCTGCAGCTTCTCCTTGTCCTGGATGGAAAAGGAGATGATCAGCACGAAGAAGCACACGAGGATCGACATCAGGTCCGCGAATGTCACCAGCCAGTCCGGCAGTCCGGCCGGGGGGCGTTTGCGGGCTGAGGCCATTGTCTGTCCTGTCGTATATGGCCGCGGCGCCGGTCAGGCGGTCGCGGCGGCTTCGGCTTCCAGAATCTGGGCCCGCTGCTTGTCGGGCAGGTAGGCAAGCAGCATTTCCCTGATCAGATTCGGGTTCTTGCCCTGGCTCAACTGCATGATGCCGTCGATGGTCAGCGTCTGGTTGAGCTCGACGATGATCGCCTTGGTGGACAGCTTGTCCGCGATTGGCAGCGCCACCAGGTTGGCGATCAGGGCGCCGTAAAGCGTGGTCAGCAGGGCGACGGCCATGGCCGGGCCGATGGCGGAAGGATCGTCCATGTTGGAGAGCATCTGCACCAGACCCACGATGGTGCCGATCATGCCGAAGGCTGGCGCCGCGTCGCCTATGGCCTTGAAGATGCGCTGGCCCTCGTCGAGACGCTGGAGGTTGAGATCGCGCTCGCGTTCGAGCGTTTCGGAGATGAAGCTGATGTCGTGGCCGTCGGCGACGAATTGCGCGCCCTTCTTCAGGAATTCGTCGTTGATCTCCACATTCTCCAGGCCGAGCGGCCCCTGCTTGCGGACCACGTCGGCGAGGCGGGCGATCTCGTCGATCATCTCCTTGGGATTGTTGTTCTTGTGGGTGAAGGCCACCTTCGCGCCGGTCTTCAGCGCCTGGAACACGTTGGCGAGCGGGAAGCGGATGACCGTCGCCGCGAAGCCGCCGCCCACGACGATGAACACGGACGGGATATCGACGAAGCTGGCGGCGTTGCCGCCCATGAGGATGGCCGTGAGCACGACGACCACGCCGGTAATGATGCCGGCAATTGTTGCTATATCCATGATGTCCCCGAACCCGTGGCGCTGGCGCGCAAGTCCCCAATGGTTTCGCGGTCGAGTTTAGGCGGGAGCCCCTAATCAATCGCTAAATGGCGGGCCCGACAGGGTGACGGATTCCTTGCGCCG
>JBFWSL010000308.1:0-3490 GCA_050248375.1 Hyphomicrobiales bacterium | reverse complement strand
TTTCCGCAGGCCTCAAAACACTCTCCGACAACGGCATGGCTGACGAAGCCGTATCTCTGTTCCAAAAGTATCTTGCGATAGGACGCTCCGTAAAAGCTGAATCTAACTTTAAGCTGCATTCATCTAAGGAGGATAGAAAGCGGCTCAACGCGTTGATGGATGATTTGCAGAAAAATTCTGATTTTGCAGTCAAGTTGGGATCGTTCAAACCGATAAAGCTTAGTCCATCAGGATGGGATAGCGGAGCACTTTCAAAAAACTATCAATCCGCAAAGCGGTTTTTCAAAGAACAGGCCTATAATTATGGTACCGATCGTGTCGTAGAGATTTTGAATGGCTTACTTGATCGTATGAGTGTGGTTCAGATAGATGTAGTCGACCCAACAAACGGGCCGAAGATATTTGACAGTCTAAATTCTCGCCAGGAGCCGATGACTGTTGGCGATCTTGTTAGGAACGAAATTTTCTCAAGAGTATCAGACCTTGGTCCCGAAAAAATAGATTACATCGATACTCGCACCTGGCAGCCGTTTTATGAGAGCTTTAAGATAAATGAAACCACTACTTTATTTGAGTCGTACTTCTTCCCGTATGGGCTGATTCAGAATCCGAATCTCAACAAATCTCAAGTATATGGATACTTGAGAAAGGACTGGGAAGCTCACGATGACCCTGCGGAGATCATAAACAAACTTGCCTCCTACCAGGATGCATTTCTTGACCTAATGACTGGATCTAATCGGCAGGATCTGTCCAAGGACGCAGCCGCAGCCGTGAAGCGTTTTAAGGACTTCGGGTTCCCCGCTTCCGCTTTACCTTTCTTGATGCAGCTTACGAAGGGCATGGCAGACAGGAGCGTCGAGTTGGTCGTTGGGGTGGAGATGTTGTCCGCCATCGAAGCCTTTTTGATTCGGCGAGCGCTTTGCGGAATTGAACCTACCGGCCTTCATGCGGTGTTTAGGCGCCTATGGGAGGACACGAAGGGCGACCGCACGGCAGGAGCCGTCGTCGCGAAAATAAAAGACCGGACAACAGTCACTTGGCCTGACGACGATTTTGTATCGCGGTCGATACGTACACGAGCGTTGTATGGATCGTCGATCGCTTCCTTCGTGATTAGGCAGTACGACGAATCGCTTGGTGGAGATGTGCCGGCAAACGTTCCTTGGATTGAGCATGTGCTGCCTCGAAATCCGGATGCGTCTTGGGACGACAAATTTGACAAGGATCAACGTGCAAAAGTCACCAATCTATGGGCTAACTTGATACCTCTTTCTGAGGCGATGAACGGCGACCTGTCGAACGCAGGTTACTCGATCAAACGGCCGGTCTACGAGGGTGATGCTATGTTTAAGTCAGCGCGGAAGTTCGCGACGGACTACAGCGATTGGACGCCAGAGCATCTAGAAGCGCGGGCCGAGAAACTCGTAGACTGGGCGTTAAGCCGGTGGCCCGGTTAGCAACGAGGCGCGGTTACTGATTGGTGGTCTGAAGGTAGATTTCGCCGCCCTTCTCACGAAATTTCTCCCTCATTTCGGCCCCGCCTTCTTGCCCTTATGCTCGGCGATCAGCCGGTCCAGTTCGGCGATGCGCTGGCGTTCCGGGGTGTCCCTGGCCAGTCCTTTCAGGCGGCAGGTCGCCCAGAGCGCCCTGCGCTCGGACTCCAGTCCCCGGCCGTAGAGATCGGCCATCAGTCGTGCTCGCGCCCGCCGGCGCCCATGTAGAGTTCGCTGCCGGTTTCCCTGAACACCTTGCTCATTGCGGCCATGCCGGCTTCGGCTTCCGCCTCCGGGAGCGGCGTTGCGGCGAGGAAGGCGCTGGCGGGCTGGTTCTGCTTTGCCGCGAAGTCTCTGACCTCTTGGGTGATCTTCATCGAGCAGAATTTGGGGCCGCACATCGAGCAGAAATGAGCGGTCTTGGCGCCTTCTGCGGGGAGGGTCTGGTCGTGATATTGCTCGGCGGTGTCGGGATCGAGCGAGAGGTTGAACTGGTCGCGCCAGCGGAATTCGAACCTCGCCCGGCTCAGCGCGTCGTCGCGCAGCTTCGCGGCC
Source organism: Hyphomicrobiales bacterium (assembly GCA_050248375.1). Classification (GTDB taxonomy): domain Bacteria; phylum Pseudomonadota; class Alphaproteobacteria; order Rhizobiales; family Methyloligellaceae; genus JAYZVT01. Next base: position 1,439 of record JBFWSL010000308.1, on the reverse strand, counting down.
GGGTGGCCCTTGGCGAGATCGGCGGCGTGGGCGGCGAGTTTGTAGGTGACGACGCCGACCTTGACGTCGTCGCGGTCGGGAAGGCCGAGATGCTCCTTCGGCGTGACGTAGCAGAGCATCGCCGTGCCGAACCAGCCGATCATCGCCGCGCCGATCGCGCTGGTGATATGGTCGTAGCCCGGGGCGATGTCGGTGGTGAGCGGGCCGAGCGTGTAGAAGGGCGCCTCGCCGCAGGCCTCGAGCTGCTTGTCCATGTTCGCCTTGATCTTGTGCATCGGCACGTGGCCGGGGCCCTCGATCATCACCTGGACGTCGTGGCGCCAGGCGATCTGGGTGAGCTCGCCCAGGGTAGCGAGCTCGGCGAACTGGGCCTCGTCATTGGCGTCGGCGATGCTGCCGGGGCGCAGGCCATCGCCGAGGCTGAAGGCGATGTCATAGGCCTTCATGATCTCGCAGATTTCCTCGAACCGCGTGTAGAGGAAGCTCTCCCGGTGATGGGCGAGGCACCATTTCGCCATGATCGAGCCGCCTCTGGAGACGATGCCGGTGACGCGGCTGGCGGTCATCGGGATGTAGGGCAGGCGCACGCCCGCATGGATGGTGAAATAGTCGACGCCCTGTTCGGCCTGCTCGATGAGGGTGTCGCGGTAGATCTCCCAGGTCAGATCCTCGGCGACGCCGCCGACTTTCTCGAGCGCCTGGTAGATGGGGACGGTGCCGATCGGCACGGGCGAATTGCGGATGATCCATTCGCGGGTGTCGTGGATGTTGCGGCCGGTGGAGAGGTCCATCACCGTGTCGGCGCCCCAGCGGATCGCCCAGACCATCTTGTCGACTTCGGACGCGACGTCGGAGGCGACCGCCGAATTGCCGATATTGGCGTTGATCTTGACCAGGAAGTTACGGCCGATCGCCATCGGCTCGGATTCCGGGTGGTTGATGTTGGAGGGGATGATGGCGCGGCCGCGGGCGACCTCCTGCCTCACGAATTCGGGGGTGACGTAATCGGGGATCGCCGCGCCGAAATCCTGGCCGTCGCGGATGTGGCCGGCGATGGCTTCGCGGCCGAGGTTCTCGCGGACCGCCACATATTCCATTTCGGGCGTGACGATGCCGCGGCGGGCATAGTGCATCTGGCTGACATTCGCGCCGGGCCTGGCGCGGAGCACCTTGCGGCGGACGTTGGGGACGGGCTGGACTCCGCCGGAGCGATCGGGGCCGAGCTGGCCATTGTCCTCGGGCCGGACCTCGCGCTGCAGCACCTCCTCGACGTCGCCGCGGCCGCGGATCCAGTCGCGGCGGAGCTCGGGGAGGCCGGCCATGATGTCGATCGTCGCGGCCGGGTCGGTATAGGGGCCGGAGCAGTCGTAGACGCGAAGCGGCGGCTCGCCGGACGAGGGCTCCAGATCGATCTCGCGCATCGCGACGCGGTGCGGCCC
>JBFWSL010000307.1:0-3508 GCA_050248375.1 Hyphomicrobiales bacterium | reverse complement strand
AGTCGCGCCTACAACCCTTGAAAAGACGCACTTCACGAAAATTATTCAGGGAGGATCCTGGCTGTGAGGCCCAAATACGACGCGATCGTCGTGGGCGGAGGACCCGCCGGCAGCGCGGTCGGGGCCATGCTTGCGACTCGCGGTCTCAAGGTCGCGCTGATCGAGCGCGAGGCCCAACTGGGGGGACGCGCGTCCTCGTTCAGCTTCCGCGGCTATACACTGGACACAGGATCTCACTTCGCCGCCGCCTTCGACTCCAGCGGCATGAAGGAGATCTTCGAGGAGGTTGGCGCAGAGATCGAGCTGGCCACCGTCTCGCCAACCCTCATGAGCTACGACCTGCGCTCAGGACACTATGGCCGGCTGACTTCCAAGGAGCGCCTCGGCGATCAGGCCCAGGCCGACTACAAGGCCCTGCGCAACGTCATCAAGACGATAGACCGCAACGAACTCGCCAAGGCCGAATATCACAACATTTCCGCGCTGGAGTGGCTCCAGCGCATGACCGACAACCCGAAGGTTCTGGATACATTCCGCCGGGCGACCGGGTTCGCCGGCGCCACCGTGGCCGAGATTTCCGCCGGTGCCTTCATCGAGACCATGCACGATGCATGGAACTCGAAGCGCGTCGTCAACTACCCCGTACACGGCGGCTGTATCGCCTTCACCCAGGCCCTAGCGGATCGCATCACGGCGCAGGGGGGCGATATCTACACCGAGACGGCGGTCAAGGAAGTGGTGATCTCCAATGGCAAGGTGGAGGGCATCCGCGCGATGAAGGCTCATTCAGCCGGATTGACCCTCACCAAGCTGGAGCTGGACAGCGACCTGGTTGTCTGCGCGGTGCCGGGCTCGCAGCTCTTCAGCATCGTCGATCGCAATGCGGTCAGGGACGACTTCCGCGCCAAGGTCGATGCCATTCTCGAGGATGGCACGATCTATTGCGGCATCCTCGTTGGCGTGAAGGACGCGCTGTTCGACGGCTTTGGCGACGGACAGCAATTCTTCCAGTTCACCGTGGGTGACGTAGAGGAGCATTGGCACGGCATCGTCACGGTGCCGACCTATATCGACAAGTCACTTGCGCCCAAAGGCCGCCACTACATCATCTGCAACTCGCACGGCCGTCTGCCCCTGAGCCGCCGGAAGGAAGCGCCACAACTGCATGATCGGTGCATCAATGCGCTGCGCCGTATCTGGCCCGACAGATTCGACGAAAACGTTGAGTGGATACAGCGCTGCGAATACGCGAACGTCCTCTACCCTCCCCGCATCGGCCGTAGCGGGCCGTTCCGGCCGTCGATCGCCGATACCGGAGTCATGGGCCTGCGCATCGCAGGCGACTATTCCTATCCCTGCGGCTCGGGATACGGCAGCGCACTCAAGAGCGCCCGCGACTGCGTGAACATGATCGATGCAATGTGACGGAGCCGGGGGCACGAGATTGATGTCTCAGACCGGTTCCCTTGAGACTCTCCGCGGACTTCTGGAGGAACAGGCCAGGAGGATTCCGAGGAGCACGGCCTGCCGGTTCGAGGATGTCGAGATCGACTATGCCGGCTTCAACGCCGCCGTCGACCGCGTCGGCGCGGCCCTTCACGGGCTGGGTGTGTCGAAGGGAGACCGAGTCGTCATCGGCATGCCGAACCACCTCGACATGCTGGTCCTGTTCTTCGCGGTCGCCAAACTGGGCGCAATCAATGTCTTCCTCAATCCGGCCTATCACGCCGAGCTGCTGAGGCGTCTCGTCAGCACGATCTCTCCCAAGGCGATGGTTCTGGATGAGGCCACACTCGACAAGCTCGACGAGCGCTCGCCTGGAAGCCCAATACGGATCGTCTGGCCGGAGAAGCGCTCCGAGGCGGCGGATATGGGCTATCGCGATCTTGCCGCGGCGGATGCCGGAAGACTGCCGCAGGTCGACATCTCCCCGGGGGACCCGGTCCAGTTCATCTTCACGTCGGGCACCACCGGGCTGCCGAAGGCCTGCATCCTCAGTCATCGGGCCAGGCTCGCGCTCTGTAAGCACATCAACCGCTGCTTCGACGCCACCGATGAGGACTGCTATCTCGGCTGCCTGCCCAATTACCACGGCAACGTTTTCCTCGGCCTGATCTCGTCAATGCTCGTCGGAGGCTGCTTCGCCCTGCTGCCGAAGTTCAGTGCAAGCCGGTATTGGGACGAGGTCAGGCGGCATAACGCCAGCATCCTCGTTCTCCACCTGGTACCGGCGAATATCCTGCTCAACTCCCCTCCCGACCGCAGGGACCGCGGACACCGCGTACGCGGCCTTTTCACCGTCGGAGGGCGCATCGCGGAGTTCCTCGAGCGTTTCGGCGTGCGCACGGGCCTCGCAAGCTACGGCTCCACCGAAGCGGGGGGCCTCGTTTCGCTCGCGCCGGTAACGCATGAGGAGGCCGCAGCCAAGCCCTCGTCATATGGCGGCAAGGTGCGCGACGACATGGAGGTGTGCATCGTCGACGAGCACGACCAGCCCCTCCCTTACGGCGAGACCGGGGAAATCATCGTCCGGCCGCGCGTGCCCCATGTGCTGTTCAGCGGCTACAGCGGGCAGCCCGAACAGACCATGCAGGTCTGCCGCAACTTTTGGTTCCATACCGGCGACCTCGGCGTACTGAGCGAGAACGGCGACCTCGTCTTCATGGGCCGCGCCCGTGAATCGATCCGCGTGAAGGGCGCCTTCGTTCCCGTGGAATACATAGAATCTCTGATCCGGCAGCATGACAGCGTGACCGAATGCGCCCTGGTCGGCGTGCCGTCGAAGCTGGGCGAACAAGAGATCAAGGCGTTCATACAACCTCGCTCGGGCTTCACCCTGCGCGAATCCGACATCATCGAATATCTGCGCGAGAGAATTCCGAAATCCATGCTGCCCGCCAGTGTGGAGTTCGTCACCGACTTCCCGAGGGCAGCGGCAACTCTGAAAATCCAGAAGAACCGTCTTGTCGCCCCGCAGGAGGTCTCGTCGGCGGGTTAACAAGAAGGTCTAGGGAGGAATAGCATGTACAGTAAACTGCTGCTTGCTGCCGCCGTGTCCGTCATGGCGGCAAGCGGCCATTCATCGCCCGCCGAGTCTCAGACCCGGCTGAACATGGGCTCCACCAGCGCCAGCTCAAGCTATTACAGCGCTTCCGTGGCGACCGCGAAGATCATCAACAGCCACGTTCCCGAAGTCAGTGTGACGGTCGTCGAAAGCGGCGCCACCTATGACAATATCAAGCGGACGCCGCATGAGTTCCAGATGTCGATCCCCAGCGCGTATAGCGGCCTGGTGGAGGCCTACTACGGCACGGGCAAGACGTTCAAGGACAAGCCGAATGACAAAATCCGCATCATGTTCGGATTCGTTCCCAGCAGCATCCTGTTCGTCGTCGCGAAGGACTCCAACGTCAACGGCATGTCGGATCTCGGCAGCAAGGGCTTCTATCCCGGGCCGACCGGCAACCAGACGGTAGCCATGTCGAAGAAGATCATGGATCTCTACAAG
>JBFWSL010000306.1:0-3525 GCA_050248375.1 Hyphomicrobiales bacterium | reverse complement strand
GAGCGGGGATCGAGATCGATGATCGACAAGCGGCTGTGCAACAGCGCGAGGGCCGCTTCGCCGGCACGCTGCCTGAATATGCCGTTGGCGTCGGGCCCGCGCCGCCGCATAAGGCGCAACGCCTGTTCCGCCTGCCGCGGCGACGGCTCGTTCCTGCCGAAACTTCCTGCTATGCCGCACATCGTTCTGGCGTCAGGCCGTCCCCGCCTCGCCGGCTGCGTATGCCCCCGCACGGCATTCCGCGATTAGCCGGCGATAGGTTTTCACATATTCGCCCACGACCTTGTCCCAGTCGAACTCCCGGGCGCGCCCCAGCGACTTCGCGCTCCAGCTCTTCCGTATGGACGCATCCATCATCTTTTCCATTGCCGCCGCCAGGCCAGCGGCCGTTCCATCATAAATGAGGCCATCGCGGCCGCCCCGGATGACATCCCGGCTGCCCGGACTGTTGGCTGCGATGATTGCCAGTCCTGCCGCCATCGCCTCCACGGTCACGATGCCGAAGGTTTCGACGATGGAGGGCATGACGAATACGTCCGCGGCTTTGTATAGGCCGACCGCCTCGTCATCGGGCAGCTCGACAACGCGATCATCGGCCTGCGCAGCCTGGGCCGGCTCCATTAGCGACACACAGGCGCCGGCTTCGTTCCGGTCGCGCTCCGCTTCCAGGTCACTGACGCCCTTTCCGGCTATGAGCACGTGGAAGTCCTTGTCACGGCGCGGGCGCAGCAGGGCGGCGGCTTCGATAAGCTGACCGAGATTCTTCTTCGGGTGAAAGCGGCCGAAAGAGAGAAACAGGATGACGCCCGGCGCGAGCCCGAGAGAGCGCCTCAGCGCGGCATTGGTCTCCCGGGCGGTGAACCGCCGCACGTCCACGCCGTTCGGAATCCGCTCGATAATGTCTTCCGCAATGCCCAGCTTGCTGTACTCCTCCGCCACGCTCGCCGTGATGGCGACCAGGCATTGGGCCTTTGGCAGCCAGCGGCGGACTTCCGCGTCAACCGCGGGGTCCCGCCGCATTCCATAGCCGATCTCTTCCTTTACCTGAATGTCGTCGCCGACGCAGCGAACGAGGTGCGCGATGCCCCGTTCCCGGCAGAACTCGATCACCGACACCCCCACCGGAAAGCCGAATGTGGCGTGCCACACGTCGAATCGGAACCGGCGCTGCAACCGGCTGTGGAACGCCTTCAGCAGCAGCCGCGCCAGCCGCGAGCCGCGCCCGCGCAGGGTCAGCAGTCTCGGCGGATAGGCGACGACGGCATAAGGCAGTTTCCAGTTCGTCTTCTTCAGGGCGCGCGCGTGAGTATGGCTGGTGATGACCACCGGCTCATGGCCGAGGGCGGCGAGCCGGCTGGCGATGTTGTGGAGCCCGATCTCCGCTCCGCCCCGCGCCGGCAGGAAACTCGAAATCGGCAGCGCCACGCGCAAGGGCCTGTTTTCCGGCGCGATCATGTCCCCGCCAGGCTCCTGGCGATCTTCACGCCCGCCCGTCCGTCGCCGAACAGGAGCGGCCGCTGCAAATCGGCGGCGGTCTCCAGGGCGTCTTTCGCGGCCTGAAGAATGCTGCCCGCGTCCACCGGAGGCGCCAGACGGTTCCAGCCCGCTTCCACCAGCTCCATCCACTCCGTCTCGTTCCTCAGGATCACGCACGGCTTGCCGAAGAAATAGGCTTCCTTCTGCACGCCGCCGGAGTCCGTGAGAATGACGCGCGCGCCCTTTTCCAGCGCGATCATCTCCAGATAGCCGACCGGGTCGATGAAGGTGATGCTCCCGCCATGCTTCCGCATGCCGCCGCCAGCCTCAAGCCTGGCCCGGGTGCGGGGATGCAGCGGCAGGATGACCTTCATGCTGTCTGCAAGCTCCCCGAGAGCGGACAGAATCGCATCGAGGCGTTCGGGGTCGTCAGTATTCTCCGCCCTGTGCACGGTAGCGAGCGCATAGTCGCCGCCGTCGCGAACGGGCGCCGCCCCGGCATGAAACAGCGCGGCGTCATACATGACGTCGCCCACGATCTCCACCGCCGCCGCGCCGATACCTTCCCTCGCGAGATTTTCCGCCGCGCTCGCCGTGGGAGCGAAAAGCCGGTCCGAAACGTGGTCCGTCAGCACCCGGTTGACTTCCTCGGGCATGCGCCGGTTCCATGAGCGCAGGCCCGCCTCCACATGCGCCACCGGGACGTGGCATTTGGCGGCGGCCAGCGCCCCCGCCAGGGTGGAGTTCGTGTCGCCATAGACCAGGACCCAGTCCGGGCATTCCTCCGCCAGCACGGTCTCGATCCGCTCCAGCATGCGTCCCGTCTGCGCTCCATGGGAACCCGATCCTACGCCGAGGTGATGATCGGGCGCCGGAATGCCGAGCTGTTCGAAGAAAATATCGGTCATGAGCGGGTCGTAGTGCTGGCCCGTATGCACGATCACTTCCCTGATCCCCGCCTGCTCGCGCAACGCCCGCGAGACGACGGCAAGCTTGACGAATTGCGGCCTCGCCCCGGCAATGGTGACGATCTTCACGGGCGTGCCCGCTACGCCGCCAGCGACCGGGGATCATGGCCGGCCGCGAGTCCTTCCAGCAATCGCATCTCGTCGGCGATGCGCCTGTCCCACGGCACCAGGAACCGCCGCGAAGCTTCCGCCATCGCCTTCGACCGGGCGGCGATTTCGTCTGGCCGGGCGGCCAGACGGTCCAGAACCTCGCCGAGGGCCGACGCCATGCGGGCGCGGGGCAGGCGTATGGCGGCGGCGGCGGGGATCAGGCGGTCCGTGTCCACGTCGGCTCCGGTTGCCCGATCCGATTCCGGCATTACCGTGCACAGGCCGCTGCGGTAGCACTCCAGGTTGGCGTTGCTCAGATTGCCGAGCTTGTTCAGGGACACGTAAACCTGCGCGCGATTGTGCGCCGCCTGCATGTCCCGGTGCGGCAGCCGGTCGATGCAGGTGAACAGGGACGCCGCGCCCGATGCCGCGATCATTGCGTCCCGTTCGGCCTTGTCGGCGCCGGTACCGATCATGAGCGCGTGAATTCGCGACCTGGTTTGCGGTTTCGCCGCGAGCACACCCTCGGTGAACTCGCGCCATCCCTTGATGTCTTCAAGCCGGCCCACAAACAGGACAATCAGCTTGTCCCCGGGCAAGCCCGCAAGCGCGGCCAAATCCGTGGAGATCTCTTTCTCAACCGGATCGACGCCATTCAGCATCATCCGCCGCGCGACCTGCGGCAGCAGCGCCGCGTTCATCCACGCTTCCCCTCCGGTTCCATCCTGCGTGCAGACGGCGAAGGCGAACGGCGAACGGAACGCCCATCGCTGCAGGGCCGCCGCCGCCGATCTGCCTTTCAGTATCTCCCACATCGACGGATAGATGCCCATGACCCGCAACAGGACCGGCTTGCGGTAGCGCCTCGCCGCCAGGGCGCCAGCGAGAACATTGCTTCGGTCGACATAGACGAGATCGGGATCGAAGCGCTCGATCTCCCTGCCGATCCTCCGCAACCGGGCGACTGCGGAAAGCTTGTCGCCGACCCGCA
>JBFWSL010000305.1:0-3563 GCA_050248375.1 Hyphomicrobiales bacterium | reverse complement strand
CTCCGCCATTATCTCGCTCGCGCCAGTCTCACTTCGCTCGCGCCAATCTCACTTCGTTCGACGGCTCCGCGGGGGCGGCCTTTCGGCCGGCCGGAAGCGCCGCCAGAGCCCCGCCGCAAGCGCCACGATCACGCAGCCAATACCGATGCCGACCAAGTTGGGAGCAAGATCGGCGAGCCGCGGATTGTTGCCAATCGTGGGCATCTGCACCACTTCCCATCCGATACCCACCGCGAACGTCAACAGCGCTGCCAGCCAGAGCCGGCCGACCCCGACCGCCAGCACACCGAGCAGGAAGATCATGAGCATAGAGCCGATGTGCGGCATCTTGGTTAGCGCATTGGCGATGGCGGGCCAACTGATGTCCCAGTCGAAGATCGGGTCGCGATAACCCTCGGTGGTGCGCGCCGAAGCCCACAAACTCGCGATGCTGATGACGACGAAAGGCACCCAGCGGACCACGCTCGAGATATTTCGCATGTGTTTCGCTCGATTTTCCGTGGCGCGGGTTCAGGCCTCCCAGGCCCACCGGGAGACGAATAAGCGGTTCCCGCGCGGGAGGCGACCATTTCCTGCAGCGGCTATTCATTTGGCAGGGCCATGGCGTAGACGGTGCGATCGTCTCTATCGGTCGCGTCCCGCCATTCGCCAGGTCGGCAGCGTATCACGGACAGGTCAGGCGCCGGGCGCCGGCGCGGCGCGCTTGCCCAGGGTCTTCTCGCGGTTGGCGATGTAGAAGCTCGACGCGAAGACGATGCCGGCGCCGATCCAAGTCCACAGGTCGATCATCTCGCCGAAGGCCAGGTAGCCGAAGGCGACGGCGAAGGGCAGGCGCAGGAAGTCCAGCGATGTGGCGAAGGAGGCGTCGGCCGCGCTGATGGCGCGGGTGAGCGCTCCGTGGCCAAGGGTGGTGGCGACGCCCACGGCGGCGATGACGCCCCATTGCTGCGGTTCCGGCCAGTGCCAGACGACGAGCGCGGGCAGCAGCGTCACCGGTATCATCAACAGGGTGGACAGGAAGACGATCTTGTTCGGGTCGTCCCTGCGGCTCAGGAACTTGATGAACAGGTATGACGCGCCCATGGCGACGGCGGAGAGGATGGCCAGGCCCGTGCCGATGCTGAACTCGCTGATACCGGGCCGCGATATGACCAGCGCGCCGGCGAAGCCGACGCAGGTGGCGATCCAGCGGCGGGCATGGACAGCCTCGCCCAGAACGAGCGCGGCGCCGACGGTGGTGAACAGGGGCGCGAGAAAGCTGATGGCGGTGACCTCGCCGACCGGGATATAGGCGAGCGAGGCGAACCATGTGGTCATGGCCAGGCCGGTGACGATCACGCGCACGAGGTAGAGGCCGGGGCGGTCGGTGGTGACCAGTTCCATGCCGCGGCGCAGGAGCAGCGGCGAGAGCATGATGACGATGAGGATCGAGCGCAGGAAAACGAGTTGCACCGCGGGAAGGCCGGAGGAGGTCAGGTAGCGCCCCATGGTGGCGACGGCGGCGAGCGTGGCGCAGGCGGTGAGCATCCACAGCGCGCTGGACAGGGGATCGTCGGCCTTCCTGGCGGCGGCCGGTGCGGACTCCGCCGTCATGGCCGGACGCGCCGCTCGCCGTTGAACCGCAGCAGCGCCGCGGTCCGGTAGACCGCGTGGACGAACTTGCTGTAGGGCAGGGCGAGGAAGAGCCCGAAGACCACGCCCAGATGAATGGCGAGCAGCAGGCCCATGGCGGCGGTCTCGCGGAAGATCAGCAGGGCAAATCCGGTCAGGCTGACCAGGAACAGCATGAGGATGAAGGCGGTGTCCATGCCGCGGTGGGCGTTGTCCTCCAGCGCGCGGTCGCGGACGAGCTTCTGGTGCAGCAGGCCGGCCGGCCCCACCAGCAGGCCGATGCCGCCGGCGATGCCGAGAAGTACCGGAGGCGTATACCAGGGATAGGGGGCCTCCCAGCCGGCGATGTAGTGAAACAGCGTCGCCACGGACGTGGCGGCGAAGCACAGCAGGAAGCCGAAGAGGGTGAACTGGTGGAAAACCCGGCGGGCAGGGGAGGGCCGTTCGCCGCGGTTCATGCATCCGGCGCCGCCGCCATCCATGTAGCGCAGGCGGGCCGCGTCGCCGGCCGTGCGCAGCACCTCCGCGCCGCCGAGGCCGCTTCCCTGCGCGGGCCGGGGAATGCCGCGCCAGAAGCTGGCGCCGCCGATGGCCATGACCATGAGCGCATAGGCGAACACGCCGCCAAAAATGGCGACCATCCAGTTGTGGGGCATGACCTTGTAGAAGGCGCCCGGGCCCGTGTGCACGCCGAACAGCACGTCGGGCGCCCGCAGCCAGACGAAGCCGGCGATGAAGGCGGTCACGGCAAGCGAGGCCAGCAGGGTGATGGCGACACCGTTGCGCCGGAACAGCGGCGCGAGCGCTTTCGGCCAGGCGTGATGTTCATAGGAAGCGATACGGATACCGGAAAGCGTGCGCGGCACATCGACGGCGAATTCGTGCGGCGTCGCGTACTGGCAGTCGTAGTAACAGGCGCCGCAGCCATGGCAGAGATTTGCGAGGTATTCGAGGTCGCCCCTGTCGAAGCTCGGCCGCTTCTGCAGCGTCGGGAACACCGGGCACAGGCCCTCGCAGTAGCGGCAGGCGTTGCAGATGGTGAGGACGCGCGCGCCCTCGCCGAGGAGGTCAGTTGCGTGCATGCGCCGCCGCCTCCTCGCCCGCGATGCGGCCGAACACGCCGCCGATGGTCATGCCGAAGCCGGCGAGATACCCCTTGCCCAGGATGTTGCCGGCCATGATCTCGCCGGCCGCGAACATGTTCGCCGAAGGCTTTCCGTCCTGCATGACCATGCGGGCGTTCCGGTTCACGCGGGTGCCCAGATAAGTGAAGGTGATGCCGGGCCGCAGCGGAAAGGCGCGGTAGGGGGGCGCGTCGATGGGCACCGCCCAGTTGCTCTTGGGGATGGGGATGCCGACGGTGCCCTTGCCGTCGAGAATGTCGGGGCGGAACGCCGTCGCGGTGGCGGCGGCATTGAAGTCCGCGATGGTGCGGGACAGCGCGTCTCCATCCAGTTCGAGCTTGCCGGCGAGCTCCTCCAGGGTGGCGGCTTCTATGGCGGGGTAGACCGGGGGCATGAACTGGCCGTCGGCCTTGGAGTCGAAGATGGAATAGGCGATCTGGCCGGGCTGGTCGGCCAGCAGCCGGCCCCAGATGGCGTAGCGCTTCGGCCAGAAATCCTCGCCCTCGTCGTAGAAGCGCTCGGCATTGCGGTTCACCACCACCGAAAAGACGATGCAGTCGTGGCGGGTGACGATGCCGCCGTCGAACTTCGGCGCGCGGGCGTCGATGGCTACCGCATGGCACTGGGTGGGATCGCCGACGGCCATGACGCCGTGATCCAGCAGCATCCTCAGCAGCGTGCCGGTGTTGTAGGGAGTGCCGCGGACGAGGAAATTCTCCGCGCGCGGACCCCAGTACTCTCGCAGCCATTTGATGTTGGCCTCAAAGCCGCCGGCGGCGGCCACCAGGGTGGAGGCGCGCACGTCGTAGACGTCGGAGCCGTTGCGGA
>JBFWSL010000304.1:0-3578 GCA_050248375.1 Hyphomicrobiales bacterium | reverse complement strand
ACAGGCTGGCGGCGGTCCACCCGTCTTTGGGAAGCAGTCCGAGGCTGTCTGGACTGACTGCGGCGGGCAATCCCGCCGGGGAGAGGGCATGGCTGGAAATCGCAATGACGCCAGCCAGGGCGACCGAACTCGTGCGCATCCAGGTTGCGAGGATCCTGCAGATGCCGCAACAGGATCTCGATCGCTACGACACTCTCGCCGAAGCGGGTCTGGACTCGCTCTCGTCGCTGGAGTTGCGCAACGCGCTCGAACTGGAATGTGGCCTGAACATTGCGATCGGACGGTTCTCGCGCGCGGACACGGTCGACGAACTGGCGGAACTGCTCTGCGATCTCGCCCGTGATAAGAACTCGCCGGATGAGGATGCTGAAGAGGCGTCTTCAGGCAGCCGTGCCGCAGAATAGCGGCGAGTTGAACCGGCCGTCGCCGGCCTTTGTTGTATAGAAACTTTTGAATATGTAGACTGCCCGGCACAAGCAGCCAGCGAATCCAGGGAGGGATGCGCCATGACTGTCGATCGTCGCCGGTTCCTGTTGGGTGCCGCCCAGGCAGGGGCATTGATGACCTTGCCTGCCGCCGCGGGAGCGGCCGAAGGCGCTAGCCCGCCAGTCGCCGACAACGGCCTCTTCACCCAGCCCTGGTTCATGCAGACTTTCCTCGATCTCAGGGAAGATCATTCGAACCTGACAGGATCCGGAAAGTCATATGCGGTCCTGTTCGAGCAGCGCGGTTGTCCGTATTGCCGCGAGATGCATCGCGTGAACTTCGCCCGCAAGGAGATTACCGACTACATCACGGCGAATTACGGCATCCTTCAGCTCGATATGTGGGGAAGCCACAAGGTCAAGGATTTCGACGGCAAGGAGATGGAGGAGCGGGCGCTGGCGCGGCGCTGGCGGGTCTCCTTCACGCCGACGATGGTGTTCTTCCCGCGTGACGTCGAGGCGGTGGCCGGCAAGTCCGGTTTCGACGCCGAAATCTTCAGGATGCCTGGCTACTTCAAACCGTTCCACTTCATCTCCATGCTTGAGTACGTCCATGAAGGGCAATACGCCAAGCTCGACTTCCAGCGCTATCTCCAGGCGCGCTTCGCCGATCTCCGCGCCAAGGGCATCGAGCCGGACGTCTGGTAGGCCGGCCTGAGCGTTGTGGGGTTCACGCAGAGTGCCGCAAAAGTGAAGCCTTCTGCGCCCATATGACTTATAGAACTACCCCTGCCTGCTTGCGGTAAGCTGCCGGCGTCTCAATGCGCGGGCCTGGGGAATACGAATGGAAGTCAGTTATTTCGGAGCGCTTTTCGCGGGGGTGATCAGCTTCCTGTCTCCATGCGTGCTTCCCCTGGTGCCCCCCTATCTCTGCTTTCTCGGCGGCGTGACCTTCGACCAGCTTTCCGGTGAGGGCGAGGTGCCTCGCGACGTCTACTGGGAAGTGGTGGCCGCTTCACTCTGTTTCGTGCTGGGATTCACGACCGTCTTCGTCATGCTCGGCGCGACGGCGACAGTGCTCGGGCAACTGGTGTCGAGCAATCTCGACATGCTCGCCAAGATCGCCGGCGTACTTATCATTGTCGTCGGGTTGCACTTTCTCGGCATCCTGAAGCTTCCATTCCTGTATCGCGAGTTCCGCCGTCACGCGGTATCTCCGCCCGCGGGAATGCTGGGAGCCTACCTGGTCGGTCTTGCCTTCGCGTTCGGATGGACGCCCTGCATCGGGCCGGTTCTGGCGGCGATCCTGGCGGTTGCGGCCGGTGAGGACACGGTCGGCAAGGGGGTCAGCCTGTTGCTCGTCTATTCCCTCGGCCTGGGCATTCCATTCGTCGCCGCCGCACTTGCTTTCAGGCCTTTCATGTCATTCCTCACCCGGTTCCGGAAGCATTTGGGCATGGTGGAGAAGGTCATGGGCGGCGCTCTGGTCGTCACCGGAGTCATGTTCCTGACTGGCTCCATGACCCTGATAGCGGGCTGGCTGCTCGAACTCTTCCCGCAGTTCGCGACACTGGGCTAGCACGCACTTCAGGAAATGGCGGAATCCGGCGCGTCACCAAGGCCTAGGATATCCCTTCCGCATTCTTTATAGTCGCCGGACCGCTGAAACTTCGAGTCGCCGCGCAAGCGGCCCGGATTGCAGAGGGGTTTGTGTCCGGATGAAAACGTTCCGTCGATCGACCTTGCTGATCGGGCTTGTTCCGCTCGGGCTGCTGGTCGCGCTCGTGCTGACGGTCGTTCGTGAGAAGGGCGAAAGCGACATGGCGCAGCGCGTGGCTGCCGCCCTGAATAACGCCGGCCATCAATGGGCGACCGTCTCGGTCAAGGGCAGGGACGTCAAGGTTTCGGGCGTAGCGTTCGACGAGGTTGAACGTGACAATGCCATGGCGGTTGCACAGGGAATACCCGGGGTCCGCACGGTAAACAGCCGCGTGGATCTCCAGAGTGCGCGGACACCCTACAGTTGGCGGGTGACGTACCGGTCCAACCGGCTGCGCATCAAGGGCTACGTGCCATCCAGTGACGACCGGCGGACCATTCTCGGTTTCCTGAAGGCGAGCCTGCCCGACGCGGAGATCGATGATCGTATGGAACTCGCGTCCGGCGGTCCGGCGCGGGAGGTCTGGCTCGGCGCGGTGAGTTTCGCGCTGGCGCAGCTCGGCCGCATGAAGTCCGGCAGCGTCAGGATCGACGGCACCCAGTTGGCGATCGCCGGCGAGGCGAAAACGCCCTCCGACTATGAAATGATGCGCAAGGCGCTCGCCGCCGAACTCCCCGTTGGCATCCAGCTTGCGGAGCAGCAGGTGACGCCGCCACGGGTAAAGCCATTTACATGGGCCGGGCAGTTCGATGGCAACGCGGTTGTCCTGACCGGCTACGTCTCGTCGGATGAAATGCGGCAATCGGTGGTGAAGGCCGCCAGGCAGTCCTTCGGAGACAGGGAAATCTCGGACCGTATGGAGATAGCCATTGGCGCGCCGGGAGCATGGGCCGATGTTATCGGCGTGCTGCTGAACGAGTTGGCGCGGTCCCAGTCGGGGCGCATCGAGATGAGCGAGGTGGACGTGACCTTCGCCGCGGTGATCAAGGAGAAGTCCCTGGCGCAGTCGATCCAGTCCGCACTTCAGAACCGCCTTCCCAGCGACTACAAGGTCAAGGCGAGCTTCGACACATCAAGCGGTACCCAGACCGAAGGCCGCAGCAGCGCATCGCAGGGCCGTTCGTTGCTGAAAACCTTCGCCGGCGCTCTGGCGGGCAGCACGGGGCTCAGATAAGCGGAGAACGCCGCCAGGCCCGATCGGAACATTATGCTCTATCTGACAACTGAGTTGCTGCCCTATATTGCCGTCGCATTCGCCATTGGCGTTGTGACAGGCTGGTTCTGCCGCAGGGCCTGATCCGTCCGCTATTGGGGGCCTTTTGTGGCCGTTTACGTCTTTCAGACAATTGGCCTGCTGTTAGGAGCCTTCGCCGCGGGCTGCGTTGCAGGCTATTGGGCGAAGGGCCGTCTTGGCCATCGTGCGGACCCGGACGGACTGGACCGGGTCATGGTCATGGCTTCTGAGAAGACCTCCACGCAGAGTAGGGAGAAGG
>JBFWSL010000303.1:0-3602 GCA_050248375.1 Hyphomicrobiales bacterium | reverse complement strand
AGAACATGGTGTCGCCACCGATGGGCGGCTTTTCCACGCAGTAGAGCATGGAACCCGCCGAAGGCCGGTTGGTGTAGGCATAGTCCGAGTGCCAGTTGCGCCCGGTATTGCGGGTCTCCGAGGGCTTGCCGTTCTTGGGCTTGTTGGTGACCTCCAGAAGCTCGGGATGACCCTCCAGCCGGTCGAAGGGCGTGGCGTCGTGGCTGTCGAGGTCGCCGAAGCGCCGGGAGAAAGCGATGTGCTGCGCGGGTGTCAGGCCGAAGCCGCGGAACAGCAGCACATGGTGCCGGTTCCAGGCCCGGCGGATCGCCGCCACCTGCGCCTCCGTCAGTTCGCGGGAAATGTCGATGCCCTTCACCTCGGCGCCCAGAGCGCTGGACAGGGGGCGGAGTTCCGGTTCCACGGACGTGCTGCTCATGGGCTTCCTCACCTTGCATGATCTTGTTTTGAAACAGGCTAGCACAGGGGATGCGGCAGCCGGAATGAGCGAGTACAGTCCCGCAACCTTCCCGCTCCGCTTCCAGAGGAAACCCCATGACCAGAGGCGCAGACCTGCTCGCGCGCACCCTTCACCGCGCCGGGGTCCGGACCATATTCTCCCTCTCCGGCAACCAGATCATGCCGGTCTACGACGCCTGCATGGACGCGGGCATACGCGTCATCCACACGCGCCATGAATGCGCCGCGGTGTTCATGGCCGACGCCTGGGCGCAGCTCACCGGCGAGGTGGGCGTGGCGCTGGTGACGGCGGCTCCCGGCTTCGCCAACAGCCTCGGCGGCCTGTTCTCCGCCCGCCAGGCGGAAAGCCCGGTGCTGCTGCTGAGCGGCGACTCGCCTCTTGGCCAGGACGGCAGGGGCGCCTTCCAGGAGCTTGACCAGGCGGCCGTCTCCGCCCCGCTCACCAAGCTCTCCCTGCGCGCCCGCGATGCCGCCTCGCTCGGCGCGGACGTGGCGAAAGCCATGCGCACGGCCCGCTCCGGCCGTCCGGGACCCGTTCATATGGCGCTGCCCTTCGACGTGCTCAACGCGGACGCGGGCGGAACGCCGGTGCCGGAGGATTTCGCGCCCGGGACGGCCGGACCGCCCGAAGGCTTCATCCGCGAGGCCGCCGCCGCGCTTGCTTCCGCCAGCCGCCCGCTCATCCTCACCGGGGCCCAGCTCAACGCCACGCGGGCGGGCGGCCTGCTCGCGAAGCTCTCCGACGCCGCCGGAACCCCCGCCATCCCCATGGAAAGCCCGCGCGGGATCGGCGATCCGGCCCTCGGCAACCTCGCCGAGATCCTCGCCAGGGCGGATGTCATCGTCAGCATCGGCAAGAAGCTCGATTACACGCTGAAATTCGGGCAGGCCCCGGCAATTGCCGAGACCGCCCGGCTGTTCATCGCCGATCCCGAGGAAGAAGCGCTCCAGGCCTCCATCCGCGCCGCCGGGCCGCGGCTGGCCGCTTCCTGCCTTGCCGGCGCGCGCGCCACCGCCGTCGCCCTTGTCGAGGCAGCAGGGAGCGGCGGCCGGCACGAATATCGCGACACCGTCGCCCGGGCCCTCGCCGCCCGGCCGCGGGTGCCGCAGGTCCGCGCCCCGATCCACCCGGCCGTGCTCTGCGCCGCTGTCGAGCCCCTGCTGAGGGAAGCGGCCGATCCCGTCCTCGTGGTGGATGGCGGCGAGTTCGGGCAGTGGGCGCAGGCCTGCCTCGCCGCTCCCGCCCGCGTCATCAACGGCACGTCCGGCGCCATCGGCGGTGGGTTGTGCTACGCCATCGCCGCCAAGGCGGCGCGTCCCGGCGCGACCGTCATCGTGCTCATGGGCGACGGCACCATCGGCTTTCATCTGGCAGAGTTCGAGACCGCGGCGCGGGAAGGGCTGGAAGTCCTCGCCGTCGTCGGCAACGATGCCCGGTGGAACGCGGAATACCAGATCCAGCTCCGCGACTACGGACCGGACCGCACCTATGCCTGCGAGCTTTCCCCCGCGCGCTACGACGAGGCCGTGGCCGGTCTCGGCGGCCACGGCGAGTTCGTGCGCGAGCCGGGGGAACTGGACGCCGCGTTGCGCCGGGCGCTCGCCAGCGGCAGGCCCGCCTGCGTCAACGTCATGATCGAAGGCGCGCCCGCGCCCTCGGGCGCATCGCACTAGCGCATCATCCGGCCAGGTGGAATCGCCTGGCCGGCAAGAGGATGCGCCAGATCAATAGCTTGAGCATGATCTTATCGGAAAAGGGGTATCCACTTTTCCGGATCATGCTCTAGGCGAAGGCTGCCCTACCCCGGCAGTCCCCTGTCCTTCAGCACGTCGCTGATCTCGGTGAGGATGGCCGGATCGTCGATGGTGGCGGGCATCTTGTACTCCTCGCCGTCGGCGATGCAGCGCATGGTGCCGCGCAGGATCTTGCCCGAGCGCGTCTTCGGCAGCCGCTTCACCGGCACCGCCAGCTTGAAGGCGGCCACCGGCCCGATCCTGTCGCGCACCAGCTTCACCGCCTCCTTCTCGATCTCGGCCGGGTCGCGGTCGACGCCCGCCTTGAGCACGAAGAAGCCGGCCGGGATCTGCCCCTTCATCCTGTCGGCGATGCCGATGACGGCGCATTCCGCCACGTCCGGGTGGGAGGCGAGCACCTCCTCCATGGCCCCGGTGGACAGCCTGTGTCCGGCCACGTTGATGATGTCGTCGGTGCGCGACATCACGAACACATAGCCGTCCTTGTCCATGTAGCCCGCGTCCGCCGTCTTGTAGTAGCCGGGATACTCATCCAGATAGGCTTCCCGGAAGCGCCTGTCCGCGTTCCATAGGGTCGGCAGGCAGGACGGCGGCAGCGGCAGCTTGATCGAGATCGCGCCCATGGTGCCGCGCGGCACCTCCCTGCACTTCTCGTCGAGGATGTGGATTTCGTAGCCGGGCATGGGCACGGTGGGAGAACCGTGCACCACCGGCAGCATGCCGAGGCCGACGGGATTTCCGGCGATGCACCATCCGGTCTCCGTCTGCCACCAGTGATCGACCACAGGCACCTTCAGCTTCTCCTCCGCCCACACCAGCGTATCCGGATCGGCGCGCTCGCCCGCCAGGAACAGGGTGCGGAACTGCTTCAGGTCGTACTTCTTGATGAGGTCGCCGTTCGGGTCCTCCTTCTTGATGGCCCGGAAGGCCGTCGGCGCGGTGAACATCGCCGCAACCTTGTGCTCGGAGATCACCCGCCAGAACACGCCCGCGTCCGGCGTGCCGATCGGCTTGCCCTCGAACAGTATGGTGGTGTTGCCGTGCAGCAGCGGCGCATAGACGATGTAGGAGTGGCCGACCACCCAGCCCACGTCGGAGGCGGCCCAATAGACCTCGCCGGGCTCGACGCCGTAGAGGTTCTTCATCGACCAGTGGAGAGCGACCATGTGGCCGCCATTGTCCCGCACCACGCCCTTGGGCTGGCCCGTGGTGCCGGAGGTGTACAGGATGTAGAGCGGGTCGGTGGCCAGGACCGGCACGCAATTGGACGTCTTGCCGGCCTTGCGCGCCGCTTCCATCAGCTTCGACCAGTCGTGGTCGCGGCCCTCGATCATCGAGGCCTTCGCCTGCTCGCGTTGCAGCACCACACAGGCTTCGGGCTTGAACTT
>JBFWSL010000302.1:0-3616 GCA_050248375.1 Hyphomicrobiales bacterium | reverse complement strand
GATCCGTCGCAGAAAGCTCATGATCAGCGAGACCCATTCGATAGCGCCGTGCTGTTTTCAGCACTGCGGCGCAGCCAAGTTGCAGTCCTAACTCAATGCTATTGCCTGTGCAAACTCCCGGGCATCGAATGGTTGAAGGTCGTCGACCCCTTCTCCGATGCCTATGGCGTGCACGGGCAACCCGAATCGGGCGGCGATCGCCACCAGGATTCCACCCCGAGCGGTACCATCCAATTTTGTCATTACCAGTCCGGTAACGCCCGCCCGCTCGCCGAAGACCTCGACCTGCGACAATGCGTTCTGGCCCGTCGTCGCATCGAGCACGAGGATGACGTCGTGCGGAGCCGACGGATCGAGCTTGCGGACGACGCGGATCATCTTTTCCAGTTCGTCCATCAAGGCTTGCTTGTTCTGGAGACGCCCGGCGGTGTCCATCAGCAACACGTCGCAGCCCTGGTCGCGGGCAGCCTTCAGCGCGTCGTAGGCGAGGCCGGAGCTGTCGGCGCCGACGTCCCGCGCGATGACGGGTGATCCCGTCCGTTCGCCCCAAACCTTGAGCTGATCGATGGCTGCCGCGCGGAATGTGTCGCCAGCGGCCAGCATCACCTTGCGGCCCTCGGAGGAGAACTTGTTGGCGAGCTTGCCGATGGTCGTGGTTTTGCCGCCGCCGTTGACGCCGACCACTAGAATGACGTGGGGTTTGTTGGCCGGATCGATCTGAAGCGGCCTGGCGACGGGTTCCAGAACCTTGGCGACTTCGGCCGCCAGCACCGACCTGACCTCGCCGGGATCAAGCGTTTTGTCATAGCGTCCCGCGGCGAGCGCCTCAGTGATGCGCATGGAGGTCTCGACACCGAGGTCGGCCTGGATCAGCAGATCCTCGAACTCCTGCAAGGTGTCGGCGTCGAGCTTGCGGCGGGTGAAAACGCCGGTGATGCCCTCAGCGAGACGCGATGATGTCTTTGTCAGGCCGTCCTTGAGGCGCCGGAACCAGGAGCGCTGCGGTTCAGCGGCCTGAGGCTCGCCCGGCGAGGGAGGAGGTGCCGGCGGTTGAGGCGCAACGGGCGGGGCATCGACGGTCGCGGTTGTGTTGGCGGCGGCGTCGCGCGCTTGCGTCGCGGGTGATGAGTCGGGGACGGTTTGGGCGGACGTATCGGTCTCGGCATCCTGTGGCTTCTGGCCGCCGGATCCGAACAGCCTGCCGAAAAGCGATTTCTTTGCCGTCTGCTCGCTCACGTGGATGCCTCCGCCTGCAGCCGCGCGCCGTCGCTGCCGCTGACTTTCGCTTGCATAAGAGATCCCGGCTGCACCGCATCGCCTGCGCCCTGCACGACGATTTGAGCGTAGTGGGGTGTACGGCCCACGACACGGCCTGCTTCGGCCTGTTCGACCACAACGTCCTTGCGCTCTCCGACCTGGTCCGCAAGCCAAGCCGCCAGGATGTCATCGGCCTTTTGTCTCAGCCGTGCAGCTCTCGCCTTGATCTCGGCGCGCGGGAGCTGAGGCATTCTGGCGGCCGGCGTCCCCGGGCGCGGCGAGAATGGAAAAACGTGCAGGTAGACCAGCCCGCACTCGTCCACCAGGGACATGGTGTCTTCGAAGCGGCCTGCGGTCTCTGTCGGGAAGCCGGCAATCAAGTCGGCGCCGAGGGCGATGCCCGGCCTGAGGCGACGGACTTCCCGGCAGAAGCCGATGGCATCGGCCCGCAGATGGCGCCGCTTCATGCGCTTCAGGATGAGATCCGAACCGGCTTGCATGGACAGGTGGAGATGGGGCATCAGCCGGGGTTCGTCGGCGATGGCATCCATCAGGTGGCGGTCGACCTCGACCTGGTCGATGGAGGACAGCCGGAGCCGGGCGAGTTCGGGAACGTGCCGGAGGATCTGGCGCACAAGCCAGCCCAAGGAGGGCGCGCCGGGCAGGTCCGTGCCGTACGAGGTGATGTCGACGCCGGTCAGAACGACCTCGCCGATGCCGTCCTCGACGAGGCGACGGACCTGGGCGACGACCTCGCCGGCGGCGACCGAGCGGGAGGGGCCGCGGCCATAGGGAATGATGCAGAACGTGCAGCGATGGTCGCAGCCGTTCTGGATCTGCACGTAGGCGCGGGCGCGGGTGCCGAAGCCGTCCAGCATGTGCGGTGCGGATTCGCGGATGGCCATGATGTCGTTGACCTGGACGCGCCCGAGATCGCCGGCGGCCAAGGCATGGAACGTGTGAGGCGTGGTCTTTTCGGCATTGCCGATGACGTGATCGACCTCGTCCATGGCGGAGAACTGGCCGGGGTCGATCTGGGCGGCGCAGCCGGTCACGATGATACGCGCACCGGGGTTGTCTCGCCGCGCCTTCCGGATCGTCTGCCGCGCCTGGCGCACGGCCTCAGACGTCACAGCGCAGGTGTTCACGATCACGGCGTCGTCGAGGCCCGCCGCGCCGGCGTGGCGACGCATCATCTCCGTCTCGAATGCGTTGAGGCGGCATCCGAGCGTGATGACGGTGGGGACCTGTGAATCGGGCGACGTCATAGCTTTGCGGGGACGGAGGGCTGCTTGCCGGGCACAATGAGATTGCCTCAAAGCGCTGCCGGGTTCACGCCCTGATAATACTCCGGGACGGGCAAAGCAAAGCCGATCAGCCGTGCGTTCCTCCCTGCATGCGTGCATAGGTAGTGGACATGCACGTCCATTGCCAGACCGCGGCACGATGGAAGCCTGCCGCTGCCGATCGTTGCGCGGATCTGTCTCGCCGTGCGGCTCAGATCTTGAAGCTTTCCAGCGTCTCGGGCGCGAACAGGTCGGCGGGCTTCAGCAGCTTTTTCGAGAGCCCGCACTGGTGATGGTATTTCAGGAAGGTCGCCAGCGGTTTCTCATTCTTTTCAAAACCATAAGGCCAGTAGTCATCGCCCATCAGCTCCCGGGCCTCGTCGACGTAGGCGTTGTGGAACGGCAGCATGGCGGCGTGGGCGGCGGTCTGCGCCTGCATCTCGTAGGTATGCCTTTGTGCTTCCACGAACATTTTCATCAGGGTCTGCGCGATCCAGCGATTCTGCTCGTACAGCTCCCGCTTGATGACGATGGTATGCATGATCGGGAACATCCCGGTCTTCTTGTAGTAGGCCTTTTCCTCCTCGGCGTAGTCGGGGAACAGGCGCACCACGTTCTTGCCGTCGAATGTCGAGGGCGCACGCGCGGTGTGCAGGGCGTCGATCTCGCCCGCGGCCAGCATCTGCGACAGGGTCTTGTCTTCCGGAATGGCGTTGACCTTGATGTTGGCCGGGAGGTCGAGCTTCTGCTTCTCGGGGCGCCCCGCCTCTTCTTCGCCGCCGGTCCAATAGGTGACGCTATCGACAGGGACGCCGTAGTGTTCATCGAGGATGCCTCGGATCCAGACGGGCGCCGTCATCTGGAACTCCGGCACGCCGATGCGCTTGCCGATCAGGTCCTTGGGCGTCTTGATGCCCGACTTGGCGCTGACATAGATGCATGAGTGGCGGAAGAAGCGCGACGGCCAGACCGGGATGGCGATGAACGGCGGCTTCTCGCGGAACAGCGACACCGTGTAGGACGACAGCGACATCTCCGAGATGTCAAACTCCGCAAACTTGGCCTGGCGTAAG
>JBFWSL010000301.1:0-3622 GCA_050248375.1 Hyphomicrobiales bacterium | reverse complement strand
CAGCAGTCGGTGCATTGCGGCAGCGACAGCCGGCCTTCCTTGCAGGCGGCCCAGAAGGGGGCCGCCTCCGGCGAGCGCGTGGGACGGTAACCCATGTCCTTGCCAAGCACGCATTTGTAGAGGGACTGTATTTCTTTCTTCTTCTTGGTCATCGCACAGCCCCGAGAATTGCCGTTGCCTCGCTGAAGAGCACGCCGCCGTTGCCTTGCACCAGCGCCGTGCTCGCGTTGGCCACCTGCCGGTCGCCGCAGTCGCCGCGGAGCTGCTGGACAGCCTCGATGACGAGGAACATTCCGAACATTCCCGGGTGCAGGAAGGAGAGGCCGCCGCCGGAGGTATTGAGGGCGACGTCGCCGCCGGGTCCGAAGTCCGTCGATTCGACATAGGGGCCGCCTTCGCCCTTCGGGCAAAGACCGATGTCCTCAAGCATGATCATCAATTGGCTGCTGAAGGCGTCATATATCTGGAAGACGTCGATGTCGGGGAGCTTCAGGCCGGCCCGTTCGAGCGCCCGGGGGGCGGACAGCGCCGCGCCGCTGGTGGTGATGTCGTGCTTCTGTCCCAGCGAGCGGTGGGTATAGGCCTGCCCGGAGCCCAGCAGAGCGACGGGTTTCTGCCGCAGGTCGCGGGCGCGTTCGAGAGAGGTGACGATATAGGCGCCTCCGGCATCCGACACCAGGCAGCAATCGAGCCTGTGGATGGGAGAAATGACCGGCGGGGAGGCGAGGACGTCGCCGATCGTCAGCGGATCGCGCCGCGACGCCCGCGGGTTCAATGCGCCCCAGCGGCGGCTTTCCACGACCAGCTTGGCGAACTGCTCCTGCCTGGTGCCGTACTCGAACATGTGACGCTGCGCGCACAGCGCATACAGCCCGACGGGAAAGCAGACGCCATAGGGGCGCTCGAAGTCGTCCGGATATTCCGGCGTGAGGGCCACATATTCCCCCTGGCGCGGGGTGGTGCCATAGCTGACCAGAACCGTATCGCACAGGCCGGCCCTGATCGCCGCGTCGGCCAAGGCGAGATGCATGACATTAGAGGCGCCGCCCACGAAGGTCGCGTCGACGAACCGGGGCTGAATTCCGAAGTATTCGGCGAAAGTGACAGGGGCCATGCGTCCGCCCGTCTGGGTGATCAGGCCGTCTATGTCGCCGCGCTTGAGTCCCGCCTCATCCAGCGCGTTCTGGGCGGCCTGGGCCTGGAGTTCCAGAGCGGAACGATCCGGCGTGTTTCCGATGTCGTCGGAAATGCCGACCGCCACGATGCAGGTGCTGTCTTGCTTCATTTTGACCGGGCCGCAGGAGTTTGCGAGATGGCCGCGAGCGGCTGGCCGAATTCCACGAAATCACCGTCCCCTACGCTGAGGCGCAGAAGACGGCCCTCGCGGCCCGCGTTGACAGGCGTCGAACGGTCCAGCGTTTCGATATGAGCGATGACGCTCTGCTCGTGGAGGTGCGAGCCAGGCTGCGCGTCCGCGCCGGACAGGCGGACGATGCCGACGGCAGGGGACGCTACCTCAATCTCCGGGAGCGCTGTCGGGGCGCCGGGGCTCTTCCCAAGGATCGCGCTGACCTTGAGGTCCTGGTCTTCGTATTCGAGCGTGCCTTCCGGCCAATGGTCCAGAAGGGCCAGGATCCGGAACACATCGCAGTAGGCGAGTCCGCTGTCCTGGCCACCCGGGGTTTCCCCTTGCCGCACTTGATTCACTCGTTGTCCTCCCCGTAGCGCCTTCGCTTTTCTTGTTGGGCTTGTTTGCCGGCCGTCAGATTCCGGGCTGCTTCATCCCGTTGCCGTGTTGCGAAAATGGCCGCCAGCTTAATTCCACCCGGGGCCAAAACAAATCGATGCCCGCACGGGTGCGTGCGGGGCGCGGAAAAAGCCAGGCCAGCCGGTTTGACTGTCGTTCAAACATGAACCTGATCCAACTGTGCCACCCGTGACGATGGCGCGTCTGTCAGCAAGATGACTAATTTTGGTTAGTTAGAATGCTATACTAGTTACGGATATTTGCAAATTCTTTTTATATCAGTTGCTTATAGGCATGCATGTGGGCACTCTGGCTCGCTCGAACCCGCGGCAAGGCGGGTCTTTGCGGTTCAGAAGCGGGCTCGCATATGTCCGGCCGGCAACGATAAACCCCTGGAGGAAGCTCTTATGACCACAGCAGACCGCCTGTTTCCCGGGCAGCCCGTTCCGGCCCTGAGCGTGCCGACGGTGGCCGCGGGCCAGTGGACGCTCGCGGAGCAGACCCCCCGGAACTTCACGATGATCGTCGTCTACCGCGGTCTTCACTGCTCCATCTGCTCGCGGTATCTCGCCGACCTGGACAAGAAGCTTCCCGCCTTCGCCGAGCGGGGTGTCGAGGTGATCGCCATGTCAGCCGATCCCAGGGACCGTGCGGAACGGGCATGCAAGGACTGGAACCTCGCGGAACTGAATATCGGCTACGAAATGCCGCCGCAGAAGGCGCGCGAATGGGGACTCTACCTGTCGGCCCGCCGGTACAAGCCGATTACGGGCATCGAGGAACTGCCGCTCTTCATCGAGCCGGGACTGTTTCTCGTGCGGCCGGACAAGACGCTGTACTGGGCATGCGTGCAGACCATGCCGTTCGCCCGCCCAGGCTTCGACGACGTTCTGCGTGCGCTCGATCTGGTGAACGAGAAGAACTATCCGCCCAGGGGCGAGGTCCTGGAAATTCCCGAAACGGTTGGCTGAGCGTCCGGGGCTTTCCCCCAGGGGATGAACCGCTCCGGTCCGCGCGGGCACGCGGGCGCCATCGCGCATCATCCGGCCAAGTGGAATCGCCTGGCCGGTAAGATGATGCGCCAGATCAATAGCTCGAGCATGATCTTATCGGAAAAGTGGTATCCACTTTTCCGATAAGATCATGCTCTAGCGCCGTGACCGGCCAGCGCCCGGCTATTCGGCGGGCTGGGGGCCGCGGGTCCTGCGCCGGCCCCTGGGCGGCGCGTCCGCCGCGGCGGGCTGGCCGCGCCACAGGGTCTGCAGGCGCTCCATGTACAGATAGATCACCGGCGTCAGATACAGGGTGATGACCTGCGACAGGATCAGGCCGCCGCAGACCGTGAGGCCGAGCGGCGCCCGTGCCTCGCCGCCCTGGCCGAAGCCGACGGCGATGGGCAGCGAGCCCATGAGGGCGGCCATGGTGGTCATCATGATGGGGCGGAAGCGGATCAGGCAGGCCTGGTAGATGGCCTCCGTCGGCTCCATCTTCTCGTGCCGCTGCGCGGCCAGCGCGAAGTCGATCATCATGATGGCATTCTTCTTGACGATGCCGACCAGCATGATGATGCCGACGAAGGCGTAGAGCGTGAGCGGCATGCCGAAGAGCAGCAGCGTCGCCAGCGCCCCCACGCCGGCGGCGGGCAGGCCCGACAGGATGGTCAGCGGGTGGATAAAGCTCTCGTAGAGAATGCCGAGGACGATGTAGACGACGAGGATGGCCATGAACAGCAGCAACCCCATTCCGGCCAGCGACTCCTCGAACACGCGCGCCGTGCCCTGGAAACTGGTGGAGATGGTGGCGGGCATCTGCAGGGTCTGCTCGGCCTGGCGGATATTGTCGATGGCCGTGCCGAGCGACATGCCCGGCGCCAGG
>JBFWSL010000300.1:0-3628 GCA_050248375.1 Hyphomicrobiales bacterium | reverse complement strand
GCGCGATGTCTCGACCGCACCCGTCTGCAGCGCGAAAACTACATCCTGCGCTACGAGCTTCGCGCCGCCTCGGACCATATTCTCCTGCGCGATCGCCTGGTTGGGGAATCTCCAGCGATACGGCGGTTCGCGAAATCATCGCCCGCGTCGCCCCGTTGCCGACGCCGGTACTCTTTACCGGGGAATCGGGCACGGGCAAGGAAGTGGCGGCACGCACCGTCCACGCCCTGTCGGACCGCGCCGACAAGCCCTTCGTCCCGGTCAACTGCGCCGCGATTCCCGCCGACATGATCGAAAGCGAGCTGTTCGGGCATGTCAAAGGCGCCTTCACCGGCGCCCAGGCGGGACGCGAAGGGCTGTTCGTACACGCGCACGGGGGGACGCTGTTCCTCGACGAGATCGGGGAATTGCCCCTGCACCTGCAAAGCAAGCTGTTGCGCGTCCTGGAGGACCGGCGCGTCCGGCCGGTCGGCTCGGAGCGCGAGATCCCGACCGACCTGCGCTTCGTCTTCGCGACCAACGCCGATCTCGATCAGGACGTCGATGCCGGCCGCTTCAGGGCCGACCTCTACTACCGCATCAACGTCATGCAGATTTACATGCCGCGGCTGCGCGACCGGGAGAACGACGCCAAGGATCTGGCGGCGCTGTTCATGCACAAGATTTCCCAGCAGCTTGGCATGCCGCCCGTGCCTATCAGCGAGGCGACCCGGGCCGCGTTCGACCGATACGACTGGCCCGGAAACGTGCGCGAACTGCGCAATCTCATCGAGCGCACGCTGATTCTGGGAAAGTTCCCCGACGATTTCGCCGTGGAGAAGACACTCGACAACGGCTCGGGCCGGAACCTCGCGGAAATCGAACGCCGCCACATCCTGAGCGTCCTGACCGAGACCGGCGGAAACCGGACGGAAGCCGCCAGGGTGCTGGGCATCTCGCGCAAGACCATCGACCGCAAATGCGCGAAGTGGGATGTCTGACGCGTCTTTGAGCGCCGTCCCCGCCGGAAGGGCACGCTCGATTCGCTTCCGGCTGCTCGCTATCGCACTGCTTCCCACGCTCGTCATATTGCCGTTGCTGCTGGCCATTACCATGGCGCGGTGGACGGCGAAGTTCGATGCGACGCTCATTTCCAAGGTCAATGGCGACCTGACGATCGCTCACCAGTATCTTTCGCGCATCCTCGAAAATACCGGGGACCACATCAGGGCGCTCGGCGCTTCCGCCCGGTTCCGCTCCATCGTCGACGGCGGCACGCCGCTCGATGCGTTCCTGGAGGCGAGCCGCCACGAACTCGGCCTCGACTTCATCTACGTCATCGCGGCGGATACATCGCTCTTTGCCGCCGCGCCCGCCGCTCCCACGCCGGCGCGCCGCACCGACTGGCCGATCGTCGCCTCGGCCTTCGATGGATCGGCCCGAACCGCCATCGACCTTTTTTCCAATGCCGAACTGGCCGAACTGGCGCCCGGACTGGCGGAGCGCTCTCGCCTGAAGCTGGTTCCCACGCCCAACGCGGTCCCGACCGACCAGACCGAGGAAACCCGGGGCATGGTGATCCAGTCCGCGGCGCCCGTGCGAATGCCGGACGGCAGCCGCGCCGTCCTGGTCGGCGGAATCCTGCTGAACCAGAATCTCGTCTTCATCGACACCATAAACGACCTCGTTTACCGGGAAGCGAGCCTGCCGGAGGGGAGCAAGGGGACCGCCACGCTGTTCCTGGACGACGTGCGCATTTCCACCAACGTGCGGCTCTTCGAAGGGCGGCGGGCGCTCGGTACGCGTGTCTCGGCGATCGTGCGCGCCGCGGTGCTGGATAACGGCCGGACATGGCTCGACAGCGCCTTCGTCGTCAACGACTGGTACATCTCGGCCTATGAACCGATCGTCGACAGCTACGGCCGCCGCATCGGCATGCTGTATGTCGGGTTCCTGGAGGCTCCGTTCAGCCGCACCAAATACGAGACCCTGCTGACGGTCGCCTTCGCCTTCATCGCCATCACGGCCGCGAGCGTCCCGATCTTCCTGCGCTGGGCCCGCGGCATCTTCATGCCGCTTGAACGGATGACGGGAACCATCTCGGCGGTCGAACGCGGCGACCTCAGCGCCCGGACGGGGCTCGGCAACGCAAGAGACGAGATCGGCCGCGTGGCCACGCATCTCGACCTCCTCCTCGACCAGTTGCAGGAGCGCGACCGGGAACTGAGGCAGTGGAACGAAGAGCTCAACAGGCGCGTGGCGGAACGAACGCGCGACCTGGAGCTCGCCAACCGGCGGCTTGAAGCGACCACCAAGCAGCTCGTCATGTCTGAAAAGCTCGCCGCGATCGGCGAAATAACCGCCGGGGTCGCGCACGAGATCAACAATCCCATCGCCGTGATGCAGGGAAACCTGGAGGTCGTCCGCAATCTCATGGGCAAGAAGGCGAGGCTGGCGCACACGGAGTTCCGCCTTCTCGACGAGCAGATCCAGCGCATCAGCCGGATCGTCACGAAATTGCTTCAGTTCGCGCGGCCGGAGGAATACGCGGATCACGTCGAGAGGCACAAGCCCCAGGAGGTGGTGAACGATTGCCTGCCGCTGGTGCAACACCTGCTTCAGAAGGCCGAGATCGCCATACACCGCAGCGACACTGCGACCCGCCAGCTATTGATGAACCGGACCGAGTTGCAGCAGGTCATCGTCAACCTTGTCGTCAACGCCATTCACGCGATGCCGGATGGAGGCGACCTGACGCTCCGCACGTTCGACAGCGAACTTGACGGCAACGCCGGGATTACCCTCGAAATCTCCGACACCGGTATCGGCATGCCGCCCGAAATGCTGGCGAAGATCTTCGATCCGTTCTTCACGACCAAGCAGAGAGAGGGCACCGGCCTCGGGCTGTCTATCAGTCAGACGCTGATATCGAGGCAGGGCGGGACCATTTCGGTCGAGAGCGAGGCTGGCGCCGGGACCACGTTCACGATCTGGCTGCCCGAAGCGATCTGAGGGCCGGAGCCGCCTGCGGCGCGAGCCGAACGAGGGCTATTTCCCGTTGAAGAGCGTTCTGCCCAGCCCGGAGAAATCATAGCCGTCGAGCCGCCCGGCTTTCTCCAGGAATGCCGGCGAGCGGAAAAAGTCGAGCAGGGCCCGCAGCGGTTCCTCGAAGCATTGGCGCCGCCAGACCAGCAGGTCGAGCCGCTCGCGAACGACAGGAACGAAATCGAGATGATAGTGCTGCGCCACCGATTTCAGGCCGAACGCCGCATCAACCTCGCCATCGAGGACGGCAAGCGCGGCATCGACCTCCGTCCGGGCAGGCTTGCCGTGCACGACTGCCGACGCATCGACATCCGCCCTGGCGAGGCAATTGGAGAGCAAATCCTGGCTTCCATTGAGTTCGCATCTCGGCATGACGCGCAGGCCGGGCAAACCCCGCAGCGATTTCACGCCGTGCGGATTGCCGGGCGCCACTATCAGACCGCGCTCCCGCCACGCCCATTCCATCAGCACCACGGGCTCCTCGCTGAAGCAGCCACGAACGACGGGCAGATTCCATTCGTCTTCCGAGGGACAATAGAGATGCAGGCCCGCGACCATGCCCTGTCCGGCTCCGAACAGTTCCATGCCATTCCCATCGGGATCG
>JBFWSL010000299.1:0-3639 GCA_050248375.1 Hyphomicrobiales bacterium | reverse complement strand
CGTGGGCCTCGGCGTGCCCGTGATCGTGCTCGCCATCCTGGCCGCCCCGGTGGGGCTGAAGGAAACCATCGCGCTCATCATCGTGCCAGGCTTCCTCACCAATATCTGGCAGGCGCTGGCCGGCCCCGACTTTCGCGGCATCTTCCGCCGCCTGCGCTGGCTGCTGCTGACCTCCGTCTTCGGCATCTGGGCCGGCGTGAGCATCCTGGCGGAAGCCGATACCCGGCTGCTCATCGGCATCCTCGGGATCATCCTGTTCATCTATTCCGCCTTCAGCCTCGCGCGGCCCCAGGTCGCCCCGCCGGGCGGCAAGCGGGAGACATGGCTCTCGCCCGCCATCGGCGCGGTATCCGGCTTCCTGTTCGGCTTGACCGGATCGTATCTGGTCCCGGGCATTGTGTATGTGCAGGCCCTTGGCATGAACCGCGATGCCTTCGTCCAGGCGCTCGGAATCGTATTCTGTGCCATCAACCTGATATTGGGCCTCTTCATGTCGCGCTACGAGATCATGACCGGCAAGCTGGCCCTGGCCTCCACCGCCTGCGTGGTGCCCGTCGCCCTGGGCATGATCGCCGGCCAGCGCGCGCGCCATCTGATGTCGGAGCAGACCTTCCGCACGGCGCTCTTCATCTCCCTCGCGGTCGTAGGCATCTACATGATCGTGCGTGTGGTGGCGTGAAGGCCGCTCATCCGGCCTGCCGGCGCGCGAGTTCGGCGCGTGCCGCCTCCGCGAGAAAGCGCGACCGATTGGTAGCCACGGAGTCAATCTCGTCCAGCAGGGCTTCGTCGAGCGTGACATTCACCCGCTTGGCGCGTCCGGGGATTGTGACACCGATGACGCTGACCGCGATCATGGCGACTTCCGGATCGGAGACGACCCGCTCGACCGGCGTGGGCTTCGGCAAGGTATCGCCGTCTTCCACCATCAGCGCGATGTGGCCGGCCAATGCCTCATGGGCGTTGACCAGCGCCTCCTCCGCCGTCGCCCCGGCGCTGACGCAGCCGGGCAGGTCCGGAAACGTCACGCCATAGGCGCTATCCGGCTCCTTCTCCAAACAGGCGGGATAAAAAAGTCTCGTCATCTGCCTATCGCCTTCGGGGCATGGGACGCCACTCTCACCTGAGCTTCACCCCCGAGACCTTCTCGATACTCTTTAATGTGCCGACGGGCAGATCCTTCACCGGATGCGGCACCGTAATCTTTCCGGGCTTGCTGCCATGCTTGAAATGAACATGGCTGCCGGTCTGCCCTACGCGATACCAACCGTCTCCTTCCAGGGCGCGAATAATGTCGCGGCTCGATCTGGGCATGCGGCTTCGCCCTTTGTCGCTTCAACAACAAATGACCATACTCCAGCCCCTGATTGCCCCGAGGCGCGGGTATGCGTCGCCTTTGGCCCTCAATATCCTTGCGGCAGAGTCATCAAAGGCAACCGCACTCAATTCTAGATACACACTATATACACACTTAAAACATTTCAAGGGTGTCTGCTTGACTTCTCTCCGAATCGTCTATAGAACAAACCAAGAACATGAATTGAGGGGTTTCAAGGCGCCTCCGGGGCGGCACCCACGAAAGGAAGTATCGAGTTCCCCGCCAGACCGCTCACCCCGCGAGCCGGGACTGGCAAGAGTAAGCTGCGTACCCCTGGCAGGCGGGGCCCTTCCCCGCTCCAACCGTTCGACCCGAGTGCGCGCGTCCCCTGCGCATCGAACGGACCGCGTGTCGACCCCGCTTCCCCCGCGCATCCCGACACGGGAGACCCGGTCCCGCCTGCCACCCACTCTCTCCCGCCTTTATTGACAAAAAGTGACGGCTCCGCCGGAGCCGCCCCTCGCCCCGGACGCATGCGGCGGCTATGCTCGCAGGCGCATGAACCCCTTCCCCTCGCGCCGCGGCCGGTTCGCGGCCCTTGCCCTGATCATCTGCTTCGCCCTGCTGGCGGCTGCGCCGGTTTGCGCCCAGCAGTCCACTCCCGCCGATCCCGAAGCCGCCACGGCCATCGAGGCCAAGACGCTCGTCCGCGCCTCGCGGCATATGATCGTGACGGCGAATCCCCTGGCCTCCGAAGCCGGGCTTGAGATCCTGCGCGGGGGCGGCACCGCCCTCGACGCCGCCATCGCCGCCCAGATGGTGCTGAACCTGGTGGAGCCCCAGTCCTCCGGCATCGGCGGCGGCGCCTTCCTGCTCCATTGGGACGGAGCCGAAGTGACCGCCTTCGATGGCCGCGAGCGCGCACCCGCGGCCGCGAAGCCCGACCGCTTTCTCGGGCCCGACGGCAAGCCGATGAATTTCCGCGAGGCGGTCAAGAGCGGCCGCTCGGTCGGCGTCCCGGGCCTGCTGCGCATGCTGGAGATGGCCCATGCCCGTCACGGCGGGTTGCCCTGGGCCGACCTGTTCGCGCCCGCCATAGCCCTCGCGGACAAGGGTTTCCCCGTATCGCCCCGGCTGTCGAAGCTGCTCGAATGGGCCGGCCCCGACAGCTTCTCCGCGCAAGCCCGGGCGCTTTATTTCGACGCGGGCGGAAAGCCCCGGCCGGCGGGATACGTGCTCTCCAATCCCGGCTTCGCGGCGACCTTGCGCCGTGTGGCGGCCGAGGGCGCGAAGGCGCTGCACGAGGGCGCGCTGGCGCAGTCGATCGTCGAGGCCGTGAACGCCGCCCCCCGCACCCTTGGCGACATGACCGCCGGCGACCTCGCCGCCTACCGCGCAATCGAGCGCAGGCCCCTGTGCGTGCCCTACCGCGACTGGAAGGTCTGCGGCATGGGACCGCCCTCCTCCGGAGGCACCACCGTCGCCGCTACCCTGCAGATGCTGGAAGCCTCCGATCTCGGCGGCGAGCCTCTGGCGCCACAGGACATCCACCTCATCGCCGAGGCCGAAAAACTCGCCTACGCCGACCGCGACCGCTATGTCGCCGACCCGGATTTCGTTCCCGTGCCGGAGGGGCTGAACGACGGCGGCTACCTGCGCGAGCGCGCCCTGCAGATTTCGCCGGACGCGGCCGCCGCGAAGGCATTGCCCGGCAAGCCGCCCGGCGTCCGCGAAGGCGCCTTCGGGCGCGACGCCACCCGCGAAAGCGACGGCACCAGCCATGTCTCCGTGGTGGACGTCGCCGGCCGCGCCGTCTCCCTGACCACCACCATCGAATCCGGCTTCGGCTCCGGCATCATGGTGGGCGGCTTCCTGCTCAACAACGAGCTGACCGACTTCTCCTTCCGCCCGCAAGCAGCCGACGGCCGGCCCGTCGCCAATCGCGTGGAGGGCGGAAAGCGCCCGCGAAGCTCCATGGCCCCGACCCTGGTCTTCGACAGAGACGGCAAATTGCGGATGATAACCGGGTCGCCCGGCGGCTCCCGCATCATTCTCTACGTGGTGAAGAGCCTCGTCGCCCATCTGCACTGGGGCCTCGACGCGCAAGGCTCGGCGGCCCTGGCCAATTTCGGCAGCCGCAACGGCCCGCTGGAGGTTGAAACCGGACTTCCCGCGGCAATCGTCGAGGCGCTCAGGGCCAGGGGACACACCGTCCGCGAGTTGCCCATGACCAGCGGCACCCACAATATCGTGGTCACCGGCCAGGGCCTCGAAGGCGGCGCCGACCCCCGCCGCGAGGGTGCGGCGATGGGCGACTGAGGGTT
>JBFWSL010000298.1:0-3686 GCA_050248375.1 Hyphomicrobiales bacterium | reverse complement strand
GCGTGGAGTCCGACAGCGCGCGGCTGGAGATGACCATCGCCAACATTCCCACCGCCGCCAATCCGCGGACCGGCCGCATCGTTGCCCAGAGCGTGATGGCGGCGTTGCGCCGTCTCGTCGATCCGCTGGTCGTCGGTTCGTGACGACAAAAAGGCTCCCGGGATGGACCCGGGAGCCGGAAGTGTGTCGCCTGGGACCGGATGATGCGCTAGAGCAGGCCCGCGTTGCGCGCCCACCTGTACTTCGCGCCCAGCACCTCGACCGGAACCTCGGTCGTGTAGGGATAGGCGACGATGCCGTTGTCGTAGAGATGACGGCAGGCTTCCTCCACCTCGGTATCGCCCACCAGCGAGGCGACGATGGGCTTGTTGATGCCCTTCGCGCGCAGTTCGTTGACCGTGTTGGCGGTCATGGTGGCGAACACCATGGGCGGAGTGACGATGGTATGCCAGTAGCCCAGGATGAGCGAGTGGATGCGGTCATCCTCCAGGCCGTAGCGGATGGTGTTCTGGTAGGTGGCCGGAGGCTCGCCGCCGGTGATGTCCACCGGATTGCCCGACGCACCGAAAGGCGGAATGAACTTCTTGAAGCCTTCGTCCAGTTCCTTGGGGAATTTCATGAGCGTCAGGCCATTGTCGAAGCAGGCGTCGGACAGCAGCACGCCAGAGCCTCCGGCGCCGGTGATGATGACCACATTCTCGCCCTTGGGCGTGGGAAGCACCTGCAGGCCGCGCGCATATTCCAGCATCGAGCGCAGCGAGGGCGCGCGGATCACGCCCGACTCCCTCAGCACGTCGTCATAGATCTTGTCGTTGCCGGCAAGCGCTCCCGTATGCGAGGCGGCCGCCTTGGCGCCATAGGAAGTGCGCCCGGCCTTGAGCATGATCACGGGCTTCTTCTTCGACACCCGCTTCGCCACCTCGGCGAAGGCGCGGCCGTCCTTCAGGTCTTCCGCGTGCATGGCGATGGCCTGCGTGTTCGGATCCTGCTCGAAATAGGTAAGCAGGTCATCCTCGTCCAGATCGGACTTGTTGCCGAGACCGACGATGGCCGACACGCCCATCTTGGTGGAGCGTGCGAAGCCGATGATCGACATGCCGACGCCGCCGGACTGCGAGGACAGGGCGGCCTTGCCCTTGACGTCGAAGGCCGTGCAGAAGGTCGCGCAGAGGTTTTCCGGCGTGTAGTAGAAGCCGTAGATGTTCGGGCCCATGATGCGCACGCCGTATTTGCGCGCGACCGCCACGAGATCGTCCTGCATCTGGTGTTCGCCGACCTCGCCGAAGCCCGACGGGATCATGACGGCGCCGGGAATGTTCTTCTTGCCGACTTCCTCCATCGCTCCGATGCAGAATTTCGCCGGAATGGCGAACACCGCCAGGTCGATCTCTCCCGGCACGTCCAGTACGCTCTTGTAGACCTTCTTGCCGAGAATCTCGTCGGCCTTGGGGTGGATCGGGTAGATCTGGCCCTGGTAGCCGCCGTTGATGAGATTCTTCATCACCGAGTTGCCGATCTTGCCGTCCTCGGCCGAAGCGCCGACCACGGCGACCGACTTGGGATGGAAAACCCGGTTCATGGCCTTGAGGATTTCCTGCTGGCTCGGGCGGAAGACCTTCTTCTTCTCCGCGAAGTCCACGGTGATCAGGCAGTCGACCGCGGTGGCCCCCTTCTTGGTGGCGAACACCGGGTTCAGGTCCAGCTCGGTGATCTCGGGAAAATCGCTGACCAGCTTGGAGACGTTGACGATGATCTCGGCCAGCGCCTTCTTGTCCACGCCTTCCTGCCCGCGCACGCCCTTCAGCACGTCGGACGCCTTGAGGCTTTCCAGCATACCCCTGGCCTGGTCCTTGCTGGTCGGGGCGAGGCGGAAGGTGATGTCCTTGAGCACCTCGACCAGGATGCCGCCGAGGCCGAACGCCACCAGCTTGCCGAAGCTGGGGTCGGTCACCGCGCCCACGATCACTTCCTGGGCGTTGGACGGCAGCATCTTCTGGATCTGGACGCCGGTGATGTCGGCCTTCTTGTTGTACTTCTTGGCGTTCTTGATGATGGTCGCGTAGGCGGCCTTGGCGTCCTTGGGCGAGTTCACGCCGACCATGACGCCGCCGGCCTCGGTCTTGTGCAGGATGTCGGGCGAAACGATCTTCATCACCACCGGAAAGCCGATCTTCTTGGCCATGGCGCCGGCCTTGTCGGCGGACGTCGCCAGGCCTTCCTTCGGCAGCGGAATGTTGTAGGCGTCGCAGACCTTCTTGGCCTCGGGCGCCGTCAGGGCCTTGCGCTTGTCCTTCTTGACCTGGTCGAGGACGGCGCGGACCGCCTTCTTGTCATATGCCATTGGAGTTCCTCCCCTTGAGGTGCGGAGCCGCCCGTTACATGGCGGGCGTGAATTGCAGGATGGCGAAGGCCGGTGCTGGCCCGGCCTTCGTCAGAAGTGTTCCGGTTATTGGGCTGCGATGCTTGCCGCCTCCATTTCCTTGCCGACGGCGCCCGCTTCCTTGAGCTTCTTGATCGCCGATTTGTCGAGGCCGAGGACCTCGCGCAGGACCTCGTCGGTGTGCTCGCCGAGCAGCGGCGAGCGTGTCACGTCGGTCGGCGAGTCCGACAGCTTGATGGGATTGCCGACGGTGAGGTACTTGCCGCGCGTGGGGTGGTCCACCTCCACGATGGTGCCGGTCTTCCGC
This sequence comes from Hyphomicrobiales bacterium, assembly GCA_050248375.1. Lineage (GTDB taxonomy): Bacteria > Pseudomonadota > Alphaproteobacteria > Rhizobiales > Methyloligellaceae > JAYZVT01. The sequence goes on along the minus strand of JBFWSL010000298.1, from coordinate 999 downwards.
AGCGAAGGTTCCTCGGCGATTTCCTTCATCGACAGGATCGGTCCGCAGGGGATGTCCAGCGGATTGCAAAGCGCCATGACCTCGAACTTGGTCTTGGTCATGGTCCACTGCTCGATGGTGTCGAAAATCTGCTTGATCTTGTCGAGCCGGGCAGGGGGCGTGGCATAGCCCTTGTCTTCCTTCCACTCCGGCTTGCCGATCAGGTCGCAGATCTTGCCCCACACGGGCGCCTGGGTGATGAAATAGACATAGGCGTTGGGGTCGGTTTCCCAGCCCTTGCATTTGAGAATCCAGCCCGGCTGGCCGCCGCCGGAGTCGTTGCCCGCGCGCGGCGTCGCCTCGCCGAAGGGCAGGCCCTGGCCGTACTGGCTGTATTCCTTCAGCGGCCCATGCTTGAGGCGTTGCTGGTCGCGCAGCTTGACACGGCACAGGTTGAGCACGCCGTCCTGCATGGCGGCGAGAACGCGCTGTCCCTTGCCGGTCTTCTCGCGCTGGAACAGGGCGGTGACGATGCCGAGCGCCAGGTGCAGGCCGGTGCCGGAGTCGCCGATCTGCGCGCCAGTCACCGTCGGCGGGCCATCGAGGAAGCCGGTGGTGGAAGCGGAGCCGCCCGTGCACTGGGCGACATTCTCGTACACCTTGCAGTCCTCGTAGGGGCCGGGGCCAAAACCCTTCACCGAAGCGTAGATCAGCCGCGGGTTGATCTCCTGGATCTTCTCCCAGGGGAAGCCCATGCGGTCCAGCGCGCCCGGCGCGAAGTTCTCCACCATGACGTCGCAGGCCTCGAGCAGCTTCCTGAAGACCTCGGTTCCCTCCTTGGTCTTGGTGTCGAGGGTGATCGAACGCTTGTTGTGGTTCAGCATGGTGAAATAGAGGCTGTCCGCGTCGGGAACGTCGCGGAGCTGGCCCCGGGTCGCGTCGCCGACGCCGGGGCGCTCCACCTTGATCACGTCCGCCCCGAACCAGGCCAGCAGTTGCGTGCAGGTCGGTCCCGACTGA
>JBFWSL010000297.1:0-3721 GCA_050248375.1 Hyphomicrobiales bacterium | reverse complement strand
CGGCTACAAGGTCGATGTCAGCCGCGGCCAGCGCATCGGTCGCGTGTCGTCGGAATGGTTCAATCGGCCGGACGACGAGCGCTTCCTGTCGCTCACCGACCTCAACAATTCGGTGAAGCGGCGGTCCGAACGCAGCAAGACCCGGATCGTCGAAAGCGAAGCGATCCGGGTCGAAGCATCCCGAGACAATCCGGAACGGCTGACGTTGATGCTGCCCGATGCCCACGCGCCGGTCGCGCCGACGCACTGGAGCTTTGGTCAGCTCGCCAGCCTGGTCGGTGCGCCTGCGACTTATCTGCGTCAGCTGCCAGCCGCGCTCGCCGGCATCAATCTGCAGTATGGCCTTTCCACGCATCGCGCCGAACAGGTCAAGACGCTGGAGGTCGAGAACGGCCGCCTGGAGCTTCGAGCGGTAACAGGCCCGGATTACGGCAGAATATTCGATTCAGAACTGATTGACGCCGTCCAAAAGATCGCCGGCAACGGCACCGGCGACACACGCTGGAAAGTGCCCGGTGTGCTTGACTGGTCGACCGGCATTTACAATCCCAATGTCGACATCGCGAAAGACACGACAACGCTTTATGCCTCCGACCGCGACATTTTCGTGTTCCTCGTCGACGATCTGAACCCGATCGAGGCTGGCCGACTACCAAACGGCGAACCCGATCTCTATTTCCGTGGATTCTATGCGTGGAACAGCGAGGTCGGTTCTAAAACCCTAGGAATTGCAAGCTTTTACCTGCGAGCGGTGTGCCAAAATCGGAATCTTTGGGGGGTCGAGGATTTCCAGGAGATCACCATCCGGCACTCCAAATATGCAGCCTCCCGCTTCGCGCTCGAGGCCGAGCCGGCACTGATCCAGTTCGCCGAATCCTCCCCCATGCCTTTCATCAACGGCATCAAGGCGGCGCGCAAACGCGTCGTCGCCCGTGACGACGACGATCGCGCGACATTCCTGCGCAAGCGCGGCTTCTCCAAGGGCGAAGCCACGAAGATCATCGATGCCGTGCTAGTCGACGAAGGCCATCCGCCGGCATCGGTGTTCGACTTCGTCCAAGGCATTACGCGTGTTGCGCGCGACAAGCAGCATCAGGATGTCCGGCTCGACATGGAAGGCAAGGCCAAGAAGCTGTTCGACCTCGTACACTGATCTCCACGCAGATCGGCGGTCCTGAAGCAAGCACCGCCAGTTCTCCGATCACACCAATGCAAGGCGCCGCTCCTCCCAGCCTAGGAGGACGGCGCCTTTCGTCGTGACGGGTCAGGAGGTCGCACGGGATTTGCGGCCGCCCGTCGCGGAGCAAGCCGATGAACGAAACTTCCCAAACTCCCATGCCCTTGCTGACATCAGAGCTACGGGAACAGCTTCTCGCCAATGGTCGCCAGGGTGGCCTCGACCATGTCCCTGTGGTCAAGTTCTTCAATCCGGTCGGCATCGGTACTTGGCTCGCGACCGAGCTCGACGCGGACAACGATACTTGCTTCGGTCTCGCCGACCTTGGCTTTCCGGAGCTCGGAACGTTCAGCCTCGAAGAGCTTGCCATGCTCGAGCTGCCATTCGGCATGCATATCGAACGCGACGTCTTCTTCACCGGCGCGTTCCCAATCTCCGCCTATGCCGAAGCCGCCCATGAGACGGGCAACATCATCGCGGCCATCCGCATCCTTTCGAACGCCGCGCGGGCAAGACGCGGGGAGGGGACCTGATGCGCTTCCGTCCCTGGCCAAAGCCTGAACCCTATCGCGACACGTCCCGCAAACGCGCCGCCTTCAAGCGCAAGCAGCGCCTCGAACGCGAGGCGCTGCCGCTCTTCGTGGAGATGATTGCCGCGGGGCAACATGGCGTCGACGAAGAAATGGCCCGCCGCCACGTCTGGTGGGACGAGCGCGAGCGCGAGCAGCGAACCCTCCGCGCTGGACGGTGGCGCGAAGCCCGTGTCCGGCTGTTCGCGCTGCCCGACGATCTTCGCAGCACGGTCCGAAAACTATGGCGGGGTTGCCCCTATCCGGCGGACCCCGCCTATCTGCTCGACCTGTTGCACCAGATCGCAGTTGGTAAGGTCGACCCGTACCGTCCACCCTGGGTTTTTGACGGCAAGCTTACCGCCCGGACGACGCCGAACCCCGAAAAGTTCGACGAAGCCTTTCGCCAGATCGGTCATCGAAAAATCGGCGGTGGCCCGAAGACCACGCCCGCGGACGAGTTCCTGTTCTGCGGCAATCTCGGTTCGGGCATCCTGTTCCTGCGCACGCGTGTGCGGCTCAACGACCCCCATGAGAGTTTTTATACTTCGTCGGGCCACCGGCTGCGCGACTCCCATGTCGGCCGGGCCGGTCACTGGATCGACCTCGAGGTGCGTGGCGACTGCTCGGATACCGAGCTCGAGCTGATTCGCCGCCTCGCCCAGGACGCCGATACCCGTGCTGTCGTCGTGCGCCGCGTCAAGACCATGATACCCACGAAGGGAGAGGAAGCACGCCATGATGAGCCATCCTCAAGCTTGCACGGCGTTGACCCGGATGGAGGCAAGCCTGCGCGACACGCGCCACAATCTCCATGAGCTCGAACGGTCTCTGCGCGATCGCGCGGAGACGAAAACAATCGATTCCCGCCCGAAAATGCGTCGCTATAACCGCCGCATGTCCAACTGGACGGGCAAGGACGAGGAAACCTATCTTCGCATGCTCGATCGACTAACCGACAATGCCGCGGCCGATCTCGAGCGGCTACGGCGCAAGATCGAGCGTCAGGATATGGCGATCGAGGCGCTTCGCAAAAAATACCAGGTCAACGCCCAGCGTCCCGTCTTTACGCCCCTGTAAGCGGCAGCATCGACCGGATTTCCAGCCATCCCCGCGGTCGAGGGGGTGGCTTTTTGCCATGACGGCTTTCCAGGCGGCGATCCCACCCGCCAGCCGTCGCGGAGATCCTCTCATGTTGCAACAGCAATCCACGCCGGACTATTCCGCCGACATCGCCGCCGCGCTGGCGACCCAAGGTGGCGACCTCTCCATCGGCCGCGGCGGCTTCACGCTCCACTATCGCGACGGCGCGATGCTCTCCGGCTATGGCTGGGAGCCGATCAAGACACAATGCATCGCCGCCGGACTGCCGGTCATCGACAGCCGATATTTGGCGTTCGACATCGTCGTGCACCTGACGCTGCGAGGCCCGCTGGTCGCCGTCGGCCGAGAGCCCGACGCGGCCCCCTGGCATGGCCTCTCCTATGCGCCGTTGCACGCCGTCGCCGCCCGATACGCTGCCGCCGGCGCCGAGATCTGGAATATCCCCGAGGTCGACACCGTGCCTATGCCGGCCAATCGGAGAATCGCGCCATGAGCGGTCGTCCCATTCTCCAGCTCTACACCACCATGGTTGAGTTCGAGACCTTGCACGAGCGGCACGATCGCACGCGCAGCACCAGCAAGACGGTCGCCGTCGATCGCCAGGCGCTCATCCACATCCTCATGGATCATGCCCGCATGCTCGAGGCGCTGCGCAAGGCAGGACGGGTCGATGTCGCCGACCCGCAGAGAGGTCGCCGACCTGCGCCGGCGCGGCGGCCGCGAGAGGCAGAGGGCGGAGGGGAGGGTTCCTGACGGGTTTGGAGGTTCGGGGAGAGACCCTGAGCCGCCCGTCATGGAGACCCTGACCATGGCAAAAAGCGCCATTCAGAAGATCGCAATGAACCCTTCGGAAAACATCGCCTATGACAAG
>JBFWSL010000296.1:0-3783 GCA_050248375.1 Hyphomicrobiales bacterium | reverse complement strand
GCAAGCACGCGATCACCCATTACGAGACCCTGCGCAGCTTCGGCGCGCCCGGCGACCCCATCGCCTCGCTCGTCGAATGCCGGCTGGAAACGGGCCGCACCCACCAGATCCGGGTGCACATGGCCCGTCTCGGCAACCCGGTGCTGGGCGACGATCTCTACGGCGCCGGCTTCCGCACCCGCGCCGCCCGCCTGCCCGAAGCGGCAAGGGAAGCGCTCGGCGGGCTGCGCCGCCAGGCCCTGCATGCCGCCACGCTGGGCTTCCGTCACCCGGCGACCGGCGAATTCCGCGAATTTTCCGCCGGATTGCCCGCCGACATGAGCCATTTGCTGGACGCACTTCAGGAATGCGCGATTTAAGGCCCCATGCGCCGGGAATCCCTTCCTTCCTGCGTATAATGAGGCTATAGAAAAGAAACCGGGGGACAATTCGGGGGCGGCGTTCCCTTTTGGCCCGGGAGAAATCACCCCATGGCATCGAAGTCACTACCCAGTATTGCTGGACAGGGCGGACTGACCCGTTACCTGGAGGAAATCCGGCGTTTTCCCATGCTGGAGCCCCAGCAGGAGTTCATGCTCGCCAAGCGCTGGCGAGAGCATGGCGACCGTGACGCGGCCCATCAGCTCGTGACCTCGCATCTGCGCCTGGTCGCGCGCATCGCCATGGGCTATCGCGGCTATGGCCTGCCCATCGGCGAAGTCATCTCCGAGGGCAATGTCGGGCTCATGCAGGCGGTCAAGCGCTTCGACCCGGACAAGGGATTCCGGCTGGCCACCTACGCCATGTGGTGGATCAAGGCTTCCATCCAGGAATACATCCTGCGCTCCTGGAGCCTGGTGAAGATGGGCACCACCGCGAGCCAGAAGAAGCTGTTCTTCAACCTGCGCAAGGTGAAGGGCCAGCTCAAGGCGCTCGAGGACGGCGACCTGCATCCCGATCAGGTGAAGAAGATCTCCACCCGCCTCGGCGTGCCGGAGGACGACGTCGTCTCCATGAACCGGCGGCTCGCCGGCGACAGCTCGCTGAATTCGCCCGTGCGCACGGACTCCGAGAGCGGCGAGTGGCAGGACTGGCTCGTGGACGACGGGCCCGACCAGGAATCCTCGCTCGGCGACTCCCAGGAGTACGAGCAGCGCGTGGACTACCTGAAGGCGGCGATGAAGAAGCTGAACGACCGCGAGAAGCGCATCTTCGAGGCGCGCCGGCTGGCCGAGAGTCCGCTGACGCTGGAAGAACTCTCCACCGAGTTCGGCGTCAGCCGCGAGCGCATCCGGCAGATCGAGGTCCGGGCTTTCGAGAAGGTCCAGCGCGCGGTGCAGAAGGCGGCAGCCGCCTCGGCCGCGCAGGAAGCCCGTGCGCTCGAAGCCGCCGACGCCGGCTGAGCCGGAAAAAAGTCCGGACGCGCCGCATCGGCCCCACCGTCAGCATGGCATTCCGGGTGGTTCATGCACTAGAGTTCCACCCATGGTAACGCGTCGCCTGCTGACCGCCGCATTGCTGCTGCTGAGCTTGGCCCCCGCCGCCTTCGCGGTCGAGGTCATGGGACTGTACCGCGCCGAGGCGGTCGTCACCGGCCGCGAGGAGCCCGAGCGCAGCCGCGGCTTCCGCGAGGCGCTGGAGGAGGTGCTGGTCAAGCTGACCGCGGCAGCCGATTTGCCCGAAGCGCCCGCCTTGCGGGAAGCGCTGGCCGCCCCCGCGGCCTATGTCAGCGACTTCGAATACGAGGACCGCAAGAAAGGCATCCCCATCCACGACGAGCAGGGCACGCGCGACCGCTCCTTCATACTGCGCGTGGCCTTCGACAAGGCGAAGGTTGACCGCCTCGTCGGCGATCTCGGCCTCAAGAAATGGCCCTCCGACCGCCCCCGCCTTGCCATCCTGCTCTCGGTGAACGACGGCGAGCGCGCCTTCCTGCTGACCCGCGACGGCGAGCGCGGCTTCGGCCAGCGCGAGGTGCTGGTCTCCGCCGCCGCGCGCAGGGGCGTGCCCATCGCCATGCCTTCCGAGGTGGAGCGCGTCGCGGGAAAGCTCGAGCCGGCGGTCACCGCCCTGCCGGACACGGATATTACCCGCATCGCCCGCGACCTCGGCGCCGATGGCGCGCTCACCGGAGAGTTGCGCCTTGCCGATGGAGGTTCCTCCTGGGACGTGCACTGGATGCTGCACGGACTGAAGGCGCAGGGCGAATGGCGCATGGAGAATGTCAGCTTCGACGTGGCGCTGGCCGCCGGCATTTCCCGCGCCGCCAGAGCCCTGGCCGAGGCACAGGCCCTTTCTCCCGCCGCGCAGAAAAAATGATCGCGGCTCCCCGCCCTATGGCGTGAAGCGCGGCTTCGGCCCCTCGCTGCGCGCCAGCCGCGCCGCCCAGGCGCCGCAGCCCGCCAGCAGCGGCCCCGCGTCCATGGCGATCTCGCCGTAAACGGCGGTGGCGCCGGCCCCGGTCAGCCGCCCGGCGAATCCCGCTTCGGGCGAATTCGCCACCCACATCAGCCCGCCCATCACCGGACGCACCGGCTCGCCGCCGGCCGCCACGATGATGCGGAACCCCTCGTCGGAGGTTGTGCGCGGCGGGAACAGCGCCAGCACCTTGCCCGAGGCGGACGCGGGCAGGCGCGCATTCTCGAACACGAGGAAGATGCCGCCGAGCCAGATGAGCAGGGCGGCGAGGACAAACAGGATGGCGGCGCGCCAGCTCCCTTCCGCAGGAGAGTGGCCCGCCGTGGAGAGCGCTGCGCTTCTGCTGTGGGTCACGGACGCCATGCGCCCGAATCTAGCCCATGGCGTGTCCGCGGGGTCAAAAATCTGGAAGTTCGCGCCGCTCCTTGAGCATGATCCGGAAAAGTGGATACCACCTTTCCGACAAGATCATGCTCAAGCTATTGATCTGGCGCATCATCTTACCGGCCAGGCGATTCCACCTGGCCGGATGATGCGTTAGCGCGGGATGCGGATGTCCACGAAGGGCGCCCGCACATGCACGCCGCCCTCGCCCACCTTCACGTCGGTGAAGGGCGCTTCCACATGGACCCTGGACGGACCCTTGCGCGGATCGCAGGAACCGGCCGGCTCCACGTCGGTGATATTGCGGTTCTCGTCCACATAGACGCGGAAATGCTGGCTGCCCTTGCAGCCATAGGCGACATATCCCGGACGGCTCGCCTCCGGCTCCACCTGGATGTGGTGATAGCCGCGCGAGGCAAGCAGGTCGCCCACCTCCTGCATGGACTGGTCCGGCATATGGGCCGGCGGCTGGTCGGCGAGGGCCGGCGCGGCGAAGGCGATGGCCCCGGAGAGCGCGGCTGCGAAACTTGCGGTCTTCATTGTATTCATGATTGTATTCATGGCTCCAAGCCTGTCCGTATGACTGGGGTTATCCCCGCTCTCATGCGCAAGGTGGCCTTCAAAGGCGGCGGAAACAAGGGCGGCATGGCGACGCATTGCCTTGATTTCCGGCAGCTTTCCGCCATTTCAGCCTGTGCCCTCGGCGGGCAGCTTGAGGCGGCCTGCCGCCGCCGCATAGCCGCCGTCCGCCCCGTCCACGAAATGGAAATGCTCGGGCGAGGTGGCCGACGGCACCACGCAGGTCATCAACGCGGCCGATTGACGGAAGGTTCCGTATCGCAGCGCGCCCGCTTTCTCCGCCGCCGCGAGGACTGCTTCGATGCGGTCCGCGGTGGCGGGCGAGCAGTCGAGCGTCATGTGCAGCGCATCGGAATATTTCCGGAAATCGGAGTTCATCGCCACCTCCCGCAGATAGCGGCGCGGATCGAAACCGCCCACGGG
>JBFWSL010000295.1:0-3813 GCA_050248375.1 Hyphomicrobiales bacterium | reverse complement strand
CGCCCGGTGCGCAGCTTCTCCATTGGCTTCCGCGAGGATGCCTTCAACGAGGCCGACCAGGCGCGCGCGGTGGCGAAGCACCTGGGCACCGAGCATACCGAGCAGATCGTCACCCCCCGAGAGGCGCGCGAGGCGATCCCGCTGCTGCCGGCGATGTATGACGAACCCTTCGCGGATTCCTCGCAGATCCCCACCTTCCTGGTGTCGCGCATGACGCGGCGGCATGTGACGGTGGCGCTGTCGGGCGACGGCGGCGACGAGCTGTTCGCGGGCTATAACCGCTATGCGCAGGCGATGCTGCTGGAGCGTTATGGCGGTGTCTTCCCCGCCGCGCTGCGCCGGCTCGCGGCCCGGGGCATCACGGCGCTGCCACCGGCGGCCTGGGACCGGCTGTTCGGGCTGGTGCCGGAGGGACGGCGGCCGCGGCTGGCCGGCGACAAGATGCACAAGCTCGCCGGCGTGCTCGGCGAGGACGCCATGGGCTATTACCGCCGGCTGACCAGCCAGTGGGAAGGGGCCGCGTCGCTGGTGCCCGGCGCCGGCGAGCGCACCGGTCTCGCCGATGACGCGGCGGTCAAGGCCGGGTTCGCCGACGACATTGCCTGGATGCAATATGTGGACACCGCCACCTATCTGCCCGACGACATCCTCACCAAGGTGGACCGGGCCAGCATGGCGGTGGCGCTGGAGGCGCGGGTGCCTCTCCTCGACCACCGGGTGGTGGAGTTCGCCTGGAAGCTGCCGATGCGGCTCAAGCTGCGCGACGGCACGCCGAAATGGCTGCTCAGGCGGCTGCTCGGCAAATACGTGCCGCGGGAGTTGTGGGAGCGGCCGAAGATGGGCTTTGGCGTGCCCATCGACCAGTGGCTGCGCGGGCCGCTGAAGGAGTGGGGCGAGGAGTTGCTCGCAGAAGCCGCGCTTTCGCAGGGCGGACTGCTGGAGGCGGGGCCGATCCGCGCCAAATGGACCGAGCATCAGTCGGGCCGGCGCAACTGGCAGTATTTCCTGTGGAACGTGCTGATGTTCCAGGCCTGGCGGCGGGAGAATGGGCTGTGACGGCCGGGGATCAGCCGCGGTTGTAGACGTCGTCGGAACGGATGATGTCGTCCTCGCCGAGATAGGCGCCGAGCTGAACCTCGATGATCTGCAGCGGCGTCATGCCCGGATTCTCCAGCCGGTGCCACTGGGCCGCGGTGATATAGACGCTTTCGTTCTCGCGCACGAATTTCTCCTCCTCGCCGATGGTGACGAGGGCGGTGCCTTCCACCACCGTCCAGTGCTCGGAGCGGTGGTGATGCATCTGCAGGGACAGCTTGCCGCCCGGCTTCACATGCAGCAGCTTGACCTGGAAACGGGGGCCGAGGCTGAGGGTCTCGAACCAGCCCCAGGGGCGGTAGTCGCGCAGGTGCTGCTCGTATTCGCGGCGGTTGGACCGCTTCAGCTTCTCCACGATGCCGGAAACGTCCTGGGCCCGGTCGCGGCCGGCGACGAGCAGGGCATCGGGCGTATCGACGATGACCAGGTTGTCGACGCCGATGGCCGCCACGACGGCCTTGCCGCTGTGCACGTAGCAGCCGTGCGAGTCCTCCATCAGGGCCTCGCCCTTGACGAAATTGCCGGCGTCGTCGTGGGGCGAGACGTCCCACAGGGAAGACCAGGAGCCGACATCGTTCCAGCCGACATCGAGGGGCAGCATGGCGGCGCGGGGCGTCTTCTCCATGACCGCGTAGTCCACGGAGATCGAGGGGGAAGAGGCGAAGGCGGCGGCGTCGAGGCGCAGGAAGGAGAGGTCCGCGCGGGCGCCGTCGAGCGCGGCCTGCGCGGCGCGCGGGATTTCCGGCTCCAGGCGCTCCACCTCGTCGAGGAAGGTGCGGGCATGCAGGACGAAGATGCCGCTGTTCCAGTAGTAGCCGCCCTCGGCGAGATAGCCTTTCGCGGTTTCCTCGTCCGGCTTCTCGGCGAAGGCTGCGACTTCGCGCGCGCCGCCCTCGATGGGCTTTCCGGCGCGGATATAGCCGTAGCCGGTGTGGGGCCGGTCCGGGGTGATGCCGAACAGCACCAGCTTGCCCGTGGCGGCGATGCGCGCCGCCGCGCGAACGGCGTCGAGGAAGGCGGCGCCGTCGGCGATGACATGGTCGGAGGGCATTACCGCCAGAACGGCGTCGGGATCGGCGCGCACGGCATGGAGCGCGGCGACCGTGATGGCGGGGCAGGTGTTGCGGGCGGCGGGCTCGAGGATGATGGCCCCGACGCCCGTGCCCGAGCGCTCGGCCTCCTCGCGCACGAGGAAGCGGTGCTCGTCATTGGCGACGATGAGCGGCGCGGCGAAGCCTTCGGCGCGGGCGAGACGGCCAAGGGTCTCGCCGAGAAGGCTCGGGCCCGCGCCGTCGAAAAAGCGGATGAACTGCTTGGGGTAATGCGCGCGCGAGAGCGGCCACAGCCGCGTGCCGGAGCCTCCGGAGAGTATGACCGGGACGATCTGCATCGGTGGGAACGGACCCTTGCGCGCTTTTTCCTGCCGCCGGCCTGGGCGGCCGGCCTGACTGGCGTTTCGGCGGCATAAAAGCACAAATCCGGGCCTCGCGTCCCGCAAATGCAGGGATTCCGGCCATGGAGGGTCTATCCGGCCCGAGCCGCTTGCCCGGGCGGGGCAGTCCCCCTATTTTGCGCGGCGCGGGGCAACAGGGGACGGAATGGCATGGCTGCCAAGAAAGTGGCGCTGATCACTGGCGTCACGGGCCAGGACGGCGCATATCTCAGCGAATTGCTGCTGGCGAAGGGTTATGTGGTGCATGGCGTGAAGCGCCGCTCCTCGTCCTTCAACACCCAGCGCATCGACCATCTCTATGTGGACCCGCACGAGCGGCACACCAATTTCCACCTGCATTTCGGCGACATGACCGACGCCACCAACCTGATCCGGCTGGTGCAGGAGACGGGGCCGAGCGAGATCTACAACCTCGCCGCCCAGAGCCATGTGCAGGTGAGCTTCGAGACGCCGGACTACACCGCCAACGCCGACGCGCTCGGCACGCTCAGGCTGCTGGAGGCGATCCGCATTCTCGGCCTTGAGAAGAAGGTGCGCTTCTACCAGGCCTCCACCTCGGAGCTGTACGGCCAGGCGCGGGAGGTGCCGCAGAACGAGGACACGCCCTTTTATCCGCGCAGCCCCTACGCGGCGGCGAAGCTCTACGCCTACTGGATCACGGTGAATTACCGCGAGGCCTACGGCATCCACGCCTCCAACGGCATCCTGTTCAACCACGAGAGCCCGATCCGCGGCGAGACCTTCATCACCCGCAAGGTGACCCGCGCGGTGGCGGCCATCGAGCTCGGGCTGCAGAAGAAGCTCTATGTGGGCAATCTCGACGCCAGGCGCGACTGGGGCCATGCGCGCGATTTCGTGGACGGCATGTGGCGCATCGTGCAGCAGAAGGCGCCGGGCGACTATGTGCTCGCCACCGGCGAGACGCATTCGGTGCGCGAGCTGATCGAGGTCGCCTTCGCGGAAGTGGGGCGGACCATCGCGTGGAAGGGAAAGGGGCTGAAGGAGAAGGGCATCGACGCCGCCAGCAAGGCGGTGCTGATCGAGGTCGATCCGGTGTATTTCCGGCCCACCGAGGTGGACCTTCTGCTCGGCGACGCCGGCAAGGCGCGCAGGGAACTCGGCTGGACGCACAAGACGGACTTCCGGACAATGATCGCGGAACTGGTGAAGTCCGACCTGAAGGAAGTGCAGGCCGAGAACCAGAGACGTTTCATTCATGACGGCCACGGGCGCTGACAGCTTCAGCCTGAAGGGCAAGCGGGTCG
>JBFWSL010000294.1:0-3858 GCA_050248375.1 Hyphomicrobiales bacterium | reverse complement strand
CGGTCGGGGCAGGTGACGTACGTGTAGTAGTGGAAGTAGCAGGCGCTCTTCCAGGCGTGGAGCGCCGCCTGGTCGCCCAGGCGCGCCTTGCCGATCGAGACGCGGGGATCCACCGCGCGCACAACGTGCGACCGAAGCGCGCCGCCCCACGTGCCGGCGATGCCGATCATCGGATCGGCGGCACGCATCAGGGGCCGCGTGTTCACGCCGGCGATGCCGATGGCCCCTCCCCTTGCGTCCAGGCCGGTGGTGTGATCGGGCCGGCGCCGTTCGGCTTGCGGCGCCGTTGTTGGTGCGGGCGCCCGCATCAGCCGCTCCCCGCCCCAACTCTCAGGCTCCACTTCCCGGCCAGGTAGGCGCCTCCGCCGACGCGCAGGCCCAACTCCCCGACGGCGCGGACCACCGCGGCCCGCAGGAGGTCGGCGCGCTCCTGGCAGCGGCGCGAGTCCTGGTCGGTTGGGTCGATCCAGAGCGACCCGGGGTATTCGGCGAGCTGCACCACGGTGACGACGGCCGCCGGGCCGGTGCCGTCGTCGACCCGCCGCAGGTAGGTGGCGAGCAGGGTTAGGTGGGTGAGCGGAACGCCACCGCTGTCGGGGCTCTTGCGGAAGGTGACGCGGACGATCGGCTCGAGGTTCGGCCCCCGCTGGCGCAATTCCTCGATGAACTCCTCGTGGCTGCTGAAGAGCAACCGGATGGGCTGCGGCGGCGAGGTGAGCCGCTCGGCGCCAGCGGATGTGGACATGGTTCCGCCTCCTCTGATGGGCAGAGTCAGGGGCACGAGTGCGAAGCTCGTGCCCCCGCGTCGCGGCCCTCCGGCCCTCCGATGGAGCGGTGCCGATTCATGGCACCGCGCTGGGCTCCCCGGCTCGGCTGTCACCCGGTAGCCGGTGGTCCGCAGCGGCCATCTGCTGGATGGCGCCCATCACTTCACGCAGGTGCGCCACCGGCACCGTTCCTGCTGCCGACCCCTGCGCTGGCACGGCGCCCTTCAGGGCGAGCACACGCTGGTTGCGGCTCCCGGTCCACGGGCTGGCGCCGTCGGCGAGCGCCGCCACGTAGGGGCCATCGATGAGGATGTCGATCTCGTCGAGCACGGCAGCGATGCTTGGCTGCCGCTCGGCTCGGCGCCGCAGCGCCCCGTACGTGTAGCCGCTGTAGCAGAGGATGTGGCCACAGCCGCGAGCACGGAGGGTGCGGACGAGGGCCAGCAGCCCATCCGGCTGGCCGAACGGCTCGCCGCCGAGGATGGTGACGCCGTCCCGCTCGAAGGCCGGGTCGAGCAGGCCGCCGGCAGGGTCCCAGCTCTCGGGGGTCAGGCATCCTTCGCAGCGAATCGCGCAGCCCTGGAACTTGGCCGTGGAGCGGCGACCCGGTCCCTCGATCAGACTCCCGTGCCAGTAGCCCGCGAGCCGCACGCACGGACCGCCGGCGGCCTCCTCCGCCTGCGCCGACGGCAGGGTAAGCATCGTCCTCGGCGCGGCGCAGGCGATCGCCTGTCCCGAGCCAAGCAGGTGCTCAAGGTTGTTGCGTAGCTCGCTCGGCCCTCGGTCCGGCCTCTCCACGAGGAGGCCGCCGGTCGCCGCGTCGAGGAGGAATGTCAGCTCCGCCACGTGCGGCCTCAGCTCCCAGCCTGCCGTCGGACCTATGGCTGCACGTGGGGCCGCAGGTAGTACTCCGGCGTGTTCTGCTCGTGACCGGGCGCATCGAGGAGATCCGTGGCCAGTGTCGCCACCTGTTCGCAGGCCGGGCCGGCGCTCCCCTTGACGTGCAGCTCCAGCTTGCCGGTCGCCGGGTCGATCGTGAATTCGACTTCGGGCATCGCGACCTCCGCTTCAGTAGCGCACGGTGATGCGGACGACGCCGCCCTCGACCGTGCGCCGGGCGGTGCCGTGCAGCCGGCGGCGGACCTCCTCGACGACGCGCTCGCTGTAGGCGGTGCGCAGCTTGACCAGGAACTGGCCGTCGTGGAGGGCGCGCTGGTCGTATTCGCTCACGACCGGCACGTACCCCTCGGCGGTGCGGGTGAAGCCCACGTCGTTGGACGCGGCGCCGAGGTAGCGCCGGCGAACGACGATCTCGGCCGTCTCCGGGCGTCGGTCGCCCTCGTAGCCGTAGAGCGGGAGCGCCTCGCCCTCCTCCACCTGCGCGTAGCCCAGGTCGGCAAGCGCCGCAAGCAGCAACCGCCGATCAGGGAAACAGATCTGGTCAAACACCAAGTACTTGCTCATGGGAGTGATCCTCCGTCGGTTCGTGCGGACAGCGACCGTGATGTCCGCGTGCGACGTTGCAGTTGTGGCAGAGCAGCCTGAACTCATCGCGCGGGAAGTCGTGGCGCTTCAACCACAGGTAGAAGTTCCTTCCCTCGCCGGTCGTGCTGCGGCGGTGCTGTCGTCCGCCACCGTTGATGTGGTCTATGCCGAGGAACTCGCGAGTCGTCTCGCCGCAGCATTGGCAGCGGTGGCCGTAGGCGAGGAGCACTTGCGTCCGAAGCTCCTCGTTGTCAGCTCTGGTGAAGCCTCGCCAGGACATCCTTTACACATATGGTCCGCTGAGGGTGGCACTGGCTATGCTGCTCGTGCCGGTGGTGGGAGGGGACGGCACGGGCGACCGTGCCGCCGAGGGGACGTGCTATGCCCAGCCGCCAGCGCGACCGCATCCCCCCAACCGAGCAGTGGCAGCAGCGGGAGCTGCTCCTGGACACCCCGGGGCAGCGGTCCTACGAAGCGATTCGGCCGGTGGTCGTCTTCGGTGAGCCGGTCCCCGAGCGTGCCACCGCCACCCAGATTCCGAAACGGACACTGTTTCGCTACGTCGCCCGATTCGAAGCGGAGGGGCTGCGGGGCTTGGAGCCGCCAGCCAAGCTGGAACGCCATCAGCGCGTCCCGGCCGACATTCGCCAGGCGGTCCTCGACCTGAAGCGCGAGCACCCGCCGCTGCACTTCCGCGAAATCGCGACCATTTGCTGGGCCCGCTTCGGCCACCGGCTCGGCCACAATACCGTGCGCCGCATCCTGGCCGAGCACCCATCGCCGCCACGCACCAGCCGCCGGTTTCCGCCCTACCACGCCATGCCGAACGCGTTCACGCGGCGCAAAGCCGTGCTGCAGCTCCACTTCGAAGGCTGGAATAAGGCAAGTATCGCGGCCTACCTGGAGGTCAGTCGTCCCACCATCGACGACATCCTCACTCGGTGGGTGACCGAGGACCTGGCGGGCCGGCACGACAAGTCGCGCCGGCCCCACCGGCGGGCGACCAAGCAGACCCTTGCCACGATCCACACGGTCAAGACCTTGCAGCGGAATCCCGCCCTGGGCGAGTTCCGCATCCACGCTGCCCTCAAGCAGCTCGGCATCGAGCTCAGCCCCCGGACCTGCGGGCGCATCCTGGCGCTGAACCGCACGCTCTATGGCCTGCCGGCCCCGACGAAGGCGCCGCGGACACCGAAGCCGATGCCGTTCGCCGCCCAGTACCGCCATCACGTCTGGTCCGTGGACGTGCGCTATCTGGACCACCAGCTCGGCGACGTCACGGTCTACTGCCTGACCATCCTGGATAACGACAGTCGGGCGGCGCTGGCCAGCGCGGTGTCACTCTCCCAGGACCAGGGCGCCTACCGCCGCGTCTTGCGCCAGGCGCTCGAACACTTCGGCGCCGCCGCCATGCTGGTCAGCGACGGCGGCAAGATCTTCCGCGCTCATCAGGCGCCGCGTATCTACGCGGCGCTGGGTATCCAGAAAGCGGAAATTGAGCGCCGCCAGCCGTGGCAGAACTCCATTGAGACAATGTTCAACGTCCAGCGGCGGATGGCCGATTGGCACTTCACTCAGGCGCAGAGCTGGGAGGAGCTGGTCCTCA
>JBFWSL010000293.1:0-3885 GCA_050248375.1 Hyphomicrobiales bacterium | reverse complement strand
CTCGCCGCCATAGCGCGCGGCTAGATCCTGCCCCTTGATGTTGCTGCGGATCATGTGGCCGAGGATGCGCAGCACGGCGTCGCCGGTCTGGTGGCCGAACCTGTCGTTGAGCGCCTTGAAGCGGTCCATGTCGATCATCAGCAGCGACAGGTTCTGCTTGAGCGTCGATGCCCGCGACACGGCCTCCAGGATGCGCCGGTCGAAGCTGCCGCGGTTGGCCACGCCGGTGACCGGATCTATGGAGGCTTCGGCGCGCGCGACCTGGAGGCAATGGTTCAGCTCTCCGATCTGCGCCATGGAGGTGGCGAAGTTGGCCTCGAGGGCCGCGTTGGTCTCCTTCATGCCCTGGGCCAGTTGCAGCACCTGCTGCATGCAGTCGCACAACTGCTGGGGGGTGGAATCCGGGCCGAGCTGCGCCAGCGTCCGGGCGACCTGCTGGTCGGTGGCGCCGCCGGAGGCGCGGGCGGAAGTGAGGGTGCGCATGGTCTCCTGGATCATGCGGGCGAGACTGCGCGCCATCTCCTCGAGCCTGCTGCTCAGGCCTTCATTGCCGAGATGTTCGCCATAGAGCGATTCGAAATCGGCCCCGCCGGGCCCTTCCTCCGATTCGAGCAGGCTGTTCAACGCGCTGCTCAGGTCCGGGTTGGCGCCGCTGGCGTGGACGTAGAAGAGTTCGAAATTTTCCGGAGTCGGAGGTGTCCTGCTTTCGTCAAGCTGCCTGAATGCGCGCTCGGCGAAGACCTTCGCCGCGCCAAAGTCGTCCTGGTATTTCACGCCGCTCCCTCCTGTCGCAACGTGCCTGCGTGTACGGAAGTCATCCCCCACGAACCGTGCGGCCCGTCTGGCTGCATCGTGTGCCACAAGTCTGACGATTTCGTTAAGAATGTTAACCTACAGGCTCAAGATATTGTTAAATATCGCAACTTCGTCAGGTGAGGGTGGCGGCGCGTGGCCATGCGCGGCACGCGCGTTGACTCCGGAAATGCGGGAGAGCCTTGCTCGGAACCGGTTCCATTTGACGGGGAAAGGCACTAGGGTGCGCGCGCTCCGGGCCTTGGGCGGCCCGGGATTCGCCAAAGAGGACAGGAAATGGGCCTGATTTCGGACGCGCTGAACCGCGTCAAGCCGTCGCCGACGATCGCTGTGTCGAACAAGGCGGCGGAACTCAAGGCTGCCGGCCATGACGTCATTGGCCTGGGGGCGGGAGAACCGGACTTCGACACGCCTGACAACATCAAGCAGGCGGCGATCGACGCCATCAACCGCGGCGAGACGAAATACACCGCCGTGGACGGCATCCCCGAGTTGAAACAGGCCATCTGCCGCAAGTTCAGCCGCGAGAACGGGCTCACCTACACGCCGAAGCAGGTTACCGTCGGCACCGGCGGCAAGCAGGTGCTGTACAACGCCCTCATCGCCACGCTGAACCCGGGCGACGAGGTCATCATCCCGGCGCCCTACTGGGTGAGCTATCCCGATATCGTCTATCTGGGCGGCGGCGAGCCGGTATTCGTCGAGACGCGCATGGAGGACGGGTTCAAGATCACGCCCGAGGCGCTGGAGAAGGCGATCACGCCGAAGACCAAGTGGTTCCTCTTCAACTCGCCGTCGAATCCGACCGGATCGGCCTATACCGAGAAGGAGCTCAAGGCGCTGACCGACGTGCTGCTGAAGCACCCCAACGTCTGGGTCCTGACCGACGACATGTATGAGCATCTGGTCTATGACGGCTTCAAGTTCACCACGCCGGCGCAGGTGGAGCCCAAGCTGTACGACCGCACGCTGACGATGAACGGCGTGTCGAAGGCCTATGCCATGACCGGCTGGCGCATCGGCTTCGCGGCGGGGCCCGAGCCGCTTATCGCGGCTATCCGCAAGGTGCAGTCGCAGTCCACGTCCAACCCCAGCTCCGTCAGCCAGTGGGCGGCGGTCGAGGCGCTCGACGGTCCGCAGGACTTCATCGCCCCCCGGGCGCAGGCATTCAAGGAGCGCCGCGACCTGGTGGTGTCGATGCTGAACCAGGCCAAGGGCATTCACTGCCCGACGCCGGAAGGGGCGTTCTACGTCTTCCCGTCCTGCAAGGGGTGCATCGGCAAGACCACGCCCAAGGGCAAGACAATCGAGAACGACGAGGATTTCGTCACGGCGCTGCTCGAGGAAGAAGGGGTCGCGGTCGTCCAGGGAGCGGCGTTCGGGCTGTCGCCCTTCTTCCGCATCTCTTACGCCACGTCGACGGAAGCGCTGGAAGAGGCCTGCAGGCGCATCCAGAGGTTCTGCGGCAACCTTAAGTAGCCGGCGGTGACGCAGGAGCCGGGAAAGTCCCTGAGGCCGCGCCGATGAAACATCAGGGCTGGTTCGCTCTTAGTCTGCTGTTCGCGGTGCTCGGTATAGGGTACCGGGCCGCATGGCAGTGGACCGCGGTGGCGCCGACCCCAGCCGATGCCTTGCGGGAGGTTTCGGGAAGGCTTCTAAAGGTCCAGGATGTCAGCAACTCTAAGAGCTGGGTGCGGCCGATCCTCGAGTTCGAGATTGCCCGGCCCGACGGCGGCCGGACCTGGCTCCATATCCGAAACCGCTCGATCACGCTTGAACAGTTCCGGGCATTGGTCGGCAGCGAGGTCAGGGCGCGCTATTCGCGGGACACCAATTTCGCCTATGAATTCTTTTCGGACGGCAAGCGGGTGGTGGCCTATGAATCGAGCTATCGCACGGAGTATTCGTACTACACCTCTCTGAAAAACACCGCCGAAGGGGTCTGGGCGGTCAGCGCCGCTTTCGGCCTGATCGGCCTGGTCGGCTATGTCCGGTCGCGGCGACGGCTCACCAGCTAAGCAATCCGGCAAGAATGGAAACGGGCATATGATACCAACCCAGATAGTCTTCCCCGCCATCGGCGGGGCGATGATCGGCCTTGCTTCGATCATGCTGCTGGCGCTGCTCGGACGCGTCATGGGCGTGAGCAGCATCTATTCGCGGCTGCTGGCCTGGCGGGGCTCGCCGGTCTGGCGGCTCGCCTTCATTCTCGGCCTGCTGGCCGGGCCGCTGCTGTTCCTCGCCTTCGGACGGCCGGTGCAGGTGCAGGTGGCGGCATCGCTGCCGCTACTCGCCATCGCGGGGTTGCTGGTCGGCTTGGGCACGGGGCTCGGCAACGGCTGCACCAGCGGCCACGGCATTTGCGGTATCTCGCGGCTGTCGCCGCGCTCCATCGTGGCCACGGTCACCTTCGTGGCGGTCGGCATGGCCACGGCCACCGCCCTGCGGCATTTCGCGGGAGTCTGAGCCATGCCGTTCGTATCCGCCTTCGCCGCCGCGCTGATCTTCAGCCTCGGCCTGTGCATCTCGGGCATGGTCAACCCGGCCGTGGTGCTCGGCTTTCTCGATATCGGCGGCGACTGGAACCCGGCGCTGCTGATCGTGATGGCGACGGCGCTCGCCGTCGGCATTCCCGGCTACCGGCTGGTGAAGGACCGCAAGCCGGTCTATGGCGACGAGATGCAAATCCCGACCAGCCGCACCATCGACGCGCGCCTGATCCTTGGCGCCGTGCTGTTCGGCATCGGCTGGGGACTGGCAGGCATCTGTCCCGGCCCCGCCATCGCGCTGTCGATGATCGAGCCGCTGCCGGCCTTCGTGTTCCTCGCGACCATGACCGCCGGCATCTCGATCGCCGCCGCCATCAAGTCCTGGATATCGGGAAATCCCTGAACCGGCACGGAACCGCGGCGCCGGCGCCGTGTTCCCAATTTCGGCCAAACGAATCAGGTGTACTGTCTTCCTCTCTCCCGAGGGAGGCGGCCGGCACTCCCAGCACCTGAAATGGCGGGGTAGCTGGGAGGCCGGCCTAGACGCGACGCTAAGGCGATCTCGACGCAGGGCGAGCGAGTC
>JBFWSL010000292.1:0-3900 GCA_050248375.1 Hyphomicrobiales bacterium | reverse complement strand
CATGGCCTTGCACAGGATCAGGAACTCCGCGATGCGCCACGGGCGGTAGGGCTCGCGGTACATCCAACTGTAGGAGCGGTGCGCCGACACGGAACGCAGGATCGTTGTCCACTGGTAGTTGTCGACGCCGCCGCCGACGCCCTGCTGCTCGGGGAGCAGTATGTAGTACTTCACATCGAGGATGCGGGCGGTGTTGTCGGCGCGTTCGATGAAGGCGCCGAGCTGGCTGAAGAAGAAGAACTCGTTCCTGAGGCTGGTGCTCAGCAGCGCGCCACGGAACATCTGGGAGCGCTGCTTGACCCACTCGAGAAAGGTGGGGAGCGTCGTCGGCGACAGCTTCTTCGGGCGCACCTCGGACAGCTCCATCCAGGTCGAATTGAGGCTCTCCCACATCTCGCGGGTCAGGGCGGTGCGCACGGAGCGCGCCTTGTTGCGGGCCGTGGCAAGACAGGAATAAACGCTGGAGGGGTTCTCCGGATCGAGCAGCAGATAATCGACCACGCTTTCCGTGGTCAGTTCGCTGTGCTTGGCGTTGAAGCCGTATTCACAGGCGGCGCTGACCAGGGTCGAGCGCCATTCGGCATGGTACTCGGCAACGTCGCGAGGCATGAGGGCAATGCGGTAGCCGACCTCGACCATGCGGGCCATGTTCTCCGCCCGCTCCATGTAGCGGGAGAGCCAGAACAGGTCTTCGGCGGTGCGCGCCAGCATGCTCATGGGCACACCCCGCCTGCCTTCTCTCCTGCCCGCCTCGGCGCCATCGGCTCAATCCTCCAGTATCCAGGTGTCCTTGGTGCCGCCGCCCTGGCTCGAATTCACCACCAGGGAGCCGTCGCGCAGCGCCACGCGCGTCAGCCCGCCGGGCGTCAGGCGCACGGTATCGCCAACGAGCACGAAGGGACGCAGGTCCACATGGCGCGGCGCGATACCCTTGTCGACCAGAGTCGGGCACGTGCTGAGCGCCAGCGTCGGCTGGGCGATGTAGTTGGCCGGGTTGGCCTTGATCTTGGCCGCGAAGGCCTTGCGCATCTTCGCGGTGGAGGCAGGGCCGACCAGCATGCCGTAGCCGCCGGAGCCATGGACCTCCTTCACCACCAGTTCGTGCAGGTTCTCCAGCACGTGCTTGCGGTCGCTTTCAAGCGCGCAGTTCCAGGTCGGCACATTCTTCAGGACCGGTTCCTGGCCGAGGTAGAAGCGGATCATCTCGGGCACGTACATGTAGACGGCCTTGTCGTCGGCGACACCGGTTCCCGGCGCATTGACGATGGTCACATGGCCGGCGCGGTAGGCGTCCAGGAGGCCCGGCACGCCGAGCATGGAATCCGGCCGGAAGGTCAGCGGGTCGAGGAACTCGTCGTCGATGCGACGGTAGATGACGTGCACCCGGCGCGGGCCCTGCGTGGTGCGCATGAAGACCTTGCCGCCCTCGATGTAAAGGTCCCTGCCCTCCACCAGCTCCACGCCCATCTGGTCGGCGAGGAAGGAGTGCTCGAAATAGGCGCTGTTGTAGATGCCCGGGGTCATAAGGGCGATGCTCGGCTCCCCTTCGGCCGTGGCGGGCGTGACGCTCTCCAATGTCCGGCGCAGGAGCGAGGGATAATGATCCACGGGCGCCACGCGATGGGTGGAGAAGAGCTCGGGGAACATGCGCATCATGGTCTCCCGGTTCTCCAGCATGTAGGAGACGCCGGACGGCGTGCGGGTGTTGTCCTCCAGCACGTAGAATTCCATCTCGCCCACGCGCACCAGGTCGATGCCGATGATATGGGCGTAGACCCGGCGCGCCGGATCGAAGCCGATCATCTCCGGCAGGTAGGCCGAATTGCGCAGGCAGACCTCGGCGGGAATGCGGCCGGCGCGGATGATCTCCTGGCGGTGGTAGATGTCATAGAGGAAGGCGTTGAGCGCGCGCACCCGCTGCTCGAGGCCACGCGAGATGAAACGCCATTCGGAAGAACTGAGAATACGGGGAACGATGTCGAAGGGAATGAGGCGTTCGGCGGCCTGGGGATCGCCATAGACGGCGAAGGTGATGCCGAGGCGCTTGAAGATGACCTCGGCTTCCTTGCGTTTGTCCTTGAGCGTCTTGGGGTCCTGGGTCTGGAGCCAGTCGGCGAGGCATTTGTAGGGGGCGCGTACGTTCTCGCCCGAGCCGCTCATCTCGTTGAAAAACGACGCCCCCGCCATGCGTTCACCCACTCCCTGTCACGCGACCCTTTTGACAACCCGTGGCAAGAACGGTGCCATGATCGCCAACATACGGAAAATGGCGGACTCCCTCGCGGTTGCCAGGACCGCAGGAAGAGCGGACGTGCAATCCTGCCTGTTTCTTGAGCACTCGCGGACGGCTGTTCACATCATCATTGAAACATGCGGAATTGGCCGCGTCCAATCCCCAAAATGTCAACCGGAGAACAATTTCGAGCCGTCCAGGGCTCAAGCGCGGCGGCTGCCAGCCAGTGCGTAGGACAGAATCTTGTAGACCAGCTTGGCGGCAACGAAGTCGCAGGCGTGCAGGCCCTTGATGGGCGCCAACTCGACCACGTCCGCAGCGACGATGGTCCCGGCGCGCGAGGCGGCGCGCAGCACGGCGCAGGCCTCGTCCCAGAAGAAGCCTCCGGGCTCGGGAGTGCCGGTGGCGGGCATCAGGCTGGCGTCGAAGCCGTCCACGTCGAAGGTGACGTAGATCTTCCTGCCCTTGAGGGGGCGCACGATCTCTTCCGGGTTCCACCGGGCCCGGTCGCGGGCCCAATGGATGTGGATGCGGTCGCGGTTGGCCTCGTAGAAGGGCACTTCGCCGGCGGACATGTTGCGGATGCCCACGGAGACCAGGGTGATGCCTTCGTGGTCGAGCACGCGGCGCAAGGCGGCGGCGTGGCTGAAGGGTTCGCCCATGTAGCCGTCGCGCAGATCGGCATGGGCGTCGAGATGGAGCACGGCGAGGTCCGGGTGGCGCTCGACAACCGGGCGGATGGCGCCCGGCGTCAGGCCGTGCTCGCCGCCGAGCACCAGCGGGAACTTCCCCTCCTCCAGCACCGCGCCGACGATGCCGGCGAGCTGGCCGAGGGCGGGCCCGATCTTCTTCTTCACCACCGGCGTCTGCAGGGTGGCGATGCCGAAAGCGCGATAAGGCTCGCACCAGAGCTCGTCGTCGAAGAACTCCAGTTCGGGGCTGGCGGCGATAATGGCCTCGGGGCCCCTGGCGGTGCCATGGCCGTAGCTGACGGTGGCCTCGAGGGGGAACGGAATCAGGACCGCACGGGCGTCCCGCGGCGCGCAGGCCTCGCCGGATTCCTTGCCGAGAAAGGCGCGCTTGGGCGGACGCAGCTTCAATGCGGGCATCGCTGCGGCCGCCGCTATGGGCCTAGCGCCGGACCCGGCGTACGGAGCCGGCGCGGGTGGCGCGGGTGCGCGCCGCCGTCTTGCCGGCGTCCGGATACATGGTCGAGACCGGCTCGTCGGTCAGGACGGCCTCGATGTGATCGCCAAAGCCGTTGAAGCTGTTGGTGAAGACGCGGCCATAGGCGCCGATCTGGTGGATCTCGATGTAGTCGCCCTCGCGGACACAGCCGGGCAGCATGAACGGCCCGGGCATCCTGTCCATGGCGTCGCAGGTCGGACCGTAGAGGCCGAAGGGCTGCAACGGCGCGACCTCGCCCGGCTCGGGCCGGACCAGACGCGCGGGGAAGGTGAAGCCGGAAACGGCCGCATCGAACAGCGTGCCGAAGGCACCGTCGTTGATGTAGAGGTAGTCGCCCCGGCGCGCATCGACCCGCACCAGAACGGACTCGGCCTCGGCCACCAGGGCGCGGCCCGGCTCGCACATGAACTCGCAGCTCTCGCCCACGGCGAGCTTCTCGAGCTGTACGGAAATCTCCGACATGAAGGCGGAGAGCTGCG
>JBFWSL010000291.1:0-3902 GCA_050248375.1 Hyphomicrobiales bacterium | reverse complement strand
GCCGTCAGGCCCAGCAACTCGCGCGCGGAATGCCGCCATGGGCTCGCGCCATCGGCGAGGCCGCCGAGGCGGTTCTTCATCTCGTCGACACCCGCCTCGTCCATGCGCAGCGTCGCGGCGCGGATGCGCGCCAGATCCTGGAGGCTGTCGCCGATGGAGCTGTCGGCGGCCAGCGCGTCATAATCGTTGACGGCCTCACCCGCCGCGCCCGACTTGATTTTGGCCGCGGCCAGCCGGAAACGCGCCAGCGTCCGGTATCCCGCCGGGCCCCCGTCGGCGATCTCGCGCAGGGCCAACTCGGCCTCTTCGGTCTTGCCCTCTTCCATGAGCGCGACCGCGCCCTCGAAGCGGCTGCCCATCTCGGCGGCGCGCTGCGCCTGCCAGTACTGCCAGCCCTTGATGCCGCCAACGGTGGCGACGATCAGGAAGGCGCCGGCCAGCGCGAACATGCCGTAGCGGTCCCAGAGCGCCTTGAGCTGGTCCTGGCGGATCGCTTCGTCGACTTCGCGGAACAGGGGATCGCTCATCAACTCCATCCATCGTGAATGCGCCGGGAAAGGCGGACGGCAGGCCCGGACCGGGCCGGCCTCCGGCCCCACTGGCCGGCATAGATAGCGCGTGAGGCAGCGGCACGCAAACCGCAACTCGGGCAGGCCACGGACCGGCCCTCCGCGAGAGGCCGCCGCACAAGCCTCAAGCCTAACTGCCGGTCATTTTGGGTTTTTTGGTGGCCGGGTCCTTGGCTTCCTTCATGGCGTAAGTGTGCTCGGCGGCGGGGAAACGCCGCGCCTTCACATCTTCCGCGTAGGACTTCACCGCGGATTCGATGGCCGCTCCGATCTGACCGAACTCCTTGACGAACTTGGGCACGCGCGGGGACAGGCCGAGCATATCCTCAAGGACCAGAATCTGGCCGTCGCATTCCGCCGAAGCGCCTATGCCGATGGTGGGCGTCGGTATCTGGCGGGTGATGCGGGCGGCGAGCAGCTCGGCCATGCCCTCGAGCACCACGGCGAAGGCGCCCGCGTCGGAGATGGCGCGGGCATCCTCCTCGATGGCGGCCCATTCGCCGGTCTCGCGGCCTTGCGTCTTGAAGCCGCCCATGATGTTCACCGACTGGGGGGTGAGGCCGATATGGGCCATGACCGGGATGCCCCGCTCGGTGAGATAGCGGATGGTCTCGGCCATGCGCTGGCCGCCCTCCAGCTTCACCGCGCCGCAGCCGGTCTCCTTCATGACGCGCGCCGCGTTGCGGAAGGCGACAGCCGGGCTCTCCTCGTAGGAACCGAAGGGCATGTCCACGACGATCAGCGCGTGGCCGGAGCCCCGCACCACCGCCTGGCCATGCATGATCATCAGGTCGAGCGGGACGGGAACGGTCGTCTCGTAACCATGCATGACCATGCCGAGCGAATCGCCCACCAGCAGGAAATCGACGTAAGGGTCGAGTATGCGGGCGGTATGGGCATGATAGGCGGTGAGCGAGACGATGGGGTCGCCACCCTTGCGCCGGGCGATATCGGGGGCGGTCACGCGCCTGACGGCTTTCTGTACGGACAAGGCCGGGGTCCTCCAGGTCAGC
Organism: Hyphomicrobiales bacterium; assembly: GCA_050248375.1. GTDB lineage: Bacteria > Pseudomonadota > Alphaproteobacteria > Rhizobiales > Methyloligellaceae > JAYZVT01. The sequence goes on along the minus strand of JBFWSL010000291.1, from coordinate 2,320 downwards.
AGAATTCGAAGGGCGATTTGTGCCCTATCGGGAACAATATAGCGAGTCCCGCCCGCATGCGCGAACGGGTGACCCTAAAGCAGCACCGGAACCCCGATCACCCATTCGTGCAGGAAGACCACGATAGCAACGAAATAGGCCACACCGAGGCCCAGGGCGGCGGCATCGCGCCAGCCCCAGGCCGGCAATTGCTTCGCTTTCGGCAGGCCGCGCCGCTTCACCGATATCCGGTCGTAGCTGGTGTAGGCGAGCAATGCGCCGAACAGCAGGATGGAGGCAAGGTCGCCATTGGCCAGCAGATGGGCGGTGGCCCAGGTCTTCACCGCGGCCAGGAAGGGGTGCTTGAGCCGGGCCGCCAGCCGCCCGCCCATCTGGTAGGCGGCCAGGAAAACAAGGGCCGGCAGCATGAGGGCGATGGTGAGATGGCGCAGCCAGAAGGGCGGCGACCAGACCTCCACAAAGGGGGCCCTGATATAGCCAAACACCATCAGGGCGAAGCCCGCGAGGGAAACAGCCGTGAACAGCAGCTTGTAGCCGTTTCCGCCGAGACGGGAGACCACCCGGGCCCGCGTGACGGGCATGGTGGGGAGCATGTGAACCCCTACGAACACAAGCAATCCGGCAGCCAGAATGGCCATTTTCGCGCTTCTCCCGGGTTTTTCCGACCTGAGTGTTTCCTAGCGCATCATCCGGCCAGGTGGAATCGCCTGGCCGATAAGATGATGCGTCAAATCAATAGCTTGAGCATGATCTTATCGGAAAAGTGGTATCCACTTTTCCGGATCATGCCCTAGCATTTCCGGCCGCCCGAATCGATGCGGCGCCGTGCACCGGATTCAACTATCGCGCTGCGGTGCAGACCATTGCATTCCACGCGCAAGCCGATAAGAGTTGCCATCTGACCCGGGGCCGGATGGCCTTCCCACCCGCATACAGGACAGCCAATGATCCGCAAGTCGCTCGCAGCCGCAGTACTGACCGCAGCCTTCGCCGTGCCCGCCGCGTCCGCCGACACCGTTTGCGGCGTAAAAACGGAAAAATCCGAAAACGGCACGAAGGTCACGTTCAGCGACGTGACAGCGGCCTGCATGGCGTCGGGAGCATGCGAGGTCGCCGCCTATCACCGCAAGCCGGGCACGCCCAACGGCTGGAGCCACTCCATGACGCTGACGCGGGAGGGGACGGGCGCGGCGTGGCGCGTACTGCTCACCGCCTCGGCGCCGGACGCCGACAAGTCCAACCCCTTCATCCTGGTGGTGGACCGCGACCCCGGCATCTACGTGCCCCCCGCGCGCATCAGGGCCGGCGCGGGCGGCGACTTCCAGATCGACGCGGCCAACGACGTCGTGGCCGGCTTCAAGCCCGGCAAGCAGCTCGAGTGGCTCTACTACGAGAAGGACAATCCGCCGGAGATCCACAACGCGGTGCTGCCGCTGAAGGGCATCAAGGCGGCGCTCGAGTGGGTCGATTGCGTGCAGCAGCCCAAGAAGGGCTGACGTGGCCGGCGGGCGTGGCGGACCCGTCACCTGGGCGCACGGGGCGCTGCTCCTCGTCATCTGCCTGTGGCTCGCGGGCATCTCGCTGCCGATCATGGTCATCGACCGGCTGCTGATGTTCCGCGACGACTACACCATTCTCAACGTCACCTGGACGCTGTTCGGCGAGGGCGAATGGCTTCTGGCGCTGATCGTCGGCGGCTTCACCGTGGCCGCGCCGCTCTACAAGTTCGAGCGGCTCTACCGGCTGTCGTGCTGCGTGGACGCCAGCGAAGCGGAGACGCAACGGGTGCTGCAGCATCTGAGCTGGATCAGCAACTGGTCGATGGCGGACGTGTTCGTGGTGGCGATGGTCGTGGTTATCGCCAAGACCAGCGGCTTTCTCGCCGACGCCAGCGCCGGGCCGGGCCTTTACTTCTTCGCCGGGTCGGCGGTGGGCTCGACGGTGCTCGGGCACGCTCTGAAGCGGCGGGTGGAGGACACAGCGGCGCGCCAGAAGCCCTGAGGCCGCCCCTGCCCGTTCCGGGCGGGCGGGAGCTCACGGGCGATCAAATTGCTTTCCATCGGTTGCGCCACGGGGCCAGAATGCCAATCTGCCCTGCATGGAGATGCGGGGCGATACTCTCATCCGGAGGATGACGATGGCCGGACCGAGCAAAAAAGCGACCCGGGATACGGACGCGGCCGAGCGGGCCCGGCGCAAACGGAAATTCGTGGACGAGCTGCTGGACGAGTCCCTGGACGACACCTTTCCGGCCAGCGATCCGCTGGCGATCCTGGAGCCCGCCCCGGGGCGCAAGCCGGGCGAGCCGGTGAAGTACAAT
>JBFWSL010000290.1:0-3906 GCA_050248375.1 Hyphomicrobiales bacterium | reverse complement strand
CGTGGCGCTTTCGCTGGGCTGCGGCTGGGCGGTCTCCATGAGCGCCACGCCCTTCGCCTCGGTGGTGCTGCTCACCGCGCAGGCCACGGGCATCCCCTCCACCACGCTCACCTGGCGCTGGAACGGGCCATTCGCCGCCATGACCATACCGGTGCTCGCGGGACTGTTCTGGCTGATGACCGGCGGCAGGTAGCCGCGGCGGGTTGCTAGATGATCGCGTGCCGCACCTTGACCGAGACCCATTCGCTGATGGCGACGGTGGCGAGGATGACGATGAAGATCATCGTCACCTGGTTCCAGGCCAGCACGTTGAGCGAGGCCTGCAGCTTCAGCCCCAGCCCGCCCGCGCCGACGAGGCCGAGCACGGTGGACTCCCGGATGTTGATGTCCCAGCGGAACACGCAGATACCCGCGAAGGCCGGCATCACCTGCGGTACGATGGCATAGTCGATCACCTGCATGCGCGAGCCGCCGGTCGCCGTCACCGCCTCGACCTGGGTCGCGTCGATCTCCTCGATGGCCTCGTAGAGCAGCTTGGCGACGAAGCCGATGGAGCGCAGCGCGATGGCGATGATGCCCGCGAACACGCCCGGACCGATGATGGCCACCAGCAGCAGGCCCCAGATCAGGGAGTTGATGGAACGCGAGGCGACGATGATGAGCAGCGCCGCCGGGCGAACGAAAACCGTGCTCGGCGTGGTGTTGCTCGCGGCGAGGAAGGCGACCGGAACGGCGAGGACGACGGCCAGCAGCGTGCCGAGGGTGGCGATGTTTATGGTGTCCCACAGCGGCCACCACAGGTCGTTCAGGTAACCCCATTTGGGCGGCACCATGCGGCCGCCGATGTCGGCCGCCTGTACCGGCGCGTCCCAGACGAAGGCCCAGATGGTGTCCTTCGTCATCACCTGCCAGCAGAATACCGTGAGCGCGACCAGCGCCAGCCAGCCGCACCACAGCAGCAGGTGCGCGCGGCCCGAGCGATGCCGCCAGTCCAGCCTGCCCGCCTCGCTCCGTACCGGCATCACTGCACCCACTTGCGCACATGGCTGGAGGAATACTCCGCCGCCATGACTATGAGGATGATGAGGATCAGGATTGCGCCCGCGGAATCATACTCGTAGCGGTCGATGGCGGTATTCAGGGTGGCGCCGATGCCGCCCGCGCCGACGATGCCGATTACCGCCGACTCCCGGAAGTTGATGTCGAGGCGGTACAGGCTGAGCCCGATCAGCCGCGGCATCACCTGCGGCTGTATGGCGTAATTCACCACCTGCCACCAGCCTGCGCCCGTGGCGCGGATTGCCTCCGCCTGCGCCTCGTCGATGTCCTCGATGTCCTCCGCCAGCAGCTTCGACAGGAAGCCGATGGTGGCGAAGCTGATCGTCAGGAATCCGGCGAAGGGGCCGAAGCCGAACATGGCAACGAACAGGATGGCGACGATGATCTCCTGGAAACTGCGCGACAGCGCGATGATCGCCCGGCAGACCAGGTAGACCGGCAGGGGCGCCAGGTTGCGTGCCGCGCCGATGCCGATGGGCACGGAGATCGCGATGCCAGCCACCGTCGATGTGACTGTCATGGTCAGGCTTTCCATCATGCCTTGCATGATGTCGTCCCTGCGGCTGACGAAGTCGGGCAGCAGGAAACCCTCGATGAAGCGCCAGCCGCGCTCGAGCCCTTCGTAGACCCGCGACCAGTTCACCTCAACCGAACCCGCGGCGAGCACGAGATAGACAAGCGCCCCGCCATACAGCGTCCAACGCAGCGCCGGGCTGGAGATCAGCGGCGGCGGCCGCCAGTGGCGCGCGAGCGAAGACATGCTCAGGCGCCCCCTGCCGCGCGGGCGAGATCGGACGGGCTGTCTTCGTCACCGTCTTCGCGCCTGCGCATGGCGGTCCAGTCCTCCTCGCCGTAGATGCGCGTCAGAACCGCGTCGCTGAGCTTGTCGGGAGTGCCGTCGAAGACGATCTCGCCCGCCCGGAGCCCGATGATGCGATGGGCGAAGGTTTGCGCCAGCACCACGTCATGCATGTTGATGATCGCCGGCAGGTTCCGCTCGCCGCAGATCTCGCAGATCAGGCGCATGATCTGCCGCGACGTCTTGGGATCGAGGCTTGCGGTCGGCTCGTCCACCAGCAGCAGCTCGGGGTCCTGTTCCAGCGCCCGGGCGATGCCCACGCGCTGCCGCTGGCCGCCGGACAGGGCGTCCGCGCGCTTGTCCGCCTGGTCGCGCAGCCCCACGCGGTCGAGCAGGCCGAAGGCCTTGTCGATGTCCTGGCGGGAGAAGCGGCGGGTGAAGCTGCGCCAGAAGGAGACATAGCCGAGCCTGCCCGAAAGCACGTTCTCCATCACGCTGAGCCGCTCCACCAGGGCGTATTCCTGGAAGATCATCCCGATCCTGCGCCTGGCCCGGGACAGGTCGCGCCGGCCGAGCGAAGTGATCTCCAGATCGCCCAGGAACACCTTGCCGCCGCTGGGCTCCACCAGCCGGTTGACGCAGCGGATCAGCGTAGACTTTCCGGCGCCTGACGGCCCGATCAGACCGACCACCTGTCCCGCGGGAACGGAGAACGAGACGCCCTTAAGCGCCTCGTCCCCGGTCCGGTACTTCTTGCGCAGTTCCTCGACGCGAAGCATGACGCGCGGTCTCTCCCTCTCCGGCCGCGGCGCGGTCTACTTGCACTTGTAGGAAACGTTGTTCGCCTCGTCGATCTTGCGGATCACTTCCCAGTGTCCCTTGAAGGTAATGGGAATGAACTTCGCCTCGCCCGACTTCTTGAACTCCTCTTCCAGCGCCGAACCTTTCCACTCGAAGGAGAAGAAGGCTTCCTTGATCTTCTCCTGCAGCTCCGGCTTCAGGTTGTAGACGACGCCATAGCCTGTCGTCGGGAAGGTCTGGGACTTGTAGACCGACTTGATCTGCTCCGGCTTGACCACGCCGCGTTCGAACATGCGCGCCATCACCGAGTTGGCGATGGCGGCCGCGGGATAGTCCTTGTTGGCCACGCCCAGGATCGAGTTGTCATGCTTGCCGGAGAATGTCGGCTCGAAGTCCTTCCCGGCCACCATGCTGAACTCGCTCTTCAGCAGCGCCGAAGGGGCCTTGTAGCCCGAGTTCGAGGTCTCGGCGGTGAAGGCCATCTTCTTCCCCTTGATATCCTCCACCTTCTCCACGCCCGAGCCCGGAAACGTGATGATCTCCATTTCGTAGCCGAAGCTGTTGTCGGCCGAGGCCATTATGGTGAAGGGACGGAATCCGGCGCAGGCCACTGCGATGGGGTTCGAGCCCGTGTTGAAGCCGGCGATGTGAAGCCGTCCGGCCCGCATCGCCTCGATCTGCGCTGCGTTGGACTGAACCGGGAAGAACTGCACCTTCTTTCCCGTCACCTTTTCCATGTGCTTCAGGAACCCGTCCCACACCTTTGCGTAAACCGCCGGGTCTTCGACCGGGGTGTAGGCGAAGATCAGGGTGGACGGGTCGACCTGCTTGGAGGGATCGGAGGGAATGTCGGCGATGAGATCGCCGTCCTTGTCCTCGAAGCGGGAATCCAGCGTGAACTCCGCCATCGCCGCTTGCTGCCAGCCGCAGATCAGCGCCGCGATGCCCAGTGCCGCGAGAAATGCCTTGCGAAACATGTGTGCTCTCTCCCTTGGAAATGCGCGATTGTAGAGGTGCCCCGCGCTCGTGCGGTCCCTGTAACGGGGGCCGGACAGGCCGATACTAGCCTGCCAATGTGACGGCTCAAATTGAATCCGGGTGGGTGGGAGGCCGTGCCCTCCGCAGCAAATCCTTAACGATAGACGCCGAAATAATCGGCCAGATGCTTTAGAATTAAGCTCAATTCATTCTGTTTGTCCGATCCTGCCCTATCCCGAGACCTCTGCGGAGAGTTGGCATGGGCAGAA
>JBFWSL010000289.1:0-3968 GCA_050248375.1 Hyphomicrobiales bacterium | reverse complement strand
CGTGTCCATGACCCGGTCCTTCGGCACCACCCGGTTGACCAGTCCCCATGCCTCGGCCTCCCTGGCATCGACCATCTCGCCCAGCAGCAGCATTTCCATGATGCGCTTACGGGGAACGTTGCGGCTGATGGCAACCATGGGCGTTGAACAGAACAGGCCGATATGAACGCCCGGGGTGCAGAATTTCGCATCCGTGCTCGCCACCGCCAGATCGCAGCTCGCCACCAGTTGGCAGCCTGCCGCCGTCGCTGTCTCTTCCACGGCAGCGACAACCGGTTTGGGGCAGGTCATGATCGATTGCATCAGCGTGGCGCAATTCATCATCACCTTGGTGAAGTAGGCGTGTCCGCGGTCGCGGTCGTTCCGGTGCGCAGACATCTCCTTCATGTCGTGGCCGGCGCAGAACACGGGTCCGTTGGCGGCGAGCACCACGGCGCGTATCGCCTTGGACTGGCCGATAGCGGTGATTTCCTCCTGCAGCGCGGACATCAGGGCCTCGGACAGGCTGTTGCGCTTGTCCGGCCGGTTGAGGACCAGCACGGCGATGGCGCCGCGATCTTCACGGAGCAGGATATCTTCCTCGGGGCTTGGCGCGGGTTTCTTCTTGGCGGATGGCATGGCGGGAAATCCAGGTTCGAAGATTGGCGAAAGCATAGCCCAAGCTTGGGGCAGGTTGCATCAAGACACTTGACCAGGCGCGCAAGGAGCGGCACCAGCACCACGGACGACGAAAAAGGACCTTCCATGACCAGCGCCCGATTGGCCATGACCGCGGCCGACCTTCAAGAGTATCTGCACGAGGTTTTTCCGGAATCCCGCGCCCTTTGGCCGCCGATCCATATCGAGCACCTGGCTCCCTTTGAAGCGCAGCTCCGTATGGAATTCAATGACCGCGTCCTTCGTCCAGGCGGCACCATAGCGGGCCCGGCAATGTTCAAGCTGGCCGACTACGGATTGTATGTGGCGGTTCTGGGCATGATTGGCAAACGGCCCCAGGCGGTGACCACAAGCCTGCATATTGACTTTCTCAGGCGCCCTTTGAAGCGGGATCTCCTCGCCGAGGTGAAACTGCTCAAGCTGGGCAAACGTCTTGCCGTGGGAGAAGTCTCACTGTTCTCAAAGGGTTCCGCTGACATGGTGGCGCATGTCAGCGGCACCTACTCGCTCCCGCCGCCGAACGGGGGATAAAGATTGAGGTAACATAATACCGCATATGCAGTGGATTGTTTTTCCTGCCACTTTCTTCATTCTTTTGATTGACGCAGGCAGGCCTTCCCGTTAGAAGGGCGCGGATTTCTTCAACAAGAGCAGCCAGCGGGATTGCCGTCCCGGCAGGATGCGGGGCAGGGCGGATGACCTTGCCGGCGGTGGAGTTGACCATGAAGACATACTCGGCAAAGCCGAACGAGATCACTAAGAAATGGATACTCATCGACGCCAGCGGCGCCGTGGTCGGCCGTCTCGCGGCGCTGATCGCCATGCGCCTGCGGGGCAAGCACAAGCCCGGCTACACAGCCCATGTGGACTGCGGCGATAACGTCATCGTGGTCAACGCGGACAAGGTGGTGCTGACCGGGAACAAGCGCCGTGACAAGGAATACTTCTGGCACACGGGCCACCCGGGCGGCATCAAGAGCCGCAAGGCCCACCAGATCCTCGATGGGCGTTATCCCGAGCGGGTGGTGCAGCTTGCCGTGCAGCGGATGATGCCGCGCAACAAGCTGGCCCGCGAGCAGATGACCAACCTGAAGGTCTACGCAGGCGCGGAACATCCGCACGCCGCCCAGACCCCCGAGACACTCGATATTTCCGCACTGAGCGGCAAGAACGTGAGGAGCGCGTAATCCGATGGCCGACACTGAAGTGAAGTCGTTCGAGGATCTTGGCAAGCAGGCCGGCGACGGCGCTGCCGCCGCGCCCGTGCACGTTCAGAAGCTGGACCGGCAGGGGCGCGCTTACGCCACCGGCAAGCGCAAGGACGCGGTCGCCCGCGTGTGGATCAAGCCCGGACCGGGCAAGATCGTCATCAACGGCAAGGACTACTCCGCCTACTTCGCCCGGCCGGTGCTGCAGATGATCCTGAAGCAGCCGCTGGTGGTGGCGGGCCGGATTGACCAGTACGACGTGACCTGCACGGTCAGCGGCGGTGGTCTTTCGGGCCAGGCGGGCGCGGTGCGTCATGGTCTGTCCAAGGCGCTCACCTACTACGAGCCCGAATTGCGCGGCGCCCTCAAGAAGGGCGGCTTCCTTACCCGCGACTCCCGCGTGGTGGAGCGCAAGAAGTACGGCCGCGCCAAGGCTCGCCGGAGCTTCCAGTTCTCCAAGCGCTAGCGCTCGGATCACATCGTGCCGGCTGCCGCATGGCCCTGTAGCCTGTGGCGCCGGCGGGAAGGACCAGCATGGCCCGCGATCTCCTGATCATCGGCGCCGGCGGCCACGGCCGCGTCTGCGCGGAAATCGCGCAGGCCATGGACTTCCGCGTCGTCGGCTTCTGCGATGCCGCGATGAAGGCGGGGACGCAGGTGAACGGCATCCCCGTCGTGGCGTCTTCCCTGGAGGAGGCTTTCTCCCAGGACAGGATAAACGGGGCCGCCGTGTTCGTGGCGCTCGGTGACAACGCCCGGCGCATGGAGCTGCTTGACGAGGCTCACGGCCGAGGACTCGACTGCCCGGCACTCGTTCATCCCTCGGCGGTTGTCTCCCCATCCTGCGTGGTCGGGCCCGGCAGCGTGCTGGTCGCCATGGCTGTCGCCAACGCGAATACGCATATCGGCAGGGGGTGCATCCTCAACACGGCCTGCACGGTGGACCATGACAACAGGCTCGCCGACGGCGCCCAGCTTTGTCCCGGCGTGCACGCGGCCGGCAACGTCACCATTGGCCCCAGGGCCTTTATCGGAACAGGCGCGGTGATCATTCCCGGCATGACGATTGGCGCGAACGCCGTCGTTGCGGCGGGTGCGGTGGTGACGGCGAATGTAGCCGACAGCGAACACGTGGCGGGCGTGCCAGCCCGGTCCATGCGCTCCTAAGCTGCGCAAGCCGCGCTTTCATTCACGGCCGATTTCAGCTAAACGCGCGGACGTTGAAGCCCAGCAGGATGACAGCCATGGCCGGCACGAAGACTTACAGGATCGCAGTGATTGGTGCCTCCGGTTACACGGGGGCCGACCTCGTGCGCCTGGCCGTCCGCCATCCCAACATGGAAGTCGCCGCCCTGGCCGGAAAGACCCATGCGGGCCAGCCCATGGCCTCCGTGTTCCCGCATCTTGGCCTGGCGAAGCTTCCGGATCTCGTGGACAGCGACGATGTCGACTGGTCGAAGATCGACGCGGCTTTCTGCGGGCTGCCACACGCCACCGCGCACCAGATTATCGCCGGGCTGCCGAAGACCCTGAAGGTCATCGACATGTCCGCCGACTTCCGGCTTCGCGATGCCGCCGTTTATGCCAAATGGTACGGGGGCGAGCACAAGGCCCAGGACCTGCTCAAGCAGGCCGTCTACGGCCTGACCGAGCATTATGCGTCCGCTATCGCCAAGGCGCGTATTGTCGCCTGTCCGGGATGCTATCCGACAGCCGCGCTGCTGGCGCTGATTCCGCCGGTGAAGGACGGCGCCGTTGAACCCGGCGATATCATCATAGATGCCAAGTCGGGCGTCTCCGGCGCCGGGCGCTCGCTGAAACAGAACACGTTGTTCTCGGAAGCCGGCGAAGGCCTGTCGCCTTACGGCATCGCCAGCCATCGCCACGCCCCCGAGATCGAACAGGAACTCTCGCTGGCGGCGGGAAGCGGCGTCATCGTCAACTTCACGCCGCACCTGATACCCATGAGCCGTGGCGAACTGGTCACCTGCTATCTGCGGCTGAAGGACAAGACGACGGCCGACGACGTGCGCGAACTTCTCAGCCAGCGCTATGCCGGCACGGAATTCGTACGTGTCCTGCCCAAGGGGGCGATCCCGGCCA
>JBFWSL010000288.1:0-4016 GCA_050248375.1 Hyphomicrobiales bacterium | reverse complement strand
CAGCATGTCGCGGATCACCGCGCCCGTGGGCGAGGTGACGATGCCGACGACGCGGGGGAGGAAGGGGCGCGGCTTCTTGCGCGCCTCGTCGAACAGCCCCTCGGCTGCGAGTTTCCTCTTCAGCTTCTCGAGCTGGGCCAGCAGCGCGCCGGCACCCGCCGGTTCTAGCGCCTCGACGATGATCTGGTACTTGGAGGAGCCGGGATAGGTGGAGACCCGGCCTGTGGCGATCACCTCCATGCCTTCCTCGGGCCGGAAGCGCAACTTGCCGAAGACTCCCTTCCAGATGACCGAGTCGATCTTCGCCTTGTCGTCCTTGAGGGTGAAATAGCAATGTCCCGAGGAATGCGGGCCCCGGTAGCCGGAGACCTCGCCGCGCAGGCGCACATAGCCGAAGGTGTCCTCCATCGTCTTCTTGATGGCGAAGGACAGTTCGGTGACGCTAAATTCGGCGATGTTGGCGCCGGGCTTTTCAGCGGGTCTATCCACAGGGCGATTCCGGAGGTTTCTGGGACGCGCGCGCAATGATACATGACTCGCGGGCACTCGCCACAACCGGGACCGCAAGGGCGCGGAAATACTCATGAAAGTTCTGCTGATCGGATCGGGGGGACGCGAGCACGCGCTGGCCTGGGCCATAGCCGCCAGCCCCTTGCTGACCAGGCTGTGGTGCGCGCCGGGCAACGGCGGCATCGCGCAGGACGCGGAATGCGTGCCGCTGGACATCACCGACCACGGGGCCGTGGTGCGGTTCTGCAAGGAGAACGGCGTCGATTACGTGGTCGTGGGGCCCGAGGCGCCGCTGGCGGCGGGCATCGGAGACGATCTCGCCGCCGCGGGCATCAAGTATTTCGGACCGTCGAAACTGGCGGCGCAACTGGAAGGCTCCAAGGGCTTCACCAAGGACCTGTGCGCCCGCCACGGCATTCCCACGGCCGCCTATGGCCGCTTCACCGAGGCGGCTCCGGCAATCGCCTATGCCCGCGAGCAGGGCGCGCCCATCGTCGTCAAGGCGGACGGGCTGGCGGCCGGCAAGGGCGTCACCGTGGCCGGGACACTGGAGCAGGCCGAAGCGGCCATCGCGGAATGCTTCGACGGACGCTTCGGCGCGGCGGGCGCGGAAGTGGTGGTCGAGGAATGCCTTGTCGGGGAGGAGGCCAGCTTCTTCGTGCTGGTGGACGGCAGGAACGTGCTGCCGCTGGTCACCGCCCAGGACCACAAGCGCGTCCGCGACGGCGACGAAGGGCCCAACACCGGCGGCATGGGCGCCTATTCGCCGGCGCCGGTGATGACGCCGGCGCTGGTGGCGCGCAGCATGGACGAGATCATCCTGCCCACGGTGAACGGCATGGCGGCGGAAGGCATGCCCTTTCGCGGCGTGCTCTACGCCGGGCTGATGATCACCGACAAGGGGCCGAAGCTGATCGAATACAACGTGCGCTTCGGCGATCCCGAATGCCAGGCGATGATGATGCGGCTGAAATCTGACCTGCTGCCGGCGCTGATCGCCACCAGCGACGGGATGCTCGCCAATTTCGACCTGCGCTGGCGCGACGAGGCCGCGCTGACGGTGGTCATGGCCGCCAAAGGCTATCCGGGCGACTACAGGAAGGGCACAATCATCCGCGGGCTCGACAAGGCGGAAAGCGACGACGTGAAAATTTTCCACGCGGGCACGGCGCTGAAGGACGGCGAGATCGTCGCCACGGGCGGGCGCGTGCTCAACGTCACCGCGCGCGGGCGCACGGTGCGCGAGGCGAAGGAACGCGCCTACGCGGCCATCGGGAAGATCGACTGGCCGGAAGGCTTCTGCCGCTCCGACATCGGCTGGCGCGCCATCGAACGCGAGGAGGCCGCCGCGTGAGCACCCTGCCCGACCTGTTTCCCGGTTTCGAGTCCAGGACCCTGACAGGCGCGGGCGCGTATATCTTCGCGCGCATCGGCGGCAAGGGACCGCCGCTGGCGCTGCTGCACGGCTATCCGCAGACGCATGCCGCCTGGCACCGGCTGGCGCCGGGGCTGGCGGAGCATTTCACGCTGGTGATCCCGGACCTGCGCGGCTATGGCGCCAGCTCCTGCCCGGAAAGCGACGACAAGCACTATCCCTATTCCAAGCGAGCCATGGCGGAGGACATCGTCGCCATCATGGGCGAGCTCGGGCACAGGACATTCTCGCTGATCGGCCACGACCGGGGCGCGCGGGTCGGCTACCGCCTGGCGCTCGATCACGAGGACGTGCTCGACCGGCTGGTTCTGCTCGACATCCTGCCGACCTATGTGATGTGGGAGAACATGAACCGGAATCTCGCCATGTCGGCCTATCACTGGCCGTTCCTGGCGCAGCCGCATCCCATGCCCGAGACGCTGATCTCCAAGTCGCCCGCCTATTACCTGGAGCACACGCTGGCGAGTTGGGCACTGCCCAAGGACCTGTCGGTGTTCGACAAGGGCGCGCTCGCCCATTACCGGGCGCTGATGGAGAACCCGGCGAGCGTGCATGCCTTCTGCGAGGACTATCGCGCCGGCCGCACCTACGACTACGAGGCGGACGAGACGGACGTGAAGGCCGGCCGCAAGATCGGCCGGCCCGCTCTGGTGCTGTGGGGCACGGACTACGTGGCCAAGCGCGCGGCGAGCCCGCTGGACACCTGGAAGCAGTGGTGCACGGACGTGCGCGGCCAGTCCATCGTCAGCGGCCACTTCCTCGCGGAAGAAGCGCCGGAGGAGACGCTCAAGCTCGTCCTCGGCTTCCTGCTCGCGGAGTAAACCCTCTCCCCATGCCGCGTTCGCATCCCCTTGCGTCCGACACCTCCAACTCCATCGGCCTTGCGCTGGGCGGCGGCGGCGCGCGCGGGCTTGCGCATATCGTCATCCTGGAGACCTTCGACGAACTGGGCATCCGGCCGGTGATGGTCGCGGGAACCAGCATCGGAGCCATCTTCGGCGGGGCCTACGCCGCGGGACTGTCGGCGAGGGAAATCGCCCAACGCGCGCGGGAGTTCATGGCCAATCCGGCTGGCATGCTGCGCAAGCTGTTCACCGGCGGTCCGCGGGACTGGATGGAGCTGTGGAGCCTGCGGCCGTTTTCCTCCGCGCTGATGAACGCGGAGAAGTTCCTGGAAATCGTCTTCCCGGAAGCCGCGGAAGCCGACATGGGCAAGCTGAAGATTCCCTTCCGGGCGACAGCGACGGACTACCGGGAACAGTCGCTGGTGGTGATACAGGAAGGCTCGCTGGGCAAGGCCATCGCGGCCAGCATGGCGCTGCCGTCGCTGTTCCGGGCGGTGGAGTATGAGGGCCGCGTGCTGGCCGACGGCGGGCTGATCAATCCCCTGCCCTATGACCTGCTGCAGCCCGAAAGCCGCTTCGCGGTGGCTATCGACGTCACCGGCCATGCGCGGCTGCGCGACGGCCGCTCTCCCGGCGCCCTGGAAGCGGTGCTCGCCTCATCCCAGATCATGCAGAACGCCATCGTGCACGAGAAGCTCAAGCGCATCCGGCCGGACATCCTCATCCGCCCGGCGGTGGAGACCATCCGGGTGCTGGAGTTCTACCGCATCGACGAAATACTCGAGGCGTCGAAGCCCTCCAAGGACCAGCTCAAGCGCGAGCTGGACCGGGTGCTCACCGGCGGCCGCGGAAAAATGTCCTGAGCAGTTCCGCGGCGCGGGCCTCGCCGATGCCGCCATAGACCTCGGGCGCATGATGGCAGGTGGACTGATCGAAGATGCAAGGCCCGTGATCGACGCCGCCGCCCTTGGGGTCCGGCGCGCCATAGTAGAGGCGGGCCAGCCGGGCGAAGGAGATCGCGGTGGCGCACATGGGACATGGCTCCAGCGTCACGTAGATGAAGGCGCCGGTCAGGCGTTCGCTTCCTGTTTCCGCGCAGGCCTGGCGGATGGCCAGCAGCTCGGCATGGGCCGTGGGGTCCTTCAGCTCCAGCGTGCGGTTGCCGGCACGGGCGAGCACTTCGCCCTGACGGGTGACGATGACGGCGCCGACGGGCACCTCGCCCC
>JBFWSL010000287.1:0-4037 GCA_050248375.1 Hyphomicrobiales bacterium | reverse complement strand
CGCCGCCGAGCGCCTGGCACATGATCTGCTGGCCCCAGCAGCTTCCGAAGCCGGGCACGCCGGAGCGCCAGGCTTCCCGCGCCAGCTCGATCTGGCCGCGCACCGCCGGCTCGTCCCAGTAGGCCGAGAGAGACGATCCGGTCCAGGCGATGCCGTGGAAGTCGGCAAGCGCGACGCTGTTCGGGAGGCGTTCGCCGTCGCCCGCGTTCAGCACGGTGATGTCGAGGTCTTTCTCGAAGGTCCGCAAGCCCCTCGCGTAATTCTCGCCATAGGGATCGCCGCCGAGAGAGACGATGCGGTCCGTCGAGGCCTTCGGATTGCCATTGATGATGAGAACGCGCGCGGGCATCGGATCTAGATCTTGCCTCTGCAGGCGTTGAGATAGATTTCGGAGTATTCCGACGCCTCGAAGGGAATGGGATTGCCGCCCGCGGTCGGGTCCTTCACGGCCCGCTGGCCCATCTCCTTCGCCTTCGACTCCTCGCAGCCGAGCGCCGTCGCCGCATTCGGAATCCCGGCCCGCTCGCGCAGCTTCATCATCCACTCGAACACCGGCTCGAAGCCTCCGTCGCCGAGCCCGAGCACGCGCCCGATGCGCAGCATCTGGTCCCAGATCGCTTCCTGGTTCGCCTTCGCCACATAGGGCAGCATCACGGCGTTGGTGAGGCCGTGATGGCTGTCGTAGATCGCGCCGATGGCGTGCGACAGCGCGTGGATGCCCCCCAGCCCCTTCTGGAAGGCGGTGGCGCCGCAGATCGCCACCGACATCATGTGCGTGCGCGCCTCCAGGTTCCCGCCGTCCTTGATCGCCGCAAGCAGATGCTGCGAGCACAGGCGCATGCCGGTGATGGCGACGCCGTCCGCCAGCGGGTGGTAGCCGGGGGCGCAGAAGGCTTCGAAACAATGGGTGAAGGCGTCGAAGCCGGTGGCCGCCGTCAGGTGAGGGGGCAGCCCCACCGTCAGCTCCGGATCGCACAGCGCCACCTTCGGCATCATCGCCGGATGGAAGATGATTTTCTTGTCCCCGGTGGTCTCGTTGCCGATCACCGAGGCGCGGCCCACTTCCGAGCCCGTGCCCGCCGTGGTCGGCACCGCGATCACCGGCACCAGTCCTTCCGTCCTGCCGCGCTTCCAGTTGTCGCCCACATCCTCGAAGTCCCACAGCGGCCGCCCCTGCGCCGCCATGAAGGCGATGGCCTTGCCCGCGTCGAGCCCGCTGCCGCCGCCGAAGGCAACCATGCCGTCGAACTTGCCCTTGCGGAACACCTCGATGCCGGAGTTGACGTTGCTCTCGGTGGGGTTGCCCTTGACGTCGGAATAAACGTCCGCCCGCATGCCCGCCCTGGTCACCAGCTCCACGGCCTTCTTCAGGATCGGCGCGTCGGCCAGCCCCTTGTCGGTGACGAAAAGAACACGGGTCATGCCGTGCTCCTGGCACAGTTCGGGCAGCCGGGCGATGGCGCCGGCGCCGATGATGATCCGGGTCGGGTAGTTCCACTGGCGAATATCGAGAACGCTCATCTGGTCCTTGTCCTGAAGTGGTAGCTCTTGGGCCGGGTCATGTGCTCGTAGCCCACGCGCGAAAGGGTGACGCCGCGTCCGGTGTCCTTCACGCCCGTCCATGCCAGCGCGGGATCGAGATAGTCGCAGCGGTTCATGAACACGGTGCCGGTTTCGACGCGCCTGCCGATGCTGCGGGCCGCGTCCTCGTCGGCGGTCCAGATCGAGGCGGTCAGCCCGAACGGGCTGTCGTTCATCAGCGCGATGGCCTCCTCGTCGTCCTTCACCGCCATGATGCCGACCACGGGTCCGAAGGATTCCTCGCGCATCACGTCCATCTGGTGGTTGACGTTGGTGAGCACCTGCGGCGCCAGATAGGCGGTGCCCTCCTTGCTGGCGGAGAACGCCTTTTCCTCGATATGGGCCTTCGCGCCGCCGCGCAGGGCGGCCGCGATCTGGCCGCGCACGAATGCCGCCGCCCCGGCGTCGATCATCGGCCCGAGCGTCGTCTGCTTCTCCAGCGGGCTGCCGAGCACGTATTTGCGCGTCAGTTCCACCGCTCCCTCCACGAAGGGCCGGAACAGCTTTTCCGAGACATAGATGCGCTCGATGCCGCAGCAGGACTGGCCCGAATTGAAGAACGCGCCGTCCACCAGGTTTTCCACCGCGAAATCGAGGTCGGCGTCGGCGCGAACATAGGCCGGGTCCTTGCCGCCGAGCTCCAGTCCCACATGGCGGAAATGGCCGGCCGCGGCTTTTTCTATCGCCGCGCCACCCGGCACCGAGCCCGTGAAGCAGATCAGGTCCGCCTCGCGCCGGGCGATGATGTCAGCCGCCTGCCCGTGGCCGAGCACCAGGTTGTGGAACAGCCCTTCCGGCAGGCCCGCCATCCCGAAGGCCTTCGCGAAGCGCTCGCCCACCAGCAGCGTCTGGCGCGCGTGCTTCAGCACCGCCGCGTTGCCCGCCATCAGCGCCGGAATGATGGAATTCACCGCCGTGAGATAGGGGTAGTTCCACGGCGCGATGGTGAACACGACGCCGAGCGGTACGCGCTCGATGCTGCGGGTGAAGCCTTCTCGGGGGCCGGGGTCGATCGGGGCGAGGCACTCCTGCGCGATCTCGATCATGTAACGCGCCCGCTCCGCGAAGCCGCGCAACTCTCCCGCGCCATAGGCGACCGGCCGTCCCATCTGCCAAGCCAGCTCCGGCACGATCTCGTCGGTCATGGACAGCATGGCGTCCACGGCCTTTCCGCAATACGCCGCGCGTTCGGCGATGGGCGTCTGTGCCCACTTCGCCTGTGCTTCGCGCGCGCTGGCGAGCGCGGCCCGCACGGTCCTGTCGCCGGCCAGCGGACGTTCGGCATGGACGCTGCCGTCCACCGGCGAAATGCATTGCACCGTTTGTCTCATCCCCGCTTCTCGACCGTAGCAGCCCGCGATGTTCCCTCTCCCCTTGAGGGAGAGGGCTTTCCGCCACGACTTACGGCCGCAGGTCGTAAGTCGTTCGGCGGAAAGGGAGAGCGGTTCGGCGTCATACTTGATCCTTATTGCACCTGCTCAGATGATCTCGAAATACCGCTGCAGTTCCCAGTCGGTGATGGCCTTGCGGAATTCCCGCTCCTCCCACTCGCGCGTGGTGGCGAAGTGGTCCACGAACTCCGCGCCGAACAGCTCTTCCGCCGCCTTGGACTTGCGCAGCCGCTGCGCCGCGTCCCACAGCGTGCGCGGCAGTTGCTGCCTGGCCGGGAAGGTCTTGTCGTAGGCGTTGCCCTTGACCATGGCCAGAGGCTCGATCCTGTTCTCCACGCCCCACAGGCCCGAGCCGACCGCGGCGGCGAGCGCCAGATAGGGGTTCGCGTCCGCCGGTCCCACCCGGTACTCCACCCGTTGCGACTTGTCGGAGCCGGGAATGACCCGCAGCGCCGTGGTCCGGTTGTCCACCGACCACGAGGCGTCGGTCGGCGCCCAGAAGCCGGGGATCAGCCGCGTGTAGGAATTGATGGTGGAGGCAACCATCGACAGCAGCTCCGGCATCAGCGCCTGCTGGCCGCCGACGAAATGGCGCATCACCGGCGACATGGAATGCTCGGCCCCCGCGTCGTGGAAGGCCGACTTGCCGTCCTTCCACAGCGACATGTGGATATGCCCCGACTGTCCCGGCCAGTCCGGCGACCACTTGGCCATGAAAGTGGCCATCCTGTTCTGCTTCTGGGCGTAGATCTTGGTGAAGGTCTTGAACAGCGCCGCGCGGTCCGCCGCTTCCAGCCCCGGGGAGATCTGGATCGCCGCCTCCAGCACGCCCGGGCCCGTCTCCTCGTGTAGGCCCTCGATCGGCATGTCCATCTTCTCGCACAGGTCGAGGAGGCCCTGATAGAAATCCGAGTGGGTGCCGGCGCGGATCATCGAGTAGCCGAAATAGCCCGGCGCCATCGGGGTCATGTCGCGGTAATTCTTCTCGCGCACCGAATGGGGCGTCTCGTCGAACACGAAGAACTCGTATTCGAAGCCCGCAATCACGTCGAAGCCCATCGCCTT
>JBFWSL010000286.1:0-4064 GCA_050248375.1 Hyphomicrobiales bacterium | reverse complement strand
CCGTCCGGAGAAGCGCCATGAGCCGCACCGTCTTCGTCAACGGCGACTATGTGCCCGAGGAAGAAGCGAAGGTGTCGATCTTCGACCGCGCCTTCCTGTTCGGCGACGCCGTCTACGAGGTGACCGCCGTCCTCGACGGCAAGCTGGTCGATTTCGAGCCGCACATGACGCGGCTGGAGCGCTCCCTGAAGGAGCTGGGCATGGGCAGCCCCATGTCCGCGGCCGACATCGGCGCCATGCACAGGGAGATCGCCGCGAGGAACGGGCTTAAGGAAGGGCTGATCTACATGCAGATCACCCGCGGCGTCGCCGAGCGCGACTTCGCCTATCCGGACAAGGCCGAGCAGACCATCATCGCCTTCACCCAGGAAAAATCGCTTCGGGACTCCCCCGCCGGCAAGGCCGGCGTGAAGGTCGTCACCATTCCCGACATCCGCTGGCGCCGCCGCGATATCAAGTCCACCGCCATGCTGGCCCAGGCCATGGGCAAGCAGGCGGCGAAGCAGGCCGGCGCCTTCGAGGCCTGGATGGTGGAGGACGGCCACGTGACCGAGGGCACCTCCTGCACCGCCTTCATCGTCACGAAGGACGGCAAGCTCGTCACCCGCCCCCTCTCCAACGATATCCTGCCCGGCGTCACCCGCCGCGCCATCCTGCGGCTGGCGAATGAAGGCGATGTCACGGTCGAGGAACGGCCGTTCACAGTGGACGAGGCCAGGAACGCCAGGGAAGCGTTCCTGACCAGCGCGTCGTCCTTCGTCACTCCCGTAGTGGAGATCGACGGGGTGAAGATCGGCGACGGCAGGCCCGGCCCGGTCACCGCCAGGCTGCGCGAGCTTTACCTGGAAGAAGCCGTCGCCGGCTGATTTCCCGCGGCCACCAGAGCGATACAGCCGGCAACACTTCGTTAACCACGAATCGCTAGTGTGTACATGCCGTGAGATACAGAAGCGTCCACGGCATCATGACTCCCCCTGATACGACACGACTGCACACTGCGGTCCGGTGCCCCCCAGCGCCGGACCGCTCCCCTTTTGGCGGGAGCGAAGTCCGCGGCCTGCGCAGCCGCTGCGGCCGGAAGCGCTGAAAAGGTCCTTTTCCCAAGGGTTTTGCGGCTCCGATAACGATCTATTGCACTGGCGTCTCCACGGGATCGGGGATACCATCCCTGCGCTTGACGACCGGTCGGGGTGCAGTCCGGAATTCAAGTCCACGCCGGGGGGGCGTGTGCTCGGATACTTGCCACGGTCGCAGAACATGGCTGGATCTTCCAAATCTGGGGCTAAGCCCGTCCGCTTGATCGCCGGCATCGCCGCCGTGATCGCGGCGGGACTGCTGGTTCAGCACTACTATCTGTCCGGCGCTCAAGGCGAGAAGAAGCCGGGAGCGGCGAACGGCGGCCCGGCCGCCCCCGTGCTGACGGCGGTCGCGCGCACCGGCACCGCTCCGGTGCTGCTCACCGCGATCGGCAACGTCCAGGCCCGCTCCACCGTCGAGGTGAAGTCCCGGGTCGACGGCCAGGTCGTCGAGGTCGCCGTCTCCGAAGGCCAGCGCGTCAGGAAGGGCGACCTGCTCTTCCGCATCGACCCGCGCCCCTTCGAGGCCCAGCTAAGGCAGGCGCAGGCCAATCTCGCCCGCGACAAGGCGAACCTGGAAAAGGCGGAATCCGACCTCGCCCGCTACCAGTCCCTGTCCGAGAAGGGCTATTCCTCGCAGCAGCGTTACGAGGAAGCCACCGCCCTCAAGGCCTCGCTCATCGCCACCATGAGCGCGCAGGAAGCGGCCATCGAGATCGCCCGGCTGAACCTGGAGTTCACCGACATCCACTCCCCCATCGACGGCCGCGCCGGCAGCATCCTCGTCAACGCCGGCAACCTGGTCGAGGCCAATGACGACAAGGCCATGCTGGTCATCACCGAGACCAACCCGATATTCGTTTCCTTCAACGTTCCCGAACGGCATCTGGCGCGCATCAAGCAGCGCATGGGCGAAGGCCGGCTGACGGCGAACGTGTCGATCCCCGGCGAAGGCGGCGCGCCGCTCGCGGGCGAGATCTTCTTCATCAACAACGCCGTGGACATGACCACCGGCACCATCCAGCTCAAGGCCCGCTACGACAATGCGAAGGAGCGCCTGACCCCCGGCCAGTTCGTCAACGTGTCGATCCTCCTCGCCGAACTGCACCAGGCCGTCCTGGTGCCTTCCCGGGCCGTCCAGTCGAGCCAGAAGGGCCCCTTCGTCTACGTGGTCAAGGCGGACAAGACCGTGGACATGCGCATGGTCGAACTCGGCCCCGCCGTCGATCAGAGCACGGTGATCTCCAGCGGCGTCGCCAACGGCGAGACCGTCGTCACCGACGGCCAGCTCCGCCTGTTCCCCGGGCGCAAGGTCGCGCCCAAGCCCGCCGACAGCGACGGCGGTCCCGCGCCCGCCCAGTCATGAACATCGCCGAGGTCAGCATCTTCAGGCCGGTCATGACCACCCTGGTCATGTCCGCCCTGATCGTCTTCGGACTGTTCGCCTACCGCGCGCTGCCCGTCAGCGAGCTGCCCAACGTCGATTTCCCCACCATCGAGGTGCGCGCCGCCCTGCCCGGCGCCAACCCGGAGACCATGGCCTCCTCGGTGGCCCAGCCGCTCGAAGGCGAGTTCTCCCGCATCGCCGGCGTGCGCTCCATGTCCTCCATCAGCGCGGAGGGCCTGACCCGCATCAGCCTGGAGTTCGACCTCGACCGCAACATCGACGCCGCCGCCCTCGACGTGCAGTCGGCCATGTCCACCGCCGCGCGCGAGCTGCCGCCGGGCATGTCCGAGCCCCCCTCGTTCCGCAAGATCAATCCGGCCGACTTCGCCATCTTCTATATAGGCCTCAGCTCGCGCACCCAGCCCATCACCGTGGTGGACGACTACGCCGAGACGCTGATCTCCCAGCGGCTGTCCACCATCAACGGCGTGGCGCAAGTGCTGATCTGGGGCCAGCAGAAATACGCCGTGCGCATCCAGGTGGACCCCAGCGCGCTGGCCACCCGCGGCATCGGCCTCGACGAGGTCGAGCGCGCCGTGCGCGCCGCCAACACCAACCAGCCGACCGGCTCCTTCTCCGGCCCCCATCAGGCCACGGCCATCAAAACCACCGGCCAGCTCCGCAACGCCGAGGGCTTCAATTCGCTCATCGTCGCCTACCGCAACGGCGCGCCGGTCCGCCTCAGCGAGGTCGGCCGCGCCATCGACAACGTGGAGTTCAACAAGGTCTCCACCTGGTACGGCGAACGCCAGGGCCTGCTGCTCGCCGTCTACCGGCAGCCCGGCTCCAACACCGTGCGCATCGTCGAGGACATCGAGAAGCTGCTGCCCAGCCTGCGCCAGCAGTTGCCGGCTTCCATCGACCTGGAGGTCATGTACGACCGCGCCCACTCCATCAAGGAGTCGGTGATCGACGTGCAGTTCACCCTGGTCCTCGCCGCCGCCCTGGTGGTGCTGGTGATCTTCCTGTTCCTGCGCAATCTCGCCGCCACCATCATCGCCTCCATCGCCCTGCCGATCTCGGTGATCGGCACCTTCGCGGTGATGTACGCGCTCGACTTCAGCCTCAACAACCTGTCGCTTATGGCTCTCACCCTATCGGTGGGCTTCGTCGTGGACGACGCCATCGTCATGCTCGAGAACATCATGCGTCACCGCGAGAAGGGCCTCGGCATGCTCGAGGCGGCGAAGACCGGCTCAAGGGAGATCAGCTTCACCATCATTTCGATGACCATCTCCCTCGTGGCGGTGTTCATCCCGGTGATTTTCCTCGGCGGCATGGTCGGACGCCTGCTGCACGAGTTCGCCGTCACCATCTCCGCCACCATTCTCGTGTCGGGCCTGGTGTCGCTGACGCTCACGCCCATGATGTGCTCGCGCTTCATCAACCACACCGAACCGCGTTCCCCGCGCACCCGCCGCCTGTTCAACTGGAGCGAACGGGTGTTCGACCGCATGTTGTGGGCTTACGACGTGACCCTGCGCTGGGCGCTGCGCCACCACCGCTTCATCATGCTGACCTTCGTCGCCACCCTCGGCGCC
>JBFWSL010000285.1:0-4077 GCA_050248375.1 Hyphomicrobiales bacterium | reverse complement strand
GCAACTTCGGCTCGCGCGGCAAGATGGACAAGTGCACCTTCTGCGCCGGCGGCCCGGAGACCAACAACTCCGACGCCGAGTTCAAGAAGTACGGGCGCAACCGCCTGGCGGAAGGCAAGCTGCCGCTATGCGCGGAGATGTGCTCGACCAAGGCGCTGCTGGCCGGTGACGGGGACGTGGTCTCCGACATCTACCGCCAGCGGGTGGTTTCCCGCGGCTTCGGCACGGGCGCCTGGGGCTGGGGCAAGGCCTATCCGGGCCAGGGCTCCTAGACGGCACACGACGATCAATGCGGGGCGGCCCTCGGGCCGCCCCGTTTTACATACAGAGTACAGTCAGCGAACTGCCCGCTTCCCCGCCGCCGGGGATGGCGCGCCAGACAAGCAATGACCCCGGGAGCGCACCAGGATGAAGGCCTTTATCATCAGCATCGCACTGATCGCGGTGATTTCGGTTGGGTCGGCCGTCGTACTGCAATCGACGGACATGTCGGCCCAGTCGGTCTATTCCACCTCCTATACGCGCCTGTAGGCGTCAGGGCGGGACCGGCGGTTTGAGCCGCGCGGGGTTTACGCCGCAGGAGCGGGCGGGTCTGATCGGCCTGCTGCACAGCCGGCGCTCGGTGGCGCCGAAGAGGCTGCTGCCGCCCGGACCCGACGAAGTCACGCTGCGCGAGATCGTCGGCGCCGCACTGGCCGCGCCCGACCATTGCGGCCTCAGACCCTGGAAATTCCTGCAGGTCACCCCCGGCCAGCGCAGCAGGCTGGCGGACCTGTTCGCGCAGGAGAAGCGCGAGCACGAGCCGGACGCAAGCACGGACGACGTGGAAAAGGAGCGGGCGCGCGCCCACAACGCGCCGGTGCTGCTGGCGGCGCTGCTCGAGAAGGTCGAGAATCATCCGAAGGTTCCGGTCAGCGAGCAACTGGTTTCACTGGGGGCGGCCATCCAGAACCTGCTGTTGGCTGCGCACGCCAGGGGCTTCGGCGCCATGCTCACCAGCGGACGCAAGGTCGCCTCGCCTCTGATCCAGAACGCCTTCTGCCTCTCGCCGCGGCAGTTGCTGGTGGGATTTATCTCCATAGGCACGGCTTCGGAGCCACCCAAGCCGCGGCGGCCGGCGCGGATCGAAGACCATTTCGAGGACTGGAAGGACCGCAAGCCGGGCGGCTGACACGGTCAGAGCGGCGTGGCTCCGGGCAGCACCATGCGCCTGGAATGGGCGAAGACCTCGAAGCCGTCGTCGCGCGCCACCGCGACAAGAGTAATGCCGGCCTGCTCGGCGGTGCGGATGGCGAGCGCCGTCGGCGCGGACATCGCGGCCAGGAGGGGCACGCCGAGCACGGCGGCCTTCTGGACCATCTCCACCGAAACGCGGCTGCTGAGGACCAGCACGCCGCCGCCCGCCTCCTGTCCACCGCGCGCCAGCGCGCCAATCAGCTTGTCGAGCGCGTTGTGGCGGCCGACGTCCTCGCGGACCGCGATCAGCCCCCCGTCGGGTTTCCAGAGCGCGGCGGCGTGCACCGCCCGGGTCTCCCCGTTCAGCTTCTGGGCTTCGGTCAGCGACCCCAGCGCGGCCAGGATGTGCTCGGGCCGGAAGCGGCTGTCGCCGTTGACGTGCCGTGGCCGCGGCAGGGCCTCGGCGAGACTTTCCACGCCGCACAGCCCGCAGCCCGTGGGTCCCAGCATCCTCCTGTGGCGTTCGCGGAGCTGCGACATGCGCTCCTCCACCAGCCACATGCGCAGCTCGATGCCCTCCTCCAGCGGAACCACTTCGAGGGATTCGATCTCGCCGGCCGACCGGATGCGGTCTTCGCTCAGGCTGAAACCGACGGCGAAATCCTCCAGGTCCTGGGGCGTCGCCATCATGACCGCGTGGGAGGAACCGTTGTAGGTAAAGGCTATGGCCGTCTCTTCCGGGACGGCGCGGTCGCCATCGACCGCCGGCGCGCCGCGCCAGGCAATGCGGCGCACGGTGCGCACCGGGTGCACGTCTTCCAGCTTCCGCTGGGCTTTTGGCGCTTCGTCATTCATCGTGCGGTATTATACCGTCCGGGAATTTCAAAGCGGATAAAAAAGCGCGATTTCACAAGACGGTGCGCGGCCGAAGGCTGGCGGACCGGCTTCGGGGACGTGCGGCGCGCTAACGGCCGTTGAAGAGAATGCGGCCAAGACCGGAGAAGTCGTAACCGGCCATGCCCGCGGTCTTCTCGGCGAACTCACCGGTGCGGAAGAAGTTCAGCAGGGCCTGCAGAGGCTCCTCGAACCATTCGCGCCGCCAGAACAGCAGGTCGAAGCGCTCGCGCACCACCGGAACGAAATCGAGACGGTATTGCTGAGCCACGGATTTCAATCCGAACGCGGCGTCCACCTGCCCCTCCAGAACCGCCAGGGCGGCGTCCACCTCCGTGCGCGCGGGCTTGCTCAGCTTCAGCGCCGCGCTGTCGATGCCGTTCTCCTTCAGGTAGTGACCGAGGAGAATCTGGCTGCCCGCCGGCTCCTGCCGGGGCACGACCCTGAAACCGGCAAGGTCCTTGATCGACCTGAGCTTGTGGGGGTTGCCGGGAGCCACGATCAGCCCCCTCTCCCGCCACGCCCATTCCATCAGCACAACCGGGTCATCGGCGAAGCGCTTGTTTACGAGCGGCAGGTTCCATTCCTCCTCGCCGGGACAATAGATGTGCAGGCCGGTCGCCACGCCCTCGCCCTTCGCGAAGCGCTCGAGTCCGTCCTGGCTGCCGTCGAAAAAGGTGGCGAGGCCGGAATTGGATTCCCTCAGGCACCACTCCAGAAGCGGATCGTGACTGCCCAGAAACACATTCGGCGGCTCGACGATGCGGCCGCGCGACCCTTCCGCGCCATGGCCGGCAAGCCAGGCGTCGATGGCCACGCGCTCGAACAGCAGCTTGCCCAGGGCGCGCGTGCAGGGAATCTCGCCCGAGGAGGCGAGTTCATAGATCTTGCGTTCCTTTACGTGCAGCAGTTCCGCCAACTGCTTGGTGGTCAGGTATCGGTCCTTGAAGTCTGACATTTGGCGATGCCCGATGCCGGCCCCCGTCCTGGCGTTCCCGATCCTGCCGACGCCAGCCTTTGGAGGCAGGCGTGAAGCTATTTTTTCGCAGGTTGCAGGGTGACTTAAGTAGAATCTGCGGACTCTGCAACTCAAACCTTCGGATGCCGGTCCCGTCCCGCGGCGAAAGCGCCCCCGGATACGCGCCGGTGCTGCCACCAGGCAGCATCGCGCATCGGCGCCGGGACAGGGGGCGTCATTCACCAACGTCGGATTATTGTTGTGGTTTCAAAGCGTTCCGGCCTGACATCGCCCGCCATCAGCGGATAACATGACGGCAAGGGGCGTGAACTGTATGGTTGCGCCGCGAGGATTACCCCGTCCAACCGGAACGCTTGCGCAGTGGATATCCGACAGCTTCAGTATCTGGCCGCGCTGGCGCGCGAGAAGCACTTCACCCGCGCGGCGGCGGCCTGCAACGTCACCCAGCCGACCCTCTCGGGGCGCATCCGCCAGCTCGAGCAGGAGCTCGGCGTCAGCATCGTCAAGCGCGGACAGCGCTACCAGGGGCTGACGCCGGAAGGCGAACGGGTCCTCAAATGGGCCCTGTCGATCCTGGAGGACTGCGGTTCGCTGGAGCAGGAACTCGCCGCGCTGAAGGGCGAACTGGCCGTGCGCGCGGTGCTCGGCGTGGTCCCGTCGGCACTGCCCACAGTCTCGGTGCTCACGGAGGCGGTGCGCAAGCGCTATCCGCGCGTCACCTTCTCGATCCAGTCCCTGACCTCGCGCGAAATCCTGCGCAACATCGCCGACTTCTCCATCGACGTCGGCATCAGCTATCTGGACAACGAACCTATCGGACGCGCCATCACGGTGCCGATGTATGACGAGAGATACCGGCTGTTCGTGCGAGACGACCACCCCCTCGCCGGCCGGACGACGGTGAGCTGGAACGAGGCCGCCGACCACCCGCTCGGCCTGCTCACCCCGGACATGCAGAACCGCCGCATCGTCGATGCGACCTTCGCGCGGATCAAGCGGCGTCCCGATCCCGAGGTCGAATCCAATTC
>JBFWSL010000284.1:0-4084 GCA_050248375.1 Hyphomicrobiales bacterium | reverse complement strand
GGCGTAGAGGCGCAGCACGGCGGGGATGTATTTCACGTATTCGGAGGCGAGCAGGCGCAGGGTGCCGGGGTGAGACCACCAGGCGTCGAGATGGGAGTTGGGTGGCGTCACCGCGTAGGGATGCAGCTCGATGCCGGGCAGCTCGCGGCCGAGCTCGGCCAGGGCCCGAGGCATGTGGTAGCTGCTGGTGACGACGATGAGAGAATCGAAGCCCTGCTCCTCGAGCCACTGGCGGGTTTCCTCGGCGTTGCCGATGGTGTCGCGCGCCTCGTGGCCGAGATCGACGCAGCACTCGAACATCTCCGAGCCATCGTCGATCAGCCGCTGCAGTTCCTCGCGGGTGGTCTGCGGGTTGACGCCGCTGATGAGCAGGCGCTTGCCTTTTTTCTGGGCGAGCAGCTTGACGGCCTCGGCGATGCGCGCCTCGCCGCCGGTGAGCACCACGATGCCGTCGGCATCGGGCGGCGGCGGCAGCGGCTGGCTGATGGCGTTGACGAACACGACGAAGCCGATCACCGCCAGCACCGCGGCCAGCATGATCATGCGCATTAGCAGTCTGATCGCGGTCAGCACACGCGGAGCCCCGATGTTTCCATGACCCGCCCCCGGCGGGCAGCGGGGAGAATAGGCCGATTTCGCTCCGGCAGGAACCGGTGGCGGCGGCTTCAGTCGTGGGATTTGAGAATGGACTGAACACCGTAGCGGGAAGTGAACATGCACAGCAGCGACACCGCCACCACCACCACAGCGAACAGGAGATAGCCGGACCAGTCGAGTATGGCGGGCCCGATCAGCCTGCGGTATTCCGCCGCTGCCAGGCCGCCCCCGCCAAGCAGGCGGATGACGAAGGGCAGCAGCATGAAGGCGACCGCCGCGGCGGCCGCGCCCATGATGCCGGCGCGCACGCCCAGCGCGAGGAAATGCCGGTCGAACTCGCGGGCGATGAACGTGTCCTCGGCGCCAACGAAATGCAGCACCTCGATGATCTCGCGGTTGGAGGCCATGGCGGAGCGAGTGGCCGACACGATGGTGGCGATGCTGGCGGCGGCGACCAGCATGAGCACGGCGATGCCGCCCAGCGCCAGGGAGCGGGTGATGGTGCGCAGTTCCGCCTGCCAGCGGCGGTGGTCGTCGAGGGTGACGTCGGAGAAGTTGGTCTCCAGCGCGGTGCGTATGGCGGCGAGGTCGGGCGGGTTGTCCCGGTTGACCTCGACCGCGATGAGGCGGGGGACGGGAAGTTCCTGCAGCGACGCGCCGGTGCCGAGCCACGGCTCAAGCAGGGCGGCGGAGTCCTTCGCCGACATGGGCGACACCTTGGTGACGCCGGGCTGGCGGGCGAGGAACAGCGCCACCAGCGAGACCTGCTTGTCCATCTCGGCGGTATTGGGCGTGGTGATCTGGACGGTGACCTCGCTGGCGATGTCGGAGAACCAGGCGGAGGCCGACTGGTGCACCAGGTAGACCGCGCCGGCGGTGAGGCAGGCGAGAAAGCACATGATGGCCATGACGATGGTGAGCGAGCGGCCCGCCACCGAGCTCGCCGGCACGATGGGCGAGGGGCCGGCGGAGACCGTGCGGCCGAACAGGCCTTCCAGCACGGCAACCAGGCGGCTGTGCCTGGCGGCGTGGAAAAGGCGCTCGGCGGCGCTACTGGATTTCGAGGTGGCCATCACCGAGCACCAGTCTGGAGGCGTCGCACTGCTGCATCAACTGGTGATCGTGCGTCGCGATGACGATGGAAGTTCCCACGCGGTTCAGTTCCACGAACAGCCTCAGCAGCTTCTTGGCCATTTGCGGGTCGACGTTGCCGGTGGGTTCGTCGGCCAGAAGCAGGTCGGGCTTGGCGATGACGGCGCGGGCGATGGCGGCGCGCTGCTTCTCGCCGCCCGACAGCATGGGCGGGTAGGCGTGCACCCGGTTGCCCAGGTCCACCCAGTTGAGCAGCTCCGTCACCTCGTTGCGGTACTCCTCGTCGCGCCGGCCCATGACCCGCAAAGGCAGCGCCACGTTCTCCCAGGTGGTCAGGTGATCGAGCAGGCGGAAGTCCTGGAACACCATGCCGATGCGGGAGCGGATCTGCGCCCTTTCGCTGGTCGGCAGCGTGGCGAGATTGCGGCCGAACAGGTAGATGACGCCGCGGCTGGGCTTCATCGACATGAACAGAAGCCTGAGCAGCGAGGTCTTGCCCGCGCCGGACGGGCCGGTGAGGAAGTGGAAGGAGCCGGGGATCAGTTCGAAGCTGACATCGCGCAGGACCCACGGGCCCAATCCGTATCGCAACCCGACTTTTTCAAAGACGATCAAACCTGAAGACCTCGGCGCGGAATCGTGGGGACTTTATGCGTGACCGTACATCCGGTATCAATGGCTTTCGATATCCGCGGGGGGCAGCGCCGGAATAATGGCGCGGGGAAGTGCGCAGTGAATACTTTGAGTGCAACCATTATCGAATGTCCGGAGTGCCGCACGCGCTACGAGTTGCCGCTGGCCATACCGGAGAAGGGCCGCAAGGTCCGTTGCAGCAAATGCGCCTTCGTGTGGGTGGCCATGCCGCTGGCGCCGGAGCCCGAGCCCGATGCGCCCGGCGGCCTCGACGACGACATCGTCATGTCCGACGCGGCGGAGCCGGAAGCCGCGGCCGTGGCCCCGGCGCCACCGCCGCCCGTGCCCGCGGCGCCAGAGCCCGCTCCGGCGAGCGCGCAGTCCATGGCTGCTCCTGCTCCCGTACCTGCCGAACCGGAGGTCTCCGGGGCCGCGCGGGAGGCCCGGGTCAGCGACATCTACGAGGCGGAGCCGCAGGAGCCGCCTTCCATCGACGCGGATCTCGACATCGAGTTCGCGGCAAGCGAGTTCAGCGCCGCGGTCGAGCATGACGATACGGCGCCGCGTCCGTCCGCGGAGGGAGCAAGGCCCCGGCGCGGCTTCTCGGCCGGACTGGCGGCGGGATGGCTGCTGCTGCTGGCCGCGGCGGGTGGCGTGGCCTATGGGGCCATCGCCGGGCGCGAGCAGGTCGTCGCGCTGCTGCCTGGCGCCGCCGGCATCTACGAGCGGCTCGGGCTGCCGGTGAATGTGCGCGGGCTGGAGTTCCGCAAGGTCGCCTACGACTGGTCGGCGGTGGCCGGCCGCCAGCTTCTCGAAGTGACCGGTGAAGTGGTCAACATATCCGACCGGCCACGCCCGGTGCCGGCGATCGAGATCGCGCTGCGCGATGCCGGGAATGCGGAAGTCTACCAGTGGAGCGAGGAAATCCGCTCCGCTCCGCTGGAGGCGGGCCAGGCGACCGCCTTCCGGGCCAGCCTCGATTCCCCGCCCGCGGGCGTGGTCAACCTGCAGGTCCGCTTCGCCCGGGCCCAGTGACGGGCAAGCAACGCCGGTTGCCGGACCGAGGCCGAATCAGGTCATATCCGGAATTCGGGAGGCTTGGGCCTCCGGGGCAGCCGCCGGGTGAGCGCCATGGCTCGCATTCTCCTTGCCGAAGACGACAGCGCCGTGCGCGACTTTGTCCGCCGGGCGCTGGAAATGCGCGGCCATGACGTGCTGCCGGTGCACGACGGCGGCGAGGCGCTGGAGAAACTCACTTCCCCCATCGAGGAGTTCGATCTGGTGCTGTCCGACATCCGCATGCCGGTGGTGGACGGCATCGCGCTGGCCTTGCACGCCGCGCGCGACAAGCCGGGTCTGCCGGTGCTGCTGATGAGCGGTTACGCGGAGCACCGGGAGCGGGCCTACGGTCTCGACACGCTGATCCGCGGCATTATCCAGAAGCCCTTCACGCTGGAGCAGATCCAGGCGGAAGTGGATGCCGCGCTCGCGCCGCGCCCGCAGGCGAAGGCGGTTTGACGCATTTCGCCGCGAGGCGCCAGTGTCGTAGGGCCTGACAAAGGGCTGGCCGGTCCCGGTTCCGCGCGGCGGCATTGCATGTCGCGGCGCGCCCGGGACATGGGAATCCCCGGCAACGATGGAGGCGTGAGGGGCGGGCGATGGCGGCTGTCCGAAATTTCCCCTCCCCCCCTGTGGGGAGGGGTCAGGGGTGGGGGGTAGTAGGAAGGCTGAGGCATGCGGCGGGGGGGGCGCCCCCCCCCCC
>JBFWSL010000283.1:0-4098 GCA_050248375.1 Hyphomicrobiales bacterium | reverse complement strand
GGCCTGCCTCGCCTTCCTCCTCGTATTCCTCCCCGTCGTCCTCTTCCTCTTCCTCGACCTCCGCGTCGTCGGCTTCGTCGTCGTCGTCATACAGGGACCCTTCGTCCTGTTCGGAGGCTTCGCCCTTGAGCCTGCGGTAGAGGGCGGCCGGGCTGATGGCTGATGCGAACATCACGCTTCCCGCTCCGACGGCGAGCAGCAGGACCCCGACGAGAACGCTGGTGAGGGCCGCGGGCAGCAGCGACAGGAACAGCTTCACCGTCGCGGCGCTCAGGTCGCCGAGCACGCCGCCGAGCCCGTTGGGCAGCGGCCAGCCCGAAGGCGTCGGCAGGGCGGAAAGTCCGCCGGCGAGCGTCAGCGCCGCCACCGGCCAGGCGGCGAGACGGGCCCGGCTGCGCTCCGGCATCAGCGGCGAGCGCAGGTGCCAGCCCCAGGCCGCCAGCGGCAGCAGGGCGAGAATGGACGCCAGGCCCAGCGACTGCATCAGCAGGTCGGCGATGGTGGCGCCGGTCTGCCCCAGCAGGTTGGAGGGCTCGCCGCGAGTGGCGTTGTTGAGGCTGGGATCGCGGATCGACCAGCTCGCCAGCGCAATCCAGCAGGCGACCGCCATGACGATCAGGCAGGCGCCCGCCATGGCGCGCGCCAGCCGGCGCATGCCCGAGGACACCGTCCTCGGCAGCAGCCGCTTGGGTTCGATACCGCTGTGGGTGATCGACATTGCCCTTATCCCCGCCCGAGCGCGCCGACGAGGCGCTTCAGCGCCGTCTCGGTCATCTCGATGTCCTGCACCATCGCCACGCGGATATAGCCGGCACCCGGATTGGATTCGCCGGCCACGTCACGCGCCAGATAGGCGCCAGGCACGACCTTGACACCGCAGTCTTTCCAAAGTGTTTTCGCCGCCGCCTCGCCGCCGCCGGCCGGGCTCATGTCGAGCCACAGGAAAAAGCCGCCTCCCGGCCGCGCATAGCCGAAGCGGCCGTCCAGGACGCGGTCGGCGATGTCGAATTTCGCGGCATACAGGGCCTGGCTGCGCCGGACATGCTCCTCGTCCCGCCACAGCGCCGCGGAGGCATGCTGCACCGGCAGCGGCACCTGCGGCGCGGCCACGTTGCGGAAACTGCCGAACAGCGAGATGAACGTCTCGTCCCCGGCGCAGAATCCCGAGCGCAGGCCGGCCACGTTGGACCGCTTCGACAGCGACTGGAAGGCGACCAGGTTGGCGAAGCCTCCACCCGCGCCGGCCGCTGTCTCCAGGGCCCCGGCCGGAGGCTCCCGGGTGTAGATCTCCGAATAGCACTCGTCGGCGAACAGCATGACGTCGTGCTCGCGCGCCCGCTCCAGTGCGCGCGCAAGGTAGTCCCGACCGGCCACCGCCCCTTGCGGGTTCGATGGAGAACACAGGAACAGCACGCTGGCACGGGCGAGCAGTCCGTCATCGAGCCCTTCGATGTCGGGCAGGTAGCCGGTCTTCGGGCCCGCGGCCATGTAGACCGGCTCGGCCCCCGCGGCGAAGGCGCCTGCCGCGTAAGCCTGGTAGAACGGGTTGGGGATGAGCACCGCCGCCTTCGTCTTGGGCCTGTGCAGTTTCACCGCCGTGATGACCGCCGAGAACAGTCCCTCGCGCGTTCCCGCCAGCGGCAGGATGTGCCTGTCGGCGTCGATCAGGCCCTCAAGCGCGGGATAGCGCCGTTTCAGCCAGTCCGCGATCGCCCCGCGCAGGCCGTCGGTGCCGCGGATCGGCGGGTACTTCCTGAACTCGTCCGCGTGCCCGGCGATGCTGTCCAGCACCAGCGCCGGGAAAGGGTGCCGGGGCTCGCCGACCGACATGTCGATCGGGGGCATGCCGGGTTCGATCCCGTCGAGCAGCGTGCGGAGGCGCTCGAATGGCGAGGCGACAAATTGCGGCTGGCTGCCCTGGGGGGCTGTCGGCATGAACGCGGCACCGGGTTGCGCGGGACGGGAATTGGCCCGCGTTAAGCTTACCCGCGGCCCGGTTAACGGCTTGTTAAGTTTCGCCCGCCGCCAGTGGGAAAAGACCGGGTCCGGCGGGTTTATCCGCCCGCCGGGCCCGGTCGTTCGTAAAGCGGCTCAAAGGGCCGCGTCGCCGGTCTCGCCGGTGCGCACGCGCATCGCCGATTCCAGGTCGAGAACGAAGATCTTGCCGTCCCCGATCTTGCCGGTCTTGGCGGCCGCGGCGATGGTCTCCACCGCCTTCTTCGCCAGCTTCTCCGGAACCGCGGCCTCGATCTTCAGCTTCGGGGTGTAGTTCACCGTGTACTCCGCGCCCCGGTAGATTTCGGTGTGGCCCTTCTGCCGGCCGAATCCGCGGACTTCGGTTGCGGTCATGCCTTCCACGCCGATCTCCACCAGCGCCTCGCGGATGCTGTCGAGCCTGTGCGGCTGCACGATGGCCATGATGAGTTTCATCAGCGCCTCCAGTTCACAAGGTGTAGGCCGTTTCGCCGTGGGCGGAAATATCGAGGCCCTCCAGCTCGTCGTCCTTGCTCGCGCGCAGTCCTGTCGTTGCCTTGCAGATGAGGACGATCACATAGGTCGCGGCGGCGGACCACGCCAGGGTAACGGCCGCTCCTGTGAGCTGCACCATGAATTGCCCGCCCGGCGTGACGCCTTCCGCCAGGCCGGAACCTCCCATGCCGCTGCCGGCGAAGAATGCCGTCAGCAGGATGCCGGTAAGGCCGCCGATGCCGTGCACGGCGCAGACGTCGAGCGAGTCGTCGATCTTCAGCGTCTTCTTGACCAGGTCGACGCACACGAAGCAGATGATGCCCGCCGCGAGACCGAACACCAGTCCGCCCATGGGGCCCACATAGCCGGATCCGGGGGTGATGGTGGCCAGGCCCGCGATGGTGCCGGTGACGAGGCCCACGAGGCTCGGCCTGCCGAACTTGAGCCATTCGATGGTCATCCACACCAGCGAGGCGGTGGCCGCGGAGATGTGCGTCACCGCCATGGCCATGCCGGCGTCGGCGCCCGCGGCGAGTGCCGAGCCGGCGTTGAAGCCATACCAGCCCACCCAGAGCATGCAGGCGCCAACCATGGTCATCCACGGTGCGTGCGGCGGTTTCACTTCCCCCGGGAAGCCGCGCCTCGGTCCGAGCGCCAGCACCAGCACGATCGCCGAGACGCCGGCGGTGAGATGCACCACCAGCCCGCCCGCGAAGTCCATGACGCCCATGGAGGCGAGCCAGCCGCCGCCCCACACCATATGCGCGACCGGCGCGTAGACCGCGATCAGCCACAGCCCCGAGAACAGCAGCACGGCGCCGAACTTGATGCGCTCGACGAAGGCGCCGACGATCAGCGCCGGGGTGATGATGGCGAAGGTCATCTGGAACATGAAGAAAACCGTCTCGGGGATTCCGGTCCCCGGCCACACGGCGTCCCGCTCCACGCCCAGCAGCATGGCCTTGCCGAGGCTTCCGATGAAGGCGGTGCCCTCCCCGAAGGCGAGGCTGTAGACGCCCGCCAGCCACAGTACCGAGGCGAGGCAGGCGATGGCGATGCAGTGCATGAGCACCGAAAGCACGTTCCGCGACTGCACGAGACCGCCATAGAACAGCGCCAGCCCCGGCAGGGTCATGAACAAAACCAGCGCCGTGGATGTGAGAATCCAGGCGGTATCCGCTCCGTCGATCATTGGGACAGCCCTCCCTTTCGAAACCCCTGTTCGCCGCCTTGATCCGGAACCATGCAGCTCCGGCGGCGGTCTGCGATGCCGCCAAATGCATCAAAACCCGTGCCAGAAAATAAGGCACATAGGATTCCCGTTTCAGATCAATGATTTGATGAGAGGGCCGGGTTCCGGGCGGGCCGGAGTCGGGCGCAGGACAGATTATAAAACAGGCAGAACCCCGTGAGAGACAGCATAAAAAATATGCAATCTGCCCATGAAGCGCTCAGGATCGAGGACGCCCGAGCACCGTCACCTGGTATTGGCCGGACATGAATAAGGGGCCGGCGGGAAGCCCGCCAGCCCCTGGAGCGTCGCCCGCCGCGCGAGGCGGCGGGCGTTTGGTCCCCCGTAAGGTCAGACCCTCTGGCTGCCCTTCCCGAACTCGGGGTAGGCTTCCACGC
>JBFWSL010000282.1:0-4098 GCA_050248375.1 Hyphomicrobiales bacterium | reverse complement strand
TGGTCCGGAGAGCGGAACGGTGCCATTTTCCTGGGCCAAGGCGCTGCGATTGCTTGCCAGATATGACCGTACAAAAAGCGACAGCTATCCGTGGGGGCTGACGCTGATGTTCTACGATCATCCCGCCGATGCCAACGGAGCACATTTGGAAAAGCGCTGGCAGGCCGTGCATCAGCAGACCGCAACGCTCCTGGAAGGGCAGGAACTGAAGGGGACGAAGGAGACTGCTCCGCCCATCCTCAAAGGAACCTTGAGCCATTTGTTCGCCGGCAGGTAAGGCGGTTCCGGCGGATGGAATAACGGAAGCGATAGCGCAACCGGTGAAATGCGCTCATTGCCTTTCCGGACAAATATCCGGAAGGATCCAACGGTCGCCTGCCACGCGGGCTGATTGCTGCGCGATCACGCTTCATGCGGAACCCGGCATCCACGCCTTTCCCGATGCTCTTGCCAGGTTGCTCCTACCCGCCTTCCTCCCCCGGCACCGAGAAGGCGCCCGCCTTCACCATGTCCTTGAGCAGGCCCTTCCGGCGCGCCAGATCGTCGAACGCGCCTTCCTGCACGATACGGCCCCGGTCCAGCACGAGGATGCGGTCCGCGTCCATGACGGTGGAAAGCCGGTGGGCGATGATGAACGTGGTCCGGCCCCGCCTAAGCCTGTCGAGCGAGCGCTTCACCTGCGCCTCGGTCTTCAGGTCGAGCGCGCTGGTGGGCTCGTCCAGCAGCAGGATCGGCGCGTCTTTCAGGATGGCGCGGGCGATGGCGATGCGCTGACGCTCGCCGCCCGACAGCGCGCCGCCGCGCTCCCCGATGACAAAGCCGTAGCCGCCCGGCTTGCGCCTGATGAAGCCGTGTGCCCCGGCACGCCGCGCCGCCGCCTCCACTTCGGCATCCGTTGCGGCCGGCCGGCCGATACGGATGTTCTCGGCGATCGAACGGTTGAACAGACCCGCGTCCTGGAACACCACGCCGACATTCCGGCGTAACGAGGCCAGCGTCACCTTCGATATGTCCACGCCGTCGATGGATATACGGCCCGATTGCGGATCGCGCAGACGCTGCAGCAAAGCGAGCATCGTGGTCTTGCCCGCGCCCGTCGGCCCGATGATGCCGATGGTTTCGCCCGCCTCCGCCCGGAAGCTGATGCGTTTCAACGCGGGCTTGCCATCGTCGAAGCTGTAGCTGACCCGGTCGAACACCACGTCACCCTTCACGTCCCTGAGCGGCCTCGCCCCCGGCGCGTCGGCGATCCGCACCGAAGCGTCCACGAGCCCGAAATAGGTTCGCAGCGCGGGGGCCTGCATGAAAATGCGCCCCACGAAACCCGAAAGCTGGTCGAGCTTGCCGATCAGCAATCCGGCGAAGCCGACGAAGCTGACGATCTCCCCGACGCTGAGCTCACCCCGCGACACCAGCACCGAACCCAGCAGGAACACGCCGACCATGGTGATGGTGCCCGCCGCGCGGTTCAGCACGGCAAGC
Source organism: Hyphomicrobiales bacterium (assembly GCA_050248375.1). Classification (GTDB taxonomy): domain Bacteria; phylum Pseudomonadota; class Alphaproteobacteria; order Rhizobiales; family Methyloligellaceae; genus JAYZVT01. The sequence goes on along the minus strand of JBFWSL010000282.1, from coordinate 2,616 downwards.
ACGCCCCACCAGGTCAGCACCGGATACTGCGCCGCCAGCAACTCGTTCATCAGGCCGCGCACGGCGACAGTCTCCGCCGCCAGCCGCGTGTAGCTCTGCACCACGGTGATGTTGCCCACCACGTCGCCCATGCGGCCGAAGACGCTCTGGTGATAGCGCTCGACCTGCGACTGCTTCTCGCTCGTCTGGCGGATGACGAAGGCGTTGAGCACCGCATAGACAAGCGCCAGCGCGCCGAGCAGCAATGCCATGCGCCAGTCCAGGCTGATGGCCGTGGGCACCAGCAGCACGATGCTGACGATGGCGGTGACGTGCTCGCGCAGAAAGGCGAGCCAGATGCCGAACAGCGTATCGCCGCCAACCAGAATGCCGCGGATGATCGGGGCCGTGCCCTCCCTTTCCCGATAGCCGATGGGAAGGGTCAGGGCGCGCTCGAAGGCCTGGCTCATGGCCAGCAGGCGCAGGCGGTGACAGTAGCGGTCGGCGAAGACCGCCACCACGACGCCCGCAGCGATTCCGAAAAGACCGAGCAGCGCCCAGCCGCCGACGAGAGTGAAGGCCGGCTGCCTCTGCGCCACTGCATCCACGACCATTCCGAACAGGATCGGCTCGGCCAGTTGAACGAGGCCGATGGCAACGCTCGCCGTAACCAGGGCAAAGGCAAGCGATCCCTCCGTCCGAAGCAGGCCGAGGGCTCGCAGGAAAGTTCGCATCATCGGCAAGGGCGGAGCGCCTCCTGTGCCCCATTCAACGCATGACGGCGCCACTTTCGGGCTGGACGCAGGCAACCGCAAGAGGACTTGCCTGAGGAAGACTTACCTGGGCCTCAGCCCTCCGGTTGTCTCGACGAAGGACACCACTTCCGGCACGCCGATCCCCGCCTTGATGTTGGTGAAGCAGAAGGGCCGCTCGCCGCGCATCTTGCGGGCGTCCCGGTCCATCACGTCCAGGTCCGCCCCCACCAGAGGCGCCAGGTCGATCTTGTTGATGACCAGCAGGTCCGAGCGCGTGATGCCCGGCCCGCCCTTGCGCGGGATCTTGTCTCCCGCCGACACATCGATGACATAAAGGGTGATATCGGCCAGTTCCGGCGAGAAGGTCGCGGCCAGGTTGTCGCCTCCGGACTCGATGATGATGAGGTCGAGGTCGGGAAACGTCGAACGCATGTCCGCGACCGCGGCGAGGTTGATCGAGGCGTCCTCGCGGATCGCCGTATGCGGGCACCCGCCCGTCTCCACCCCGACGATGCGCTCGGGCGGCAGCGCCCCGGAGCGCGTCAGGAACTGCGCGTCTTCCTTGGTGTAGATGTCGTTGGTGATTACCGCGACCGAGTACCTGTCGCGCATCTTCTTGCACAAGGCGTCGGTGAGCGCGGTCTTGCCCGAGCCGACCGGCCCGCCGATGCCGACGCGCAGGGGCCCATGCCCCGTGATGGTCCCCGTTGCGGTCATGAACGGAACAGCCTCGTATGCTGGGTTTCGTGTTTCATGGAGCAGATGTCGATCATCAGCGTCGCGCCGGCGGCCTCCTCGGTCCCGGCATCGAGCGCCCGCTGCGCCGTGCGGGCGACGGTGCCTTCAACCGAAGCAAGGATGCGCTGGCCGTCCGTCTGGCCGAGCGGCACCAGCCGCACCGCCGCCGAGACCAGGTTCGCGGCCAGGCCGTGAAGGTAGGCCGCAGCCGTATCCTCCAGCGGGATACCGTGGGCGGCCGCTGCCACCCCGACCGCGACAGGATAGGCGCAGGGCCCTTTGAGTCCGTCCAGCAGCGCCAGCTTGCCTTCCGGCCACGCCTTGCCGGTGATCTCCGCGAAGGCGCGCCCCTGGGCATGGCTTTCCAGTGCCAGCTCCCGTGTCGCCACGAATGCGGCGGCCAGTTCGGCCACATCGGCCAGATCGCGCTTGTCGCCCGCCTCGGCCGCCTGCCACGCCCCGGCAAGGAAAACGGCATCGGCGAATCCCGAGCCGTGCTCCAGGATATCCGCGATCCAGCTCCCCGCGCTCGGCGCATCGGCGATGTAGCCGGCCTCCACCGCCTGCTCCAGCCCATGGCTGTAGGTGTAGGCCCCGACCGGATACCCCGGCGACATCCAGGCCAGCAGCCGATAGAGCGACGCCGCCTCAGTCACGGGAATGTCCGTGATGATGATGGTGGTGGTGATGGGCATGATCGTCATGATGGTGATCGTGACTGTGGGAGTGAGAGTGGCCATGATCGTGCCCGTGCGCCTGCGCCTGGCCATAGGCGCCGGATTCCGGCTGGAACGGCGCCTTGATGAGCTCCACACTGGCGCCGAGCTGCCGGACCATGTCGATGATCACATGATCCTGACGGATGCGGATGCGCCCCTCCATGAGCTGCGCCGGCAGGTGCCGGTTGCCGAGATGCCACGCAACCCGCACCAGTTCGCGGGCATCGCCGCAGGTGATCTCCGCCAGATCCTCCGCCGCCGCCTCCACCGCCACGATGGCGCCGGTATCGAGCCTGAGTCCGTCCCCGTCCATCAGCAGGCGCGGCTCGGGCAGCTCCAGCAGAAAGCGCGTTCCCTTCACCCCGCGCAGCACGATGCGCCGGCGGAAGCGGTCGTCGTAGTCCAGCACCACGCGGTCGGCCGGC
>JBFWSL010000281.1:0-4153 GCA_050248375.1 Hyphomicrobiales bacterium | reverse complement strand
ACGCCGCCAAGGCCCGGCTCGAGGAATCGATCGAGGACCTGAACGCCGCGAGGATCCGGTTCTTCCGGATTGTCGGCAAGCCGTTCCAGAGCCCCGTTCCCTTGCCCGGCATCGCCGGCGCGCTGCCGCACAATATCGAGGCCGCGCTCAATATGGCGCGAAACAACAACCCGCTGGTCTATATCGCCAAGGCGGATATCGACGCCGCCGCCGCCCTGATCAAGCAGGCGCGCTCGGGATACCTGCCAAAGGTGTCGGTCGAGGTGCGCGGGCGTACCGGCGAGGACCTCGATGGCGTTCCCGGTTACGAGAACGAACTGCGCGCCGAGGTCATCGCCCGCTGGAACATCTTCAATGGCGGCATAGACCACGCCAACGTCCAGGAGCAGGTGAGGCGCGTGGATGAGGAGCGCTTCGGACTGCACCGGGTCTACCGCGAGGTCGAGGAGCGCATGCGCCTGTCCTGGGACCGCCGTGCCCAGCAGGCGCGCCGCCTGACCCAGCTCAAGGACCAGCTCGCCAGCTCGAACCGCCTCATCGATTCCTATAGTGAGCAGTTCAAAGTGGGGGAGCGCTCGCTGCTGGACCTGCTCGATTCGCAGAACACGCGGTTCAACGCCCAGGTCTCCGTCGAGACGGCCAATGCGGCCTATCTGTTCGAGCAGTACCGGATCCTGGCCCATGCCGGCGTTCTGCTGAGCTCTCTGGACATTCCCGCGCCGCTGCAGGCCGAGGCCTACGCCCGTCCCCTGCAGAATGTGCCGGATACACCGGAAGCCGAGCTGCAGAAGCGCTGGTCGCCCGACAAGGGCCTGCTGGGCCATTCCCTGCGTCCGTCCGCCGGCTCGGCCTCCAAGTAAACTGAACCCGGCCTTCCGGCCGCGGATGGCATGATGGCGTTGCAATCCGTTTGGGCGCGGGCGCGGCTTGGGTTAATACTCTTCGCAGATCGCGCTGCTGTCAGGCGCCCGCGTCGGCTATATCCTCGGGAAATGCGGTCTCGGGAGCGGTCATGAACCAGCTTGGCCCGGCGGGGCAAAACAAGGCACCTGGAAACATGGACTCGGCCGTGGACGTTTCGGCCGACAAGGTTTTCGCGGACCCGCTGCTCGGCTGCCTCGAGAACGTCGCCAGGCATTACGACCGCGCGGTCCCCGCCAAGGCGCTCGTGGCGGGCCTGCCTCTCGTCGACGGCCGGCTGACGCCCAATCTCTTCGGCCGTGCCGCCGCGCGCGTCGGCCTGTCGGCCCGCGTCATCCACAGGCCCCTCGACAAGATCGGCGACATGTTGCTGCCGGCGATTCTCCTCCTGGCCGACAACCAGGCGGTCCTGCTGCTGCGCCGCACGGGCAAGGACAAGGCGGAGGTGATCTTCCCGGAGACGGGGAGGGGCCTCGGCGAAGCCAGTCTGGAAAGCCTGGCGTCCGTCTATACCGGCTATGCCATACTCGTGCGGCCGGAATACCAGTTCGCCAAGAGCGATGCCGGAACCAAGACGCCTGCCGGCACGCACTGGTTCTGGGGCGCGGTGCTGCCTCTGTGGCGCACCTACGCCCAGGTCGTCATCGCCGCAGCGCTTGTGAACCTGCTGGCACTGGCCGCGCCGCTTTTCATCATGAACGTCTACGACCGCGTGCTGCCCAACAAGGCGCTCGCCACCCTGTGGGTGCTGGCCATCGGCATGGCCGCCTCCATCGTGTTCGATTTCATCCTCAAGACCATCCGCAGCAGCCTCATCGGCAACGCCGGACGCCGCGCCGACGTGATGCTCGCCAGCCGCGTGTTCCAGCACGTGCTGTGTCTCGACCTGTCGCACCGGCCGCTGAAGACCGGCGAGTTCGCCAACCAGCTTCGCGACTTCGAGAATGTGCGGGAGTTCTTCACTTCCAACACCATCGTGACCATCACGGACTTCCTGTTCGTCTGGCTGTTCATCTTCATCATTTTCCAGATCGCGGGCGCGGTGGCGCTGGTGCCGGTCGTTGCCGTGATCCTGGTCATCGGCCTTGGGCTGCTGGTGCAGCGGCCGCTGAACCAGGCCGTAGGGCAGGCGCAGTCTGAGGCCGCCCACCGGCACTCCATCCTCATCGAGGCGCTGAACGGGATCGAAACCATCAGGAGCTGCCGCGCCGAGAGCCAGTTCCAGCGCAAGTGGGAACAGTTCGTCGGCCACAACTCCCGCACCGCGGAGAAGATGCGGTCGATTTCCTCCTTCGCCCTCAACCTGTCCGGCATGGTCCAGCAGCTCGTGAGCGTGGGCGTGGTCATCGTCGGCATCTATCTGTTCGATGCCGGCGAGGTGTCGCCGGGCGCGATCATCGCCTCGGTGATCCTTGCCAGCCGGGCGGTCGCGCCGCTCGGGCAGATCGCCGCGACCCTCGCCCGCGCGCAGCAGTCGTTCCACTCGCTGCGCATCCTCGACAAGATCATGCAGACGCCCGAGGAGCACGCGCTGGAGACGCGGGCCATCGACAAGTCGATCACCTCCGGCACCATCGAGTTCAAGGACGTCGCGTTCAGCTATCCCGGCGCGCAGATTCCCGCGCTGAACGGGTTCAACCTCTCGATCCAGGCCGGCGAGCGCGTGGGCATCATTGGCCGCATCGGCTCGGGAAAGACCACCATAGGCCGCCTGATCGGCCGCCTGTATCTGCCCGACAGCGGCTCTCTCCTGCTCGACGGCGTGGACATCCGCCAGTACCACCCGTCCGAGATCCGCGGGCAGGTCGCCCTGGTCTCGCAGGACGCGGCCCTGTTCAGCGGATCGGTGCGTGACAACATCGTGCTCGGGGTGCCGCACATCAGCGACGACCTGGTGGTGCGCGCCGCCCGTCTCGCCGGCGTCACGTCCTTCGTCAGCCGCCATCCCAATGGCTTCAACATGCCGGTGGGCGAGGGGGGAAGGTTCCTGTCGAGCGGCCAGCGGCAATCGATCGCGCTTGCGCGCGCGCTGCTCCTCGATCCCATGATCGTGTTCCTTGACGAGGTGTCGAGCGCCATGGACATGGCCTCGGAGCGCGAGTTGCTCTCACGGCTTCAGAGCACCTTCCGCAAGGACCAGACGGTCATCGTCGCCACGCACCGCATGGCCATGCTTGCTCTCGTCGACCGGCTGATCGTCGTCGACGACGGGCGCGTCAAGGCCGACGGTCCCAAGGACCAGGTGCTGAAGCAGTTGCGCGAGGTGGCCGAGGCGGCGAATGCCCGCCAGGGCAAGGGCTCCATGCGCTGGACCCGTGCTCAGCAGGCGGCGACCGATGCCGCCATCCAGGGATTGCGGGCCGCGACGATGAAATCGGATGCCGGCGAAATGCCCCACTTCGATGCCGGGACGGCGGCGCCTTCCCGGGCCGCGCAGCCGCCACGGCCAGCTCAGGCCGAGGCCGCGAAGGCGAAGCAGCCCGCGCCCTCCAGGCCCGTATCCAAAGGGACGGTCCGCAAGGCCTGAAGGCGCCGGATTACAGCCGGCTCAGGTAGCACAGGATGGGCGATGCCGCTTTCGCACGGCGGTTGAGCAGGCAGAATCTCCCCACCATCTGCCGCATGCGCTCGCCGTGGTAGAAGGCGACCGTGGCCTCCGCGTAACCCTGCCGGCTCTCGAGGATCGACTTGACGATCTGGCCGAGCGGACGGCTGATCGTGAACCTCAGGTTGACGTTGCCCGCGCCTTCCCCTCCCGTCTCGATCACCGGCTTCAGCACGGTGTCGAAGAACGCCGCGTTGTGCGCGGCGATCTTGCGGTCCGGCGTGAGTATGACGCAGGGCGAGGGGCACGCGGTCAGCAGGGTCTGTACATCCACGTTCGAAGCGGCCAGCCGCGCCGTCTCGAAAGCCTGGCCAAGCCTTTTCACGCAATGGGTCCGCAGGGCCGAGCTGCGATTGGAGGTGTCCGCCCTTCCGGCCACGTCGAACACGAGGTCGGACAGGCTCCTGCCCTCGATGGCGGCGCAGGCCTCGAGCTGCTTCCAGAACTCGTCTTCCAGCTTGATCGACAGCCGCTTCTGCTGCCGCTGGAAGAAGCGCTGACGGAGCGCCGAAGGGCTCTGTTCGACCGCCATGGATACGCTTTCTCCGGAGTTGGTTAAGTAGCGGGCGGGCGGAGGCGGGAATATCCGCCGAACTATACCTTCCGGTGTGCATTTGCCCTAACCGA
>JBFWSL010000280.1:0-4168 GCA_050248375.1 Hyphomicrobiales bacterium | reverse complement strand
GTATTTCATCTTCTTCTTCCCCGGTGTGCTCGCCCTCATCTTCGCCGGCGCCGACTACGCCAGCGAGTCCTGGTTCTACAAGGAAGTGAGCGTGATGAGCCCGGCCAACGTGCCGATCTTCCAGTTCAAGACGGTGATCCCCATCGCCGGCGCCCTGCTCTTCCTGCAGGGCATCGCCCAGGTGTTCCGCTGCATCATCTGCATCAGGACCGGCAAATGGCCGCCCCATCTCGAGGACGTGGAGGAGATGGAAACCATGCTGCTCCACCAGCATGAAGACCAGAAACAGATCGAAAAGGAGATGGGCCTCGACACGGGGAGCAGGAAATGACGGACCCTCAGGTAGCGGTATTCATGCTGGGGATATTCGTCCTTACGATCCTCCTCGGCTTCCCCATCGCCTTCACGCTCGTCGCCATGGGCGTGATGTTCGGCTACTATGCCTATTTCGATGCCGCCCGCATGGGGCTCGAAAAGGCTGACGGCATCGGGCAGACTGTCGATGCCCTTCTCAACAACCAGATTTTCGACCTGCTGGTGAACCAGACCTACTCGGTCATGGCCAACGACGTGCTCACGGCCGTGCCCCTGTTCCTGTTCATGGGCTACATCGTCGAGCGCGCGAACATCGTGGACAGGCTGTTCCACACCCTCTACGTGGCCACGCGCAAGATGCCCGGCTCCATGGCCATCGCCGCGCTCGCCACCTGCGCCCTGTTCGCCACCGCCACCGGCATCGTCGGCGCCGTGGTGACGCTGATGGGTCTGCTGGCCTTCCCGGCCATGCTCAAGGCGCGCTACGACGTGAGCTTCTCCGCCGGCGTGATCTGCGCCGGCGGCTGCCTCGGCATTCTCATTCCGCCGAGCATCATGCTCATCGTCTATTCCGCCACCACCAACGTCTCGGTGGTCGAGCTCTACGCCGGGGCGCTGATTCCCGGCTTCATGCTGGCCGGACTCTACATGGTCTACGTGCTCGGCCGCACCATCCTCAATCCGAAGATTGCGCCCAGGCCGCGCGAGGAAGACATGCCGCAGCTCAGCCGCGGCGAACTCGCCATCCTGATGATGACGTCGTTCTTCCCGCTCGCCTTCCTCATTTTCGCGGTGCTCGGCGCCATCCTCATGGGCCTGGCCACTCCTTCGGAAGCCGCCTCCATGGGCGCGCTGGGCGGCATCCTGCTGGCGGTGGGTTACCGGCTCGACGCCATCCGCCGCGGCGCGGTGACGCCGGAATGGGCGGGCTCCAGGTCGCGCGCCTATGACGGTCAGCTCTACTCGATCGGCTTCGGCGGCATTGTCGCGATCATCCTGATGATCGTCTACGTCGCCTGCTGGAAACTGTTCCAGATGTTCACCGGAACCAGGCTTCCCGATGAGCCCGGAACCGTGATCCAGCCCGGCCTCGTTCTGGGCATCGCCGCCGCCGTCGCCATCCTCGACCAGGTAACCGGGAGCAAGCCGCCGCTGCTCGGCTGGCTGACGCCCCGCCTGGCCGCGCTCAGACAGGTCTACGTGTTCGCCGGCCTCGGCGGCGTCATCGGCCTGGCGCTGGGCTGCGTCTACATGCTGATGTTCGGCGTGCTGGGTCTCAACTACGCCTTCTCCCGCCACGTCATCAGCCCCTACGGCTTCGACGTCGGATTCGTCACCGGCCTCGTGGCCTACATGATGTGGAAGGTGAACGACCAGGACCGCTTGCGCGAGTCGATCTACCTGACCGTACGCACGTCGGCGATGGTCTGCTGGCTGTTCGTCGGCTCGTGGACCTTCTCCTCGGTGTTCTCCTATCTGGGCGGCGAACAGCTCATCAAGGAGTTCGTGCTCTCCCTCGACCTGTCGCCGGTCATGTTCCTGATCCTGGCGCAGTTCATCATCTTCCTGCTCGGCTGGCCGCTGGAGTGGTCGGAGATCATCATCATCTTCATCCCGATATTCCTGCCCATGCTGTCGCACTTCGATGTCGATCCCCTGTTCTTCGGCATCCTCGTGGCGCTCAATCTGCAGACCTCGTTCCTCACCCCGCCAATGGCCATGGCCTGCTACTACCTCAAGGGCGTCGCGCCGCCGCATGTTCAGCTCATGGAGATCTTCAAGGGTGTCATGCCCTTCCTGTCGATGATCTTCCTGTGCATGATCATCATGTACGTATTCCCCGACGTGGCGCTGTGGCTGCCGCGGACGGTCTACGGAAACTGACATGCGGGTATAGAAGTGGACGCGCTTACGAACAGTCCGGCCGGTTTGGGCGCCGCGGAAGCGGCACGCCTCATCCGTGAAGGCCGGTTGACGTCGGTCCAGCTCGTCGAGGCGTGCCTGGAACGCATCGCCGGGCGCGAGCCGGTGGTTGGCGCGTGGGCGCACCTCGACCCCGGACATGCCCGGGCGCAGGCGGCGCGCGCCGACGAGATGCGTGGCGCGGGCCTGTCCGGCGGACCGCTCCACGGCGTTCCCGTGGGCATAAAGGACATCATCGACACGTCCGACTACCCGACGGAATACGGCACCCCGGCGCTCAAGGGCCGCCGCAGCGGCTCCGACGAGGCCGCGGCCGTGTCCGCTCTGCGCGACGCCGGCGCGATCATCCTTGGCAAGACGGTGACCACGGAACTGGCCGTGCTGCATCCGGGCAAGACCGCCAATCCGGTCGATCCCTCGCGCACCCCCGGGGGATCGTCGAGCGGCTCCGCCGCCGCGGTCGCGGACAACATGATTCCCCTCGCGCTGGGCACCCAGACCGCGGGTTCCGTCATACGTCCCGCCTCCTATTGCGGGGTCGTCGGCTACAAGCCCAGTTTCGGCCTGATCTCGCGCCATGGCGTGCTGAATCAATCCCCGCTGCTGGATACGGTCGGATGTTTCGCCCGCGACATTGCGGATGTGGCCCTGCTGGCCGACTGCCTCACCGCCTTCGACCCGCGCGACCGGGACATGTGGCCGCGCAGCCGGCCGGAGCTGTACGCCACGGCCACCGGCGAGCCGCCGTTGACGCCGCGTCTGCTCTTTCTCGGGACATCGGTCTGGGATCAGGCCGAGCCTGCTGCGCGCGAGGCCTTTGGCGAACTGGTCGCCGAACTGGACGGCATCTGCGAGGAAGGGGAACTGCCCGAAATCTACGCCAGGGCGCAGGCCTGGCAGCGGCAGATCCAGGTCGCCGACATCGCGCGGAACTACGCGCCGCTGATGGAGCGCGGTCCCGAGCAGTTCAGCAAGCTGCTGCGGGACATGGCGGCGGAGGGTCGCGCCGTGAGCGCGGTCGACTACAACACCGCACGCGAGTGCAGGCACATCCTCGTCTCCGGGCTCGACGAGGTCTTCGAGCGCTTCGATGCGATCCTCACCCCGGCGACCACCGGTCCCGCGCCAAAAGGCCTAGGCGCCACCGGCAGCCCGGTATTCTGCGCCATGTGGACCTACCTCGGATTGCCTTCGGTCACGCTGCCCCTGCTCGAGATCGACGGATTGCCGCTCGGCGTGCAGCTCGTGGGCCCGGCCCGGGACGATGCGCGGCTGTTGCGCACCGCGCGCTGGCTGGTAAACCATTTGGGCGAGGGCGCCGCCTAGGCCCCACCGCAGGAAAGGACGAGACGATGCAAGACAAGATACTGGTTGTCATAGCCCTGAGCGCGCTGATCCTGTTCTGTGGCATCGTCATTTTCTTCGTGGCGGAACCGGACCTCATCTTCATCACGACGCTCGTCCTCTTCATGGCCGTTTACGACTTCTGGAGCTCGGTGTTCCGCCGCGCCCAACCGAGCACGCTGGCGCGCGACGCGCTGGAAGACCGGCCCGGCGGGGCATCCGGCAAGTCGCTGGGCAGCGCCCGGGAAGACTTCGGCGCCGCCGGCAAATCCCGCGGCAAACCGAAGAAGAAGGGCTGACCCCGGCCCCTCCCCACTTCTCCTCCCACCGGCACCGTGCGGTCATGTGGTCGCCTGAGCTCATCCTGCTGATCGCCGTCACCTTCCTGGTGGCGGGCATGGTGAAAGGCGCCGTGGGCCTCGGCGTGCCCGTGATCGTGCTCGCCGTCCTCGCCGCCCCAGTGGGGCTGAAGGAAACCATCGCGCTCATCATCGTGCCGGGCTTCCTCACCAATATCTGGCAGGCGCTGGCCGGCCCCGACTTTCGCGGCATCTTCCGCCGCCTGCGCTGGCTGCTGCTGACCTCC
>JBFWSL010000279.1:0-4172 GCA_050248375.1 Hyphomicrobiales bacterium | reverse complement strand
CGCTGCGGCGGCCCGTGCGCCTGCTCCACCCCCGTTTTCCCATATACGTTGTGCCCTGGGACGGCGGGCGCTACATGATCGGGGCCACCCAGATCGAAAGCGAGGATCCGGGTCCCGTCACCCTGCGTTCGGCGCTGGAGCTGCTGTCCACCGCCTACGCCTTGCACCCCGCGTTCGGGGAAGCACAGATCCTTGAATTTGGCGCGGGTCTGCGGCCGTCCTTTCCTGATAATCTACCGAGGATTGTCGTGAGGAATGACCATATATATGTAAACGGCCTGTACCGGCACGGCTTCCTGCTGGCGCCCGCCCTGGCGGAGCTGACCGCCAGGTGGCTCGATACCGGCGAAACGCATCCGGAGGTATTTCGGTGAGGATCGTAGTGAACGGCGAAGCGACCGAGACGCGCGCGGCCACCCTGGCCGAACTCTGCGCCGCGCTCGGCTTCGCCGATGCCCGCATCGCCACCGCCGTGAACGGCGACTTCGTGCCGGAGAAGGCACGCCGGCAGCGTCCGATCGCCCCCGACGACCGCATCGAGATCGTCGCACCGAGGCAGGGCGGATGACCTTGCGGCTCTACGGATTCGAGGCGGCCTCCCGGCTGCTTCTGGGCACGGCGCAATATCCCTCGCCGCAAGTGCTGCACGACGCCGTCAAGGCTTCGGCGGCCGAGATCGTCACCGTGTCCCTGCGCCGCGAGGGCGCGCGCGAGCGCACCGGACAGCGCTTCTGGGAGCTGATCAAGGAGTTGGGCGTGCGCGTGCTGCCGAACACGGCCGGCTGCCGCACGGTCAAGGAGGCCGTCACCACCGCCCAGATGGCCCGCGAGCTGTTCGACACGCCCTGGGTGAAGCTCGAGGTCATCGCCAACGACGACACCCTGCAGCCCGACCTGTTCGGACTGGTGGAGGCCGCCCGCATCCTCAGCGGCGAGGACTTCCAGGTCTTCCCCTACACCACCGAGGACCTTTCGGCCGCCGACAGGCTGATCGACGCGGGCTGCGAGGTGCTCATGCCCTGGGGCGCGCCCATCGGCTCCGGCCAGGGCCTCGCCAATCCGGCCGCGCTGAAAAGCATGCGCGCTTACTTCCCGGACACGCCCCTGATCGTGGACGCGGGCATCGGCGCCCCCTCCCACGCGGCCGAGGCCATGGAGATGGGCTACGATGCGGTTCTGCTCAACACGGCGGTATCCAAGGCGGGCGACCCCGCCCGCATGGCGGCGGCCTTCGCCGGCGCCATCGACGCGGGCCGCAAGGCCTTCGAGGCCGGGCTGATGGAGCCCCGCGACATGGCCGTGCCCTCGACCCCCGTCGCCGGCACGCCTTTCTTCAAGCTCGACAATGCTTCATGAATTCTATCCCGTCCTGCCGGACGTGGGCTGGCTGCGCCGCCTCGTCCCGGTCGGCATAAGCTGCGTGCAGCTCCGGCTGAAGGACGCAGAGCCCACCGAGGTGCGGCGCCAGATCGCCGAAAGCCTCGCCATCTGTTCCGCCCATGACTGCGTGCTGATCGTCAACGACCACTGGCGCGAGGCCATCGACCTTGGCGCCCGGTGGATCCATCTCGGCCAGGAAGACCTCGCCGCCGCCGACATGGCCGCCATCCGCAAGGCCGGCCTCAAGGTCGGCATCAGCACCCACGACCATGATGAGTTGCGGATCGCGCTGGAAGCCCGCGCCGACTATGTGGCGCTGGGACCCGTCTACGAGACGAAACTGAAGAAGATGAAGTGGGCGCCCCAGGGCCTCGACCGCGTGCGCGAATGGAAATCCGCGATTCCTTGCCCGCTTGTCGCCATCGGCGGCCTCACCGTGGACCGCGCCAGGGGCGTCCTCGACGCCGGCGCGGACTCCCTCGCCGTGGTGACCGACATCGTCACCAGCGAACGTCCCGAGCATCGTGTGGAGGAGTGGCTCATCGCCGTGTCCTGAGGGGCACAGCAGCATGACGCCCATGCGACAGATTCTTTGCTTGATTATGACAACGCGGAGTGAGGAAATTTCCCGCAACTGAACAAGGCACAGCATGTGCACCGGGCAGGCGCGGCCTGTCGCCTGGTGGGAAATGCGTATGCGCTGTTGCGGGGTCATTTATGGCGTTCACATTCAAGCCTGCCGGAAACATCGGCAAGGAAATCACCCGTCTCGGCAGCGAGCAGATCGCCGACGCGATCGGCCGGCTGACCGGCGATGGTGACCTCAGGTCCGGTGTGCACGAGGCGCGCAAATGCCTCAAGCGCAGCCGCGCGGTCCTCGCCTTGTCCCAGCCGGCCATGCCGGGCAAGCGGTTCCAGCGCGCCGACAAGCGGTTGCGCAAGATTGCGCGCAACCTGGCGCGCGCGCGCGACGCCCACGCCATGATGGAGACGGTGGAAAAGCTGGACGGGCCCTCGGGCCGCCTGCCTGCGGCGGATATCCTGCGCAGCGAGATCGGCGCCCGCGTCGCCGATGTCAACCGCCGCCTCGACGGGGACACCCTGTCGAAAATCGTGGACCGGCTGAAGAAGGCGCAGGACCGCTTTGCCCGGCTGAAGCTGAAGAACCGCTGGGACACGGTCGAGGAAGGCGTGACCGAGACCTACCGCCAGGCGCGCAAGGGCTACCGGCGCGCCTGCAGGACCGGCGAGGCCGAAGCCTTCCACGAATGGCGCAAGCCCATGCAGCGCCACTGGCGGCAGATGCAGTTGTTTCAGGGTCTGGGGGACACCGCCATCGCCGCGCGCGCGGAAGCCTCGCAGCGGCTGTCGCAGCTACTGGGCGACGATCACGACCTGCACATGCTGGTCGAGGCGGTCAAGGCCGGCAAGATGAAATTCGCCGGCGGCGGGGAACGCGAGGCGCTGCTGGCCTCCTGCGAGGCCAAGCTCGATGCGTTGCGCGAGGCGGCCCGCAGGGAGGGAGAATTGCTGTTCGCCCCCAAGCCGCGCGAATTCCGCGCCATGTTCTCCAACCAGGTGGGCAGGGCCCAACCGGACCCGGCTGCGGATGAGATTCCTCCCGCCGCCCAGGCTGACGCCACCGACGAGAAAGCTTCCGGCGGGATACCCACACAGCCCGCGCCGAATGGCGCAAGCGGCATATAGGCGTGAGCTGCACGGCAAGGCTACCCGAGCCCGCGATGAGGGTCGCCCTGAGGCAAGCGTGAACGCCGGGCCGAGGACAACGCTCTAAGCTTTTTTGCCGAACAGCGCGTGCGAGAGGTATAGCCTCGGACCGCGACCTTCAGGAAGCAAGAGCGGCGAGCGGGTGAATTGCGCCCGGAGCCGGAACTGCCCAAAAGGACAAATGCAACTGGCGGGCAAATTGCGGCTTCCGCCGGAGCCCCGGAAAATTCCGGGTCGGCTATCTGGCAAAATTCAAGCAAGCTCTCCCAGGCGCGTAATACAGGATGAGCTCATGGCGCAACAGATATCGAATTCCAATGATTGAGGCGCGGGGAAAGACTGGACGGGTCCTTCGCGCGCTCGTGGCGATGATATCCGGTTCCACACTTGTATTAGCGGCCTCGCTGATCCTGATCCGCCACTGCGTCGAAGCCGAAGCCGAACAGAGAGCGGCCGAAATCCTGGGCAGCATGGCCAAGGAGACGCTTTCAGACGACAGCTTGGCCAAAGCAGCCACGGCCCATGTATACAAGGCCCTGATCGGCGGTGCCGGATCAGCCTCGCCGCCGATCCTTGTCAGGTTACGTCCCTACCTTGCCAGCAGCTTTATCCCGCGTCCCGCCCGCGTCAGGACCGGGGCAATCGACCTGGTCTATCTCGACATGTTCTGCGACAACGCAGCCCGCGCTCTCGGCTTTGTCCTTGAGGAGGCCGGATTCGAGACGAGCCAGCTTAATATCGTGACACCCGGAAATGCCCATACGGTTCTGCTGGCCCGAAACCCGCAGGGGCGCGAGTTCCTTCTGGATCCTTATGCCGGTATCGTTCCGGAATCCAATGGCCGGCTACTAGGACCGGAAGATGCGCGAACGCTCGCCCGCCAGGGCGTGCCTGCCGAGGAGATATGGAACCAGCTTGAGCCCGGCCAGGAATTTCCGGACTTCTACCGCGAATTCGCCGAGGCCGTTTATGCCAGACAAGGAGAACCGCTTGAAATCACGGCTGTCGTGACCCTGCCCGAGGGCAAATTGCTGCAACTGGGTACCGCCGACAAATCCCCGGCA
>JBFWSL010000278.1:0-4216 GCA_050248375.1 Hyphomicrobiales bacterium | reverse complement strand
ATGTTCCCCAAGTGGTCCTTCGGCATCCGTGAGCAGACCGTGCAGTCCCATGTGGATGCCGTGCGCGCGGAAGGCGCGCAACTCGTGGTCCTTCTGTCTCACAACGGTTTCGATGTGGACCGGAAGATGGCCTCGCGCGTGAAGGGTATCGACGTCATCCTTTCGGCCCATACCCATGACGCCATTCCCGAGCCCCTGGTTCTCGGCAATACGCTGCTGGTTGCTTCTGGCTCCAACGGAAAGTTCGTCTCCCGTCTCGACCTCGACGTGGGCAATGAAGGCGTGAAAGGATTCAGCTATCGTCTGATCCCGGTCTTCGCCGACGTGGTGAAGTCCGATCCGGAGATGGCGGCGCTGATAGCGGGTATTCGCGCTCCGCATGAGGAGGAATTGAAGCGCGTGGTGGGAACCGCCGGTTCCGTTCTTTATCGCCGCGGCAATTTCAACGGCACGTTCGACGATCTCATCTGCCAGGCCATGCTGGAGCAGCAGGATGCCGAGATCGCTCTGTCGCCCGGCTTCCGCTGGGGTGTCTCGGTCCTGCCCGGCCAGCCCATCACGGTAGAGGAACTGTTCACCCAGACGGGCATGACCTATCCGGCGGTCTACCGGATGAACTTCACCGGTGAACGGCTGAAGGAAGTGATGGAAGACGTGGCCGACAACCTGTTTCACCCCGACCCCTACAAGCAGCAGGGCGGGGATATGGTCCGCATTGGCGGCATGGGCTACGCAATCGACATCAACAAGCCCATGGGCTCGCGCATCACGGACATGATTCACCTGAAGTCGGGCAAGCCGGTTAATCCGAAAAGGGAATATGTCGTCGCTGGCTGGGCGAGCATCAATCCCGACACCAAGGGGCCGCCGGTCTGGGAGGTGGTGGAGAAGCACCTCGCCGCCAATCCGAATGTCGCCATTCCGCCCAACGATTCAGTGAAGATCAAGGGTTAGGCGGCGCTGGTTTTCATATTCAGAATTTCATATATATAAACCCGAACAATAACGTTTGGGGGAGACGACATGGAGTCGGTCCGTGAAGCGCTGCTGGTCAACTCCGCGGCCAGCCTGGCAATCGGAGGTCTGCTGATCGGCCTCGTGTTCGGTGCGATCGTTCACCGGACGAATTTCTGCACCATGGGCTCGATTTCGGACATCCTGTCCTTCGGCGACTACAAGCGCTTCCGGGCATGGTTGCTGGCCATTGCCGTGTCGATCCTCGGATCGCAGGCCATCGCCGATCTGGGCTGGGTAAACCTCGGCAAGTCGATGTACATGGCCCCGGCTTTCAACTGGACCGGAAATCTCATCGGCGGGCTGTTGTTCGGTTTCGGCATGGTTTTCGCCGGCGGTTGCGCCAGCCGCAACCTGGTCAGGGCAGGGGGCGGCGACCTGCGTTCCCTTATCGTGCTGATCATCGTCGGCATTTTCGCCTACATGACCATTGGCGGCTTGATCGGACCGCTGCGCGCAGAGTTGCAGAGCGCCACACAGATCGATTTGGCCGGTCCGCTGTCCATTCCGGATCAGGGTATGGGCAGCATTCTGGGGGCGCTGACCGGCATCAGTTCCAGCGCGGCGCGTTGGGCCCTGGCGGTCGTCATCGCAGGCGCTTTTATCGCCTACTGCTTCAAGGACGAGGGATTCCGCAAGTCGCCATCCAACATCGTCGCCGGCATTGGCATCGGAGGCTGCGTGATCGCGGGCTGGGCGCTCACCGGCCTTGCCTTCGACGAGTTTGCCGACAGGGCGCAGGATCCGATCTCGCTGACCTATGTCCGGCCCGTGGGAGACGCTACCGAATATCTCATGCGCTTCACGGCCGGCATGATCCCGGGTTTCGGTGTCGCGACTGTTTTCGGCGCCCTTCTGGGCGCCTTCCTGTCGGCTCTGGCCAAGGGCAGCTTCCAGGTGACCACTTTCGCCGACAAGGGCGATACCCTGCGTAATCTGAGTGGTGCGGCGCTGATGGGCATCGGCGGTGTCATGGCGCTTGGCTGCACAATCGGCCAGGCCATTACCGGAATGTCCACGCTGGCCATCGGTTCGCTTGTCACCTTCGTGGCTATCGTTATCGGCGGTGTGCTCGGAGTAAAGGCGCTGGAACGTATCCTGCTGGCGGGTTAGGGCAATGCGCCTGATCGAGGAACTGCGCAAAAGACTTGAGATCGAGCAAAGCCCCGCGCGGGCCCAGCTCGTCCGCGAGGATATCGCCCGCCTGTCGAAGCTCGAGACGATGGCGATCGAGCATGAGGACATGGCGGAATTCGTCGGAGCCGGCCTCTACATCGGCTGGACCCGCGACGACATGCGTACCCATGAGGTGAAGGAGGAATTGACGCTGCTCATGGAGGCCATCCATGCGCGGCGGCATGGACAGGCGGATGCCATCATGGAGGGGCGTATCATCGATGCCTGGATCGCCTTCAATCAGGCGCGCATGAAGAAACTGGTCCACTGCCTTTAGGGTCAGCGGCCTGCGTTTCGGGGATTGCTTGGGCTATTCTGCCGGGCAGGTCAGTCAGCCACAGCCCGCGAAACCGTCGGCTTCCATCTTCTTCTCATACGGGCCGGCGACATCGGGTCCGGGAGTGAGCGTCGGCTTGACCTCGTCCCAGTTTTCCGGCTTCAGGATGACCATCCAGCCTTTTTCATACGGGTCTTCATTGGCAAGCGCCGGGGATGCTTGCAGCTCCTCGTTGACCTGGATGACCTCGCCGGCCGCCGCGCTCTTGGCGGGTCCGACCCACTTCCCGGACTCGACGGTGGCGCAGGACTTTCCGGCCTGAACGCCGCGTCCGACCTTCTTGGGGGTGAAAGCCACGAGTTGGCCAGCCATGGCGGTGGCGACCGCCGTCATGCCGATCTTTACGTTGCCGTCCCCCGTTTCTTGGAACCAGGTATGGTTCTCGACGTCATAGAGACGATCTTCTGGCATATGGCATCCACGAACGTCAGGCATCCCTCACTCCCTCGTTCCTCGATTAATTTCCCGTAGCCCTCAGCGGGCGCGATGAGCAGCAGAATTCACCCAGACCCGCCACCTGCATCTTGCCCGATACGAACAAGACGAGATGCCGGGCCACCATCCCGGCCATCCGTACCCGCTGCCGGGTATCGGGATGGTCGGGCTCCTGGGTGACCAGATTATAATGCCAGGCGAGTTCCCGGCAGGTTTCCCTGCAGGCGTTGAAGGACGGTTCGCCTTTCGCCCCCTGGCGATGCAGGGCGAGCAGCCGGAATCCCTCGCGCTGCTCATGCGTGGGAAGTTCGCCCCGGCCGGCGACCCAATGCTCGAGCACTTCCTCGCCCAGCGCCAGCAATTCGCGGACCGAGGCCGGTTCCGGCGCTGCCACAATCGCGTCGATACGCTCCTCGATCTGGCCGAAGGATTTCATGCGAGCCCGTGTTCCTTCAGAAGCGGGCGCGCGTCGGAGACATTCTCCTGAACTCCCACCTTGCGGGGAGACAGGCCGAGCGCCAGCCCGAGAAGCTGGGTAAAGTAGAGAATCTTGACGTTGGTCTTCTTTCCGAAACGTGTCTCGGCCCGGATCTGGTGCATCTCCAGACCGGAATGGCAGGTCGGGCATTCCGTCGCGATGACGTTGGCGCCGGAAGCCTCTGCCGCCATGAGGATGTTCAGCACCAGCTTTGTCGAGGTATCGGAATCCGACAGCGTGTGCGCCCCTCCGCAGCAGGCGGTCTTGAGCGGGAAGTCCACATTTGCCGCGCCCGCCGCCGCCAGAAGATCGTCCATGAAATGCGGTTGCGAGGTGGATTCGCTGCCAGCTCCCTGGTCCTTCTCCGGGAAAATGTGTCGGGGTCGCGTATACATGCAGCCGTAATAATTGGCGACCTTCAGGCCTTTCAGCGAGTTCTTCACCCGCCTCGACAGCTCTTCCTCGCCGATAGCCTCCTTGATCCAGTCCAGCGCGTGGATGGTCTCGGCCTGCCCGGCCTCATAGGTGTTGTGCCCCGCCTTGCCGGAAAGCCTGCCGACGACCTCGCGGGAGTCCGCGTCATGTTTCAGATCGTACTCGGCCTTCTTGAGATTGTGATAACAGCCGTTGCAGGGCGCCATCACGGTCTGGTGGCCCATCTCGTTGGCGGCGATGGAAAGCACACGCGAGGAGAGGTAGGTCTGGATCTTCGGATCGATGTTCTTCACCTCCATCGCCCCGCAGCAGTTCCAGTTCTTCACCTCTTCCAGTTCCAG
>JBFWSL010000277.1:0-4247 GCA_050248375.1 Hyphomicrobiales bacterium | reverse complement strand
ACTAGTAATGGACAGG
This sequence comes from Hyphomicrobiales bacterium, assembly GCA_050248375.1. Lineage (GTDB taxonomy): Bacteria > Pseudomonadota > Alphaproteobacteria > Rhizobiales > Methyloligellaceae > JAYZVT01. The sequence goes on along the minus strand of JBFWSL010000277.1, from coordinate 4,231 downwards.
TATCGTCCGAGATGTGAAAGTTCCTAGGGACTACCCTCGAAGAGGAGACACAGATGCCTAGCCACCTGCGGTACATCGCGATGTGCAAGTGCGCGGACGAGGCCATGCGCAAGTTGCGTTCTGAGCGTCCCAACCGTCGCGCTGCACTCAAGACCGTGCTTGCCGGTCTAGTCGCTTCTGCAGTACCCAATGCCTTCGCGGAGGCCTACCCGTCCCGCCCGATTAGGTGGCTGATTCCTTTCTCCGCGGGAGGTCCGACCGACGTCCTGGCCCGGGCGATCGCCCCTAAGCTTTCGGAGTCGCTTGGCGTCCCCGTCGTGGTCGAGAACCGCGTTGGCGCTGGCGGCGCGATCGCGATGGAGGCGCTGGCCAAGGCGCCGCCGGATGGCTACACGATCGGAGTCGGCCATACCGGCACGCAGTCCATCAATCCGCTCATCCTTGCCAACGTTCCCTACGATTCCGTGCGTGACTTCTCCCCGATCACGCCGATGGTTTCGTACGTCAACGTGCTAGTGGTGAACCCTGCGATCCCGGTCAGGACGGTCGCCGAACTGGTGGAATGGGCAAAGGCCAATCCCGACAAGGCCACCTTCGCATCCGGCGGCATCGGAACCACGAACCACCTGTCGGGCGAGCTGCTGAAATCGGTGACTGGGGTGCCCTTCGTGCATGTGCCGTACAAGGGCAGCGGGCCGGCGCTGGTCGACGTGATGGCCGGCAACGTGACCTGCATGTTCGACATTCTGGTGACGAGTTTGCCGCAGATCCGTGCCGGCAAGATCAAGGCGCTGGCGGTCACCAGCGCCAAGCGGAGCCCATACGCGCCCGACATTGCCACCATGGCCGAATCCGGCGTTCCCGCATATACCGAGGCCGGCAGCGATCTGTGGTTCGGCGCCTTCGGTCCTGCGGCGCTGCCGAAGGAAATCGTCGACCGGCTGCAGCGGGAGTTCGCGAAAGCCCTGGCGACGGGAGACGTGCAGGAGAAAATCCGCGCGCAGGCGTATACCATCTGGACCACTTCGCCGGAGGAGTTCGCAGCCTTCCTGCATACCGACCGTCAGAAGTGGGAGCGGGTCATTCGCTCGGCGACGATCAAGTCGCAATGAGCGTAGCGCCCTATGGCGGCCGGCCGGGTTCACCGGACGCGGCAAGACCGGCGATTGCATGAGGATCTCAAGGACATGAACGGGGCGCTGCACGGCATCCGGGTGCTGGACCTGACCTCGGTGCTTCTGGGGCCGTACGCGACCCAGTTGCTTGCCGACTTCGGAGCCGACGTGATCAAGGTCGAGTCCTTCGAGGGCGACGTAATGCGGCAGTCCGGGCCGATGAAGTCGCCGGACATGGGGCACCTCTACCTGACGACGAACGAGAACAAGCGCTCGATCGCCATTGACCTCAAGAATCCGGCGGCGGCGGCGCTGATGCACCGACTGGTGGCCCAGGCCGACGTGCTGGTCTACAGCATCCGGCCCAAGGCCATGGCGCGCCTGGGCCTGTCCTATGAAACGGTCCGGGCGATTAACCGGTCGATCGTATATGCCGGTGCGGTGGGCTTTAGCCAGCGTGGGCCCTACGCGGACAGGCCGGCCTACGACGACCTGATCCAGGGCATGGCCGGCGTGCCTTGGCTGGTTGCGCAGGCGGGCGTCGAGCCGCGCTATTCGCCGGTACTGCTGGCCGACCGATCGAGTGGGCTGCATCTGGCGCTGGCGATCTGCGCGGCACTGGTCGAGCGCAGCCGCTCGGGGCTCGGCCAGCGGATCGACGTTCCCATGTTCGAGACCCTTGTCTCGATGACGCTCGGCGAGCACTTGGCGGGCAAGCTCTTCGATCCGGTGAATGGCAAGGCGGGCTACACCCGCAGCCTGTCCGCGTCGCGGCGCCCCTACCGGACGAGGGACGGCTACCTGTGCGTGATGGTCTACAACGACAAACACTGGCGCTCGCTGTTCGATGCGATCGGCCGCCCGGAGATTCCGCGCGAGGATCCGCGATATGCGACGCAGGCCGCGCGGATCGCCAACATCGACGTCGTCTATGGATTCCTGAACGACCTCTTCGAGACACGAACGACGGACGAGTGGCTGCAGCTGCTGCATCGCGCGGACATCCCCGCCGCGCGGATGTATTCGGTCGACGACCTGTTGACGGACGAGCACTTGAGAGCGGTCGGATTCTTCGGCGAGACCGAACATCCGACCGAGGGGCAGGTCGTAAGCGTTGGCATCCCGAGCGAGTGGTCGCGCACGCCGCCGTCGCGCCGAAGCCATGCGCCGGCGCTGGGCGAGCACAGCGAGGCGGTGCTTCGCGAGGCCGGACTCTCCGAGGGCGAGATCCGCGCAGCCCTGGCGGCGGACGTGATCCGTCCCGCGGGGCCGCGCGAACGGAGCTGAGCGCCCGTCCTATTCGACCTTGGCGCCGGACTCCAGTACAACCCTGCGCCACAGGTCGATCTCGTCCGCGATCCGCTTCCCAAACTCGCTCGGACCGAGGACCTCGACTTCTGCGGCCTGAGCGGTGAGCTGAGTCTCGAAGGCCGGTTCTTGGACGATCCTGACGATGTCGGCCTGTAAGCGGGCCGCCACTTCATCGGACACGCTTGCGGGTGCCACGATGCCGTTCCAGTTCTTCATCACGTAGCCGGGCACGCCGGCTTCGCTCATCGTCGGCACGTCGGGCAGCAGCGGCGATCGCTTCGAACCGCTGACGGCCAGCGCGCGCAGCCGGCCGTCCCGGATGAAGGGGGCGAGCGTCGAGATCGAGGTGCACATGAGCTGCACCTGCCCGCTCACCACATCAGTGACCGCCTGGCCCGTGGCCCGGTAAGGCACGTGATTGAGCTTGATGCCCGCCATCGACGCGAACATCTCCATCGCCAGATGCGGTGAGCCGCCGTTGCCGCTGGAGGCGAAGTCCAGATGGCCCGGGCGTTCCTTTGCCAATGCGATCAGCTCGCGCACATCGCGCGCCGGCAGCGCGGGATTCACGACGAACACGAACTGGTTGAAGGTAACGTGCACAATCGGCTTGAAGTCGCGCAGCGAGTCGTAGGGCAGCTTCGGGAAAACCGCGGCGGAGATCGCAAAGTTGCTGGCGATCATGCCAACCGTGTGCCCGTCGGGTGCAGCACGTGCAATCGCCTGGGTGCCGACCACGCCGCCTGCGCCGACAAGATTCTCGACGACAACCGACTGGCCCCACGCATCGCTCAATCGCTTGGCGAGCATCCTGCTGATCGCGTCGCTGGTAGTCCCCGGTCCGTAAGGCACAATGATCTTCACCGGTCGAGATGGAAACGCGATAGGCTGCGCGCGGGCGGGTGCGGCCATGGCCGCAAGCGGAAGCGCGGCCAGGCGCAGCAGGTGTTGGCGTCGATTCATTGGGTTCCTCCGTGTGGGTGGCACTCGCTGCTTCAGTTGACCACGCCGACGGCACGCAGCCGCATGATGTCGGCGGACGACAGGCCCAAGTCGGCCAGGACGGCGTCGGTGTGTTCGCCCGGCAGCGGCGCTGCCCGCCGGGGACCCACCTGCGCGTTGGACAGCCGAATCGGGCTACCGATGTGGCGGACCCGTCCTTCGCTGGGATGCTCGGTGTCGACGAACAGTCCCCGGTGACGCAGTTGCGGGTCGTCCAGCAGACCCGTCGCGTCGTTGACCGGCGCCACGCAGGTGTCGGCGTCCTGCAGGTGTCGCAGCCAGTCCGACAGGTCGCGCGTGCCGATGTGCTCGGCGATCCGTTCCCGGGCGGCCCGTTCCTTGGCGTCGGGCGCCCGACGATAGTGGTCCGGATGTCGGCCGTGGCAGGCCAGGTCCGTCAGGCCGAGGGCTCGGCAGAAGTTGTCCCACAACCGCTGTTCGGAGCAGGCGACCGTCAGCCCCTTGCCGTCTCGGGTCCGGTAGACGGTGTAGTAAGGATAGGCGCCGGACAGCACGCCCTTACCCCGACCCGTGAGCACCGCGTCGGTCGTCAGCCCGCGGAAGTTCGGCGTGCCGGCTGCCAGCGCCACCGTGGCCTCAAGGTAGGAGATGTCTAGGTACTGTCCCACGCCAGTCTGCTGTCTGTCGTAGAGTGCCGCCATGATCCCGAAGGCCGTGTGCATGGCCGCGCCGCCGAAATCGGCGACGAGGTTCAGCGGGATCGCCCAATCGCCAGACGGCCCGAGCAGGTCAAGCACACCGGCGCGCGCGATAAAGTTCAGATCGTGGGCCGGTGTGGCGCG
>JBFWSL010000276.1:0-4303 GCA_050248375.1 Hyphomicrobiales bacterium | reverse complement strand
GCTCGAACACGAGGCGCCCGGCGTGCGCACCCACAAGCTTGATCTCGATTTCGCCTGGCATACGAGTTGGCTCGAAGCGGTGGAACATCGTTTCCTTGCCGATGTCGGCGAAACATCCTGCCGTGAACCAGCGATACCTGTGATCTCTACCGTCACGGGCCAGCCGGAATCCCGGTTCGACAGCCGCTACTGGTGGCGCAACCTGCGCAACCCGGTCCGCTATGACCGTGCGGTGCGTCATGCGTTGGGGGCGGGTGCGAACATCTTCCTCGAGATCGGACCGCACAGAACCCTGTCTAATCTCATAGCGGAATGCGCTGCGGCACAAGGCTCGAGCGTCACGACCATCAGCGCGCTTCACCGCGGGGAGGACGATCGCCGCTCCCTGGCCCTGGCGGTAGGACGGCTGTGGTGTGCGGGCATCCCGGTGGACTGGAAGGCCTGGACAGGCGGGGGCGGGCGCGGCATCCCGCTGCCGACGGCGCCGGCGCTCGATCGTGACTTCTGGGACGAGCCGCCCGAGGCGGGCCGTGTCTTGCGTTCGCCGCAGGAGCATCCGCTGCTCGGCCGCCGCGAAGACGCACCCTGGCCGTCATGGTCGTCGCGCGTCAGCTTGGCGGCCTTTCCCTGGCTGGCGGACCATCGCGTGGCGGGGGGATGTCTGTTTCCCACTGCGGGATATATCGAGATGTTCCATGCGGCGGGCAGGGCCGTCTCCGGCTCCGATGCCATGGAACTTCGGGATGTCCGTTTCCTGGCGCCGGTGGAGCTGGATGGGGCGTCGGCGGTTGAACTCCGCACCCGGTTCATGGCGGACCGCCGCAGGCTTGAGATTCACGCCCGCGGTGACCTGGCCGATGCCGAATGGACGCTGGTGGCGCAAGCCCGCCTCGCGCCGCTCAAAGGCACTCTGGATACCCTCCCGGTTCCCGTTGTGACCGGTGCCAATTGGCTTGATCCGTATGGCGATGGTCCCGGCAGTCTGAAGATCTACGGCCCTCAATTCCGCACTCTGCGCAAGGCGAGCGTGGCTGGACATGAGGTGTCCGCCCGCGTTGCGGCGGTGGACCGGGAAGACCGGGGCATGACGCTCGATCCGCCTATGCTCGATGGCTGCCTGCAACTCGTCGCATTCGCGGAGGGAGGCGGGGACGAAAGTCTGCTTCCGGTCCGCATTGATCGCATACGCATCGCGGGCTCCATCAAGGGCGACCTGTCCGCTTGCGCAAGCGTGTTCAGCACATCGTCAGGCCGTCGTGCCGACCTCATGATCGGAACGCCGGACCAGCCCGCATTCGTCATTATCGAGGGTTTCCGCACCGGCCGTGTGACCGGAGCCAACGCCTCCGATGCTCCATCGTTCGATGCGCCATCGAAAGACAAGGGTAGCTTCTATCGCGAAGCACTGCAGCCCGTCGAAATTGCTGGTGCAGACGCGGTCCCGCCGGCGGGCCGGTGGCTGGTGCTTTCGCCCGAGAATAACGAAACGGCTGCCCGGCTCCGCCTGGCTCTCATGAAGTCGGGCTGTGATGTCGCTCCAATACCGCTTCGGGAAACCGCGGCACCGGCCGGGATTGCCGCCGCCATGGACGCGGCCGCGACGGGTGGGAAAGTCGCAGGACTTGTCCTCGCCGTTGCGGCCGATGCCCCCGAAGAGACCGGGAACGCAAATCGGCAATTTGTCGACTGCACCTGGCAGGCAGTTCGTGTGCTGCAGGCACTGGAGCTGGCGAATCTTGGCTCCGCGCCGCTCTGGTTGCTGACGCGAAATGCGCGCTGGGTGGAGGGAGTTTCCTGCGCCGATGAGCCATTCCTGGCGCAATCGGGGTTGCTTGGGGTTGCGCGCACGGCCGCTCTCGAAATGCCCGGGCGCCAGGTGAAGTGCCTCGACGTAGACAGTGATGCGGCCAGAGATGCCGGGATCATCGCGCAAGTCTTGCTGCATTGTCCTGGAGAAGCCGAATTGCTCATCCGTGAGCGACGTGTCTTCGTTCCCCGTCTCGAACGGATGCCGGCCGCCGGCCTTCCGCCCAGGCTCATCCCGGGCAAACGTCTCCCGGTGAAGCAGAATTTCGATCTGCGCCAGGCCCGTCACGGCGTTACCGATAGCCTGACATGGAATGCCGTGAGGGATGCTCCCCTGGCCGCAGGCCACGTGCGGGTCGAGGTTGAGCATGCGGGGCTCAATTTCCGGGATGTGATGCTGGTGACCGGCGCGTTGCCGAAGGAGGCCGAGGGCGACGATGAACCCTCGAAACTAGGTATGGAATATCAAGGGATTATTTCGTCTGTTGCTAGTGATGTCTCAGGTTTTGCGGCTGGCGACAGGGTATTCGGGCTCGCGCGGGGGGCTCTGGGCAGATTTCTGGATTTGCCTGCCTCCGCCGTTCATAGGTTACCGCCCGGCCTTGGCGAAGCCGATGCCGCGGCAATGCCCGTGGCTTTCCTGACCGCGTGGCACGGCCTCGTTGAAAGCGCGCGCTTGCAGCCGGGCGAGAAGGTCCTCATCCACAATGCCACCGGGGGCGTTGGTCTCGCCGCAATTGCCGTCGCCCGCCACATCGGCGCGAAAATCTATGCCACCGCGGGAAGCGCCGCCAAGCGTGACCATCTGCGCCGGCTGGGCATCGAGGATGTCTTCGACTCCCGGTCCACGCAATTCGCGGATGGAATTCGGCGCCGTTCAGGCGTCGGCGTGGACGTGGTGCTCAACTCCCTGAGCGGCGATCTGCTCATTGAAAGCCTCGAGTGCCTCGCCCCTTATGGCCGCTTCATTGAGCTCGGCAAGCGCGATCTCCATGAGGACTTGCCGGTGGGGCTGAGGTCGCTTCGCCGCAACATGTCGTTTCATGTCGTCGACCTTGCGGCGATGCTCTCGGATCGTCCGCTGCGACTGCGCGAGACGATGGACAGTCTCCTCGACTTGTTCGCATCGGGTGAGTTGAACCCGCTGCCGGTAACCGTTTATGGCGCGAGCGATGTGGTGTCCGCATTCCGCGATTTCTCGCGCGCGGCGCATATCGGCAAGCTCGTGATCGACATGCGGGATACGGAACTCAAGGTGGCGTCCGGAACGCCATCCGAGTGGAGCGCCGATCCCGGCGCGACATATCTGGTGACAGGTGGAGGAAGAGGCTTTGGCCTCGAGGTCGGCCGCTGGCTCGCGCGGCGGGGAGCGGGCCGGGTCGTGCTCGCTTCGCGAAGCGGTGCCGTGGATGCGAGCCGGATGGACGCCGGCATGGAGGCCGTCTCCTTGGACGTGACGGACGATATTGCGGTGGAACGGCTTGTGCGCGACTTGTCATCCGGCTGCCGGCCGCTGCGTGGTATCGTCCATGCTGCAGTCGCCTACGAAGATGCGATGCTCGGTGCGGTGACGCAGGCAAACATATCGCGTGTCGCCGGTGCCAAGGTGGGCGGTGCGCTGGCTCTCACGAAGGCCGTGGTCGAATGCGGCGTGGAGCTGGACTTCTTCGTGAGCTTCTCCTCGCTTTCCCAGGTCACCGGCTGGCCGGGGCAGGCGAACTATGCGGCCGCCAACGGATTCCTGGCGCAGTTCGCCCGCTATCAGCGCGCGATGGGAATCCCCGGACAGTGCGTTAACTGGGGTGCGCTCGCGGAATCGGGCCATGTTTCGCGAAACACATCCCTCTCCAAATATCTCGAGACTTCCGGCTGGCATGCGTTGCCCTTGGCCGCCGCGCTCGATGCATTGGCGCTGTGCCTGAACAGCAGCGCCACCGAAGTCACCCATGCCGATGCGGACTGGCACAGGCTGGCGGCGGTCCACCCGTCTTTGGGAAGCAGTCCGAGGCTGTCTGGACTGACTGCGGCGGGCGATCCCGCCGGGGAGGGGGCATGGGTGGAAATCGCAATGACACAAGTCAGGGCGACCGAACTCGTGCGCACCCAGGTTGCAAGAATCCTGCAGATGCCGCAACAGGATCTCGATCGTTACGACACTCTCGCCGAAGCGGGTCTGGACTCGCTCTCGTCGCTGGAGTTGCGCAACGCGCTCGAACTGGAATGTGGCCTGAACATTGCGATCGGACGATTCTCGCGCGCGGACACGGTCGACGAACTGGCGGAACTGCTCTGCGATCTCGCCCGCGACAAGAACTCGCTGGATGAGGATACTGAAGAAGCGTCTTCAGGCAGCCGTGCCGCAGAATAGCGGCGAGTTGAACCGGCCGTCGCCGGCCTTTGTTGTATAGAAACTTTTGAATATGTAGACTGCCCGGAACAAGCAGCCAGCGAATCCATGGAGGGATGCGCCATGACTGTCGATCGTCGCCGGTTTCTG
>JBFWSL010000275.1:0-4317 GCA_050248375.1 Hyphomicrobiales bacterium | reverse complement strand
CGAGCGGATGGACTTGCCTTCGTGCATCAGGTCGAAGGCCTCGTTGATCCTGTCCAGCGGCATGACATGGGTGATCAGGTCGTCGATGTTGATCTTGCCGTCCATGTACCAGTCCACGATCCGCGGCACCTCGGTGCGCCCCTTCACCCCGCCGAAGGCCGTGCCGCGCCAGTTGCGCCCGGTGACGAGCTGGAACGGGCGGGTCTTGATCTCCGCCCCCGCCGGCGCCACGCCGATGATGATGCTGGTCCCCCATCCCTTGTGGCAGCACTCCAGCGCCTGGCGCATGACGTCCACGTTGCCGATGCACTCGAAGGAATAGTCGGCCCCGCCCCTGGTCAGCTCGACCAGATAGGGCACCAGGTCGCCCTTCACCTCCTTCGGGTTGACGAAGTGGGTCATGCCGAACTTCTCGGCGATGGCCTTGCGGCCCGGATTGAGGTCCACGCCCACGATCATGTCCGCCCCGGCGATGCGGGCGCCCTGGATGACGTTGAGGCCGATGCCGCCAAGCCCGAACACCACCACGTTGTCGCCGGGCCGCACCTTGGCCGTGTTGAGCACCGCCCCGATGCCCGTGGTCACCCCGCACCCGATGTAGCAGACCTTCTCGAAGGGCGCGTCCTCGCGGATCTTCGCCAGCGCGATCTCCGGCACCACCGTGTAGTTGGAGAAGGTGGAGGTGCCCATGTAGTGGAACAGCCTGTCCTTGCCCAGCGAGAACCGGCTCGACCCGTCGGGCATCACGCCCTGGCCCTGGGTGACGCGGATCTTCTGGCACAGGTTGGTCTTGCCAGACGTGCAGTAGTCGCACTCGCGGCATTCCGGAGTGTAGAGCGGGATGACGTGGTCGCCCTTCTTCAGGCTCGTCACGCCCTTGCCCACGTCCACCACGACGCCGGCGCCTTCATGGCCGAGGATCGCCGGGAACAGCCCCTCCGGGTCCGCCCCCGAGAGCGTGTAGGCGTCGGTGTGACACACGCCGGTCGCCTTGATCTCGACCAGCACCTCGCCCTCCTTCGGGCCCCCGATGTCCACCTCGACGATTTCCAGCGGCTTGCCGGCCGCTACGGCCACCGCGGCGCGTGACTTCATGACAACTCCCCTTTGCTGGGACGCGGATGCGCCCGTGCATGCAACAGGCCCGAAAGAAGGAGGCGAGTTTACAGTCCCGCGAAGACGGGGCAACCCGTCCGCGGGGTCAACCCGGCGTGACTGCCGGCATGGGGATCAGTGCTTGTAGGCCAGCCGCAGCGTGCCCCAGCGGCGGCCGTCCACCATGACCGGGGCGTCCACTTCCTTCATGACGACGAAGTTGCCGCCACCCATGTCGCGCCGGTAGGTCTGCAGCAGCACGGGCTTCTCGTTCCTCGCCGCGCGCGAGCCGGCGCGGTCGGTGAACATGCGCCGGTTTCGGCAGTTGGCGAAGTTCCAGACCGGGTCGCTGCCCTGCGGCCTGGAGAACTTCAGGTTGTGGGTCGGCAGGAAGCCGTTCACATCCACCGCCGCGCAATAGACGATGCGGGCATCCTGCGCGAGGACGTCCTCCTGCAGCGGCGTCAGCACACGGTCGGTGAAGTCGATATAGCTCGTGGTGAACTGCTGCGGGTCGCTGCCCGGAACCGGGACGTAGTCGCGGTCGAACAATGCCGTCTCGGAAATCTCCCCCGAAGCGATGGCGGCCCCGAACAACTCGCCCACCTTGCGCGCGCTCTCGGCCACCATCTGTATGAAGGGTGTATCGGTCGTATGGATGCCGCCGGCCACGGACAGCACCAGCTCGTCCGTGTTGTCGGCGAAACCGCGCAGGTCGGTGCTCGACTCGCACAGCACCTGCGCCGACGTGGTCACGCGCTCCGACAGCTTTCCGAAAGCAATATGGAACGTGCCGCAGGTCTCCTGCACCGACCCCGTCTGCGTCTCGATCGCCTGCGTCACCTGGTCGATGGAGCCGATGGCGTCGGTCGCCGTGTCGAGCAGGCCGGTGAAGGAGCCCGCCTTCTCCCCGACCACCCGCGCCGTATCCACCGTGGTGCGGCTGCGCTTGCTGAGCACATCGAACCCTTCGCGGATGCGCGCCAGCGTGGTGTCGATTTCCGTCGTGGCTTCGCTGGTGTGCCGCGCGAGTTGCTTGACCTCGTTGGCCACGATGGCGAAGCCCCTGCCCGCTTCCCCGGCCCTCGCCGCCTCGATGGTGGCGTTCAGGGCCAGCAGGTTGGTCTTGCGCGCGATGCCGTCGATCATGCCGGTCACCTGGCCGACGCTGTCCAGCGACGCGCGCACCTCGGCCATGCTTTCCTCGATCGCGGCGATGTCGGAGACCAGGCCCTCGATCGAATCGATGGCCCCCTTGGCGTCCTGGCGCGACTCCGAGAGCTGGCCGGCGACATTGCGCGACATGCCCCGCGCCTCGGCCACCTTATCCACGATGCTGGTGACGCACTCCTGCACCTCGTGCAGCATGCCGGTCAGGCTGTCGAAGGACTTCAGGTCCTCCGACGACAGGTCCGCCACGGACTCGATATTGGCCGCCACCTCGGCGATGCGGACACCGAAGGCGCCCAGCTCCGTGGCGACAGAGTCCAGCATCTCGCGGAACTGCGAATTCTTCTCTTCGCGCCGGTCGTTATCGGGAGAAGTATTTCCCTCTACAACCGATAGTTGTTCCAATACAACCTCAGATTGAATATCTGCTGCGCGCATGATCTCTCGTGCTTCCGCTTCAACGATTCAGGCACTGGAATTCGCAAGCAGAGTATTGGCGCGAGGATAGTTAGCGATCTCTTACTTCTATGCTTTCTCTGGTAATTTTTTGAGAACCATAATGCTAAAGTCGAAGCTGTTCCGCTCGCCCGCGGGTACGGTTTTTCTCGATATTTCTCGCCAGACGCGCGGATCGGGGTCGGCGAAGAAGGTGTCGCCCTCCGGCCGTGCGTGAACGCGAGTGAGGCAGATGCGGTCCGCCACGGGCAGCAGCGCTTCATAAACCTCCCCGCCGCCGATGACCGCGATCTCCTCCGCGCCCCGCGCCGCCGCCTTCTCCACTCCCATTCGGACGGCTTCCTCCGCGCTTCTTGCGACAAGAACGCCTTCCCGCGGCCGCATGCTGCGGCTGATGACTATGTTGTCCCTGCCGTCGAGTGGTTTGCCTATGCTCTCGAAAGTCCTGCGGCCCATGATGACGGGTTTGTTCATGGTGACGGCCCGGAAATGCTTCAGGTCGTCCGGCAATCGCCAGGGCATGCCCCCATCCTTGCCGATGACTCCATTCTCGGCGGCGGCCACCACGAACACGATGAGCGGGCGCGTCATCTGCAAAGCCCGGCCCGGTATTCCTGGGCACAGGTCAGGCTGTCATCGGGCACGACGGGAAAGGCTCCGGAGCGCACGCAGGCGAGCCGCCCCGCGTCGAGGTGGCGGAGCTTGTCGTCGGGTCCGAAGGCCGCGGCGACCGCGGTGCACGGTCCGTTGCGCCAGTAGAGCATGAGCAGGACCGCCTTGGGATAGAGGCCCCAGGGGCTCTTCTCGGTTGGCAGCACCACCCAGTCGGCAGGCCCCAGGACGGCGGCGACCTCGCCACGCGTGGCACCGGCCGGAAGCTTCTGTGCCGCTGCCGAGAGTGCCGTGATCTCGCTGTCGCCGGGCTTGAACGTCTCGGGCATTTCCTGTGCCCGCGCGGCTCCCGCCACGAGGACGCCGCACAGGACAAGCGCCGCGGGACGCAGCGGCGCGGTCATACCGCGACCTTGGCCCTGATGTGCGGATGCGGATCGTAGCCGACGAGCCTGAAATCGTCATAAACGAAATCGAACAGCGAGCCGACTTCCGGATTGATCTCCATGCGCGGCAGCGCGCGCGGCTCGCGGGCAAGCTGCAGGCGCGCCTGCTCGAGATGGTTGAGATACAGATGGGCGTCGCCGAAGCTGTGGATGAAGTCACCGGGCTTCAGGCCGGCCACCTGGGCGATCATCAGCGTCAGCAGCGCGTAGGAGGCGATGTTGAACGGCACGCCGAGGAACACGTCCGCCGACCGCTGGTAGAGATGGCACGACAGCCGGCCATCGCTGACGTTGAACTGGAACAGGCAGTGGCACGGCGCCAGCGCCATGGCGTCGAGATCCGCCACGTTCCACGCCGAGACGATATGCCGGCGCGAATGCGGATCGCGCTTCAGCCCGTCCATCAGCCGCGCGATCTGGTCGATGGGCTCCCCGTCCGGCACGTCCCAGGACCGCCACTGCTTTCCGTAGACCGGCCCCAGGTCTCCGGTCTCGTCCGCCCACTCGTCCCAGATGCTGACGCCGTTGCGCTTCAGGT
>JBFWSL010000274.1:0-4387 GCA_050248375.1 Hyphomicrobiales bacterium | reverse complement strand
CCATGCGCTTCAAGATACCCACCCGCCAGCCGACATCCTTCCGGGCCTCCGCCCTCTACCTCGCCGGCAGATCGCACGGCCACCAGCCGACCCGCGTGGCGTGGATGTTCAGCCGAAACCTGGAGACGGAGGAGCCGTCCAAGGCAGCCGCCCGCATGGAGGCGCTCGCCGCCCAGAACACCCGCTGCAAGTCGCCCCGCTATCACTTCATCCTGACCTTCGATCCAGCGGATGCCAAAAAGGGGAAGCTGCCGCCGGAGGCGCTGCGCGAGATCGCCCAGCAGACCATCGAGCGGCTGGGATTGTCCGATCATCAGATCCTTGTCTATGCCCACAAGGATACGGAGCACCCGCACATCCATTTCCTGGTCAACCGAATCCACCCTCAGTCGCTCAGGGCCTGGAGCCGGATGGACGAGGGGCGGCGCCTGACTGCCCTGTGCCGGGAGATCGCCAAGGAGCGCGGCCTCAACGTCGCCCGCGATCTTGCCGCTGAGCGCAAGCAGCAGGACCGGGGCAAGGCGGTGGACGATGCCGAGTACCGCATTGCCAAGCGGGAGGAACGGGAGCCGGTGGCCCCCTTCGACCGGCGCGGCATCCATGAACTGCGGGCCGCCGTCCGGGACGACTTTTTTGCTGCCGCGAGCTGGGACGACCTGTCGGGCCGGCTGGCCGACAAGGGCTACAGCCTCATCCGCAAGGGCCAGGGCCTCATCATCACCGACGGGGAGCGCGCCGCGAAACTCTCCGATCTTGGCAAGGGCATCCGCTTTCAGGAGTTGGAGCGCCGCTTCGACCTGCCCTTCGACGTATGGCACAGCCAGCAGATTTCCCGGGCGGCCGTCGAGGAAGTGCTCGCCGGCCCGAAGACTACCGACCGGATGTCGCCGGACGAGAGGGTGCGGACGGAGGCCCTGCACCGCATGGAGCAGATACGCAGGGAGGGCACCCGCGATCCGATCGAGGTGCTCGATACCGTCGATCAGGACTACCTGTACTGGAGCAGCGTTCAGTCGGCTTATCAGAACGCCAGCCGTCGCGTCGTCCTGGAGCAGCGCAAACAGGAGCGGATACAGGCGGACATGACCCGCCAGCAGGTTTGGGAGAACCGCCGCTACAAGGAAATGATGGCCGCCCTCGGATCGATCTTCGTCGATGCCGAGCGGGCGCGGTCGGCCTGGCTAAAACTGGAGTTGGCCCATGGTGCGGAGACCGCCGATGCCATGATCCGCCACGACGCTTCCATCCTTGGGGAGATGAAGGGGACGGACATCGCCGGACGGAAATCGGCGGAGCGCCGGGTGGCGGAGAAGACGCTCAAGGTGCTCCAGCAGCGCCGCCGCCAATGGCGGGCCGCACGCGACAAGGTGGCGGCGGCGTTCAGTCGGATCGAACGGCAACGGCGGGCGCTGGGCAAGGCCGTGGCCGAGTACGAGGCCCTGCAACGGGCCGGTGGGGATTCAGGCTGGATCAAGTCAGTGATGATCGAGAAGGTGAAGGCCCGCGCCCGCGCCCTCGACAGGGTGACGGGCGACATGATCCACAAGGCGCGGCTCGCGGACGAACGGAAGGCGCAGCTCCACCGCGCCTGGCGCCGCCATCAGGAGCGTCGCCGGCAGCGTGAACGCGAGCGGCAGACGAGGGGCTTGGGCTTCTAGGTTTGCCGGGCTTGCCGGAAGCCGGGATACACAAACGCGCCCTTGAGCAGGTCGCAGTCCCGCTCCGAGACACCCGCGGTGCGCATCACGTCGTACCAGCTATCCCGCACCCTTGCTTCCATCTCGGCGACGATGGCTTCGGCCTCCGGGCGGGAGAGCAGGAACCGTTCGGCCTGGGTGAGCAGGTTCGCCGCATTGGCGAAGCGGCCCTGATCGCCGCAGATAAGGGCGAGGTCGCGTTGCTCCAGGCTCACCGGCGTCGAGGGCGTCAGGTCATAGGCCGGGGATAGTTTCCAATCCGCGTCCTTGGCGATGATCGCGTGGTTTCGCGGATGATCGTCGGTATTGGAGATGAGCGCGTTGAAACACATACGGCGGAACAGTTCGTTGGCCTGCCGTTTCGGCTCGGCACAGGCGCGGCGCAGTTCTTCCGCCAGCAGGACATAGGACCACTTGTCCCGTGAGCGGTGATTGTCTTCGGCGCGCAGCAGCGTCAGGCCGCTGACCATGCGGGCGCGCAGGTAGCCCGCGTCCGTCTTCTCCCGGTCGAAGCGCTTGACAAGCAGCGCGTCGCGCCCGGCGATCGTGACGACCTTGCTCTCCGATGTCGTCAGCCCGCATTGGCGGGCGAGGACGAGCATGCTGTGCTCCACCCGCGCGTGATTCCACTTGTCATCCGTGCGGTTGAACTTGGCGATCCACAGGCCCTCGCGGTCTTCGACCACGGCTTTCGGCCGGGCGCCCCCCATCGAGGTGCCGATGAGCAGCAACTCTTCGACCTGTCCGGCGACGGCATCGGGCGCAACCTCTTCCTCATTCACCAAGGCATCGGCGATGGTTTGCAGCTTCTCTAGATCGAGCGTCTGGTTGAAGTTCCGGCGAGGTGCCGGCGGCTGCGGCCCCAGGCCGAAGCCGAGCGCTCCGGCGCGGTCGTCGGGCGAATGGAGCAGATAGTCGAGTTCGCCCAATTGCGCGCGGCCGACGTGGCGCTCGATCACCCGCCGTCCCCAATAGTCCGGGCCAGCGTCGCGCAGCGCGCCGAACACGCCGTTCATGGCGGTGGTCTCGTAAGTCCGCGGCGCCAGCTTCAGCTCGACAGGATCGAGTTCCACGGCGTCGGGCCGTTCGCGGTAGCTGCGGCCATAGACGAAGCGGCCGATGGCCGCCCCGAGGCGGTCTTGCGCCAAGACGAAACGTCCTGCCGTCACCGGCTCGGTCTGGCCCGGCAGGGTTATGTAGACGAAGCACTCGGCAGGGCTGGCGTTAGAAGTCATCGCTCAGCCCTTTCGATCCACCGGCCTTGGCACGCTCGCGCGACCGCGCGAGTGTTTTGCCTTCGTCGTCCCGGTCGGGATCGGCGACTTCCGCCAGTTGGTCGATGAGGCCCAGGGTCCAGAGCATTGCGGCATAGACGGCGATCCCGGTCGAGGGCTTGCCCCTTTCGGCGGCGGAGACGACATGACGCCCGACGCCGATCTTCTCGGCCAGCTCTTCAATTGACAGGTTGCGGCGCAGCCGGGCTGTGCGGATATGGGCACCCAGCGTCTTCAGGGCCTGCTCCACCTGATAGGGAGGGGCTTTGAGGAGGGCGTTTTGAGCGACCATGGTATCTTGAGGCTCCATAAACTTCGATTTTGGCGTCTTAAGATACCATAAGGCTTTTGAGGCATGTTTTCAAGTGCCATGGTGCCTTGAGGCTCCATAAGCGCCATCTTTGGTGCTTCAAGATGCCATACTACCCAAAAAGAGAGGGCCGCTGGTCGCGGCCCTCGGTTGGATGGCGGTCAGCCCTGCCACGTGTCCCATTTGCCCCAGAAGCGCCACTCCCACCAATCGAAGTAGCGTAGCTTGTTGGCCAGAATCGGCCGCATCCCCTGGACGAAGATGAGCTGCTTTTGTGCCGGGAGTGTCATGACCTCATCCTCGGTCAGGAGCGGACGGGACGTCTCCGTCGCTCCACGGTGGACGCTGTGCGGCAGCAAGCTGAAGGGAAACGCCGCCGAGCGGCCTTCCGAATCGACCCTAACCGTCGCCACGCCGAGCAGGGCGGACAGCTCCCGTGCGGTTTCCGAATCCGCCACGTTGAACGCCTGGCGCACGGCGCAGTTGGCGACGATGGAGCGCCACTTCCGGTAGGTCTTTTCGAGCTGGGCCAAATCCTGGAAGAACAGCCACAGCGTCACGCCGTATCCGGCGATGTAGCCGATGGCCTCTTCCAGCACCTTGATGTAGCCGAGCGCCGCCACCTCATCGAGCAGAAACAGCACGCGCTGGCGCGGGCGTCTGGTGGAGCGCGTCATCGACGCGATCGCCAGGCCCGTCAACACGCGGATGAAGGAGCGGCAGACGACGAGGTATTCGGGCGGCAGGATCAGATAGACCGTCGACGCCGAGCACTGGCAGCGCGACTTCCTGAACGCGCTGGCCGAAGCGGGCGCGGCTGAGGTCGATCCATGCCGCGGACATGGCGTGCCGGCGGATGCCCGCATGGCCGGTCCCGTTGCCGGGGCGCCCGGGCGATGACTCCCGTCAGCGCGGTCCCATCAGCAGCCACAGCAGCAGGCCGAACAGCGGCAGGACCAGGATCACCACGATCCACAGCACCTTCGTGCCGGTGCTGGCGCCGCTCTGCATGATCTTCAGGATCGCCCAGACGTCGGCGATGAGGATGATGAGGCCGAGCAGGCCACCGATTTCCAGACCCATGGCAGTCCCTTTCATTTCGAAGA
>JBFWSL010000273.1:0-4453 GCA_050248375.1 Hyphomicrobiales bacterium | reverse complement strand
GGCGGCGATCGGCGCCAGGATGGGGGCGAGGATGATCGTCGTCGGCAGGCTCTCCATGATGGTGCCCGCCAGCAGCACCAGCCCCATGCAGGCGAACAGGATCGGGTAGTAGCCCCCCAGCGCCCCCAGCATCTCGGTGACGAAGGCCTTGGCCCCCAGCAGAGACAGGATCTGCTGCATCACCACCGAGACGGCGATCAGCGGCGCCAGCAGCCCGGTGATCTGCCCCGAGCGCAGGATCAGCTCCGGCAGCTCGCGCAAGGCGAAGCCCGGCACCACGATCTGCTGCAGGTAGCCGTGCGGCTCCGCGTCCGCCGGGCGAAGCTGCTCGGCGTGCGGGTCGATGCCGGGATGCAGCAGCTTGTAGACGGCATAGCTGATCAGGCCGGCGATGACGCAGAAGCCCGCCGACACGCCCGCGGCCTCCGTCGGCGAGAACACGCCCTGATAGATGCCCCAGATCACCAGCAGGATGGCCGCGAAGCCCAGCCACGCCCCCACCATGGTCTTGGCGATGCGGTCGATGTCGAGGCGGATCAGCGTGCCCCAGCCGTTCAGGTAGCTGACGATCACGCACGCGACCTGCATGCCGATCACCATCAGCAGCCCCGGCAGAAGCCCGCCGATGAACAGGTCCGAGATCGACAGGTTCATCAGGAACCCGTAGACGATGAAGATGATGCTCGGCGGGATGATGATGCCCACCGTGCCGCCCGCCGCCGCCGTCGCCGCCGAGAAGTTCTTGTCGTAGCCGTTCTTCACCATCTCCGGGTGCATAATCGACCCGATCGCCGCCGTCGTCGCCGAGTTCGATCCCGAGATGGCCGCGAACATGCCGCAGGCCCCCAGCGACGCCATCGCCAGCCCGCCCCGGATCCAGCCCAGCAGCGAATAGGCGAAGTCCGACAGACGCTTGGCGATGCCCGCGCCGCGGATCAGGTCCCCGGTGAGGATGAACAGGGGCAGCGCCAGCAGCCCGAAGAAGTTCAGCCCCTCGTAAAGCGTCACCCCGATGTTGGCCAGCGTGAAGTCGATCACGAGGCTCACCCCCACGATCCAGAAGCCGATCACAAGGAAGATCGGCACCCCGAGCACGAACAGGACGGTGACGGCGAGGGAAATCAGCGTGATCAGCAGCGCGTCCATGGCCCTAGTCTCCGAATATGCTGGTCTGGATGCGCAGCGGCTCGCCCTGGCGGAACAGCTTCCAGTCGCTCCAGGCGTTCTGCAGCACACGCAGGATCAGCAGCGCGAAGCCGACCGGCGTGGCCAGGTAGAACCACCACTGCATGACGTTGTCCGTGCCCTGCACGATCGAGAAGTTGTCGTGCGAGATCATCACCTGCCGGGAGGTGTAGTAGATGACGATCAGCGAAAACACGATCCACAGCGCCGCGTCCAGGCACAGGCACGCATATTGCCACCCGTAGGACAGCTTCGCCCGGACCTCGTCAAAGCTCAGATGCGCCCGGATGCGCACGTTGTACGCGCAGCCGATCCACACGATCCACAGAAACAGATAGATCGGGATCGTGCTCGACCACGCCGCCTGCTGCGAAAAAATGAACCGCCGGAATACCTCGACAAAAATAATCGAGGCCATAACCACATAGCTCACCAATATGATGATCTTCTCTATGTTCGCATCTAGCCAGCGCAGGACAAACATAACCCCCTCCAGAAACACCCCCACTACGGCAGCCCGCTTCCTGCCCGGCAACGCGCTCGCCGATCACAAAATCGTCAGCGGCGCAATGGCCGGCAACCTGCCGCAGGCAGCCGGGGCCCGGACAATCCGGGCCCCGGACCTCTATTGTCAGGCCGATTTCCACCAGCGGCGGGGCTCGACATTCTCCGGCTTGGTATCCGCCGGAATTTCGCGAGCGATGTCGGAGATGAACTTGTAGGTGTCCATTCCGCCGGACCAGCCGTTGATACGGTCGCGCCACTCGGCCCACGCCTCGGGCTTGTGTTCGGGCGAGCACATCTCGGCCGCTTCCTTCTTCGCCTCGGGCGACATGAAGGCGATCTTGGTGCCGTTGTTCACGAAGATCGTGCCGGGAAGCTGCGGGTTGGAGTAGCCGCAGGTCTTTACCAGCGACGCCTCGTGCGCCGCCTGCACATGCACCTGCGTCAGGTAGGCCGACTCCATGACCGCGTCCTGCAGTTCGCCGCCGAGCTTGTCGAACACCGAGGCGTTCATGCCCGTGTGCTCCGTGCCGCAGAAGAACTCCAGGTCCACGCACTGGGCCACCACCGGCGACATGTTGGCGTAGGCCACCGCCGAGACCCAGGTCTCCGCGCCGTCGATCAGGCCCTGCTTCAGGCCGTCGAGGGTCTCTTCCCACGCGATCGGCGTCGGATTGAGGTTCATCAGGTTCATGGCGATGCGGCCGAGCTGAGTGCCGGTCACGCGGTTCTTGGTGCCGGCCAGTTCGGTGACGCTCTTGACCAGCGGCTTGTCCTTCCACTTCAGGCCGAGCATGATTCCGCGCAGCTCGCAGTGGGTGAACAGGAACTGGATTCCGTGGCGCTTGCGCATCGGCTCGCGCAGCACCTTCTCGCTGCCAGGGTGATAGAAGAAGTGGTACTGCGACGCCCGGGACGGGAACATGTAGGCGTAATCGAGCACGTTCAGGTAGGGCGCCGACCCGGCGGAGTTCTGGGTCGAGGCCGCGTAGATATCGGTTATGCCCTGCTGCGTCTTGCTCAGGCAGTTGAGCTGTCCGCAGATCTGGTTGTTGCCGATGAACTCGACGCGGATGGCGCCGTCGCTCCGCTCCTCGATGTCGCGGGCGAATTCGAGGCAGCCCGCACGCTCGATGAGCAGGTTGCGCTCGTTGAAGCCCGCCGCGCCGAACTTCAGCGTGTGCTTGGCGGAATTCTTGAAGCGCTTCTCGTAGGTCGAATTGGCCGCCTCGGCGAGACGGCTGAAAGTGACGGCACCGGTGAGCGAGCCTGCGGCCAGCAGCGTGGATGAAATTCCGAACTGCTTGGTCAGCTTCAGGAGATCGCGCCGGGAGATTCCTTTGAGTTTGTCCGAGACGTTGAACATCCGTTCCTCCCTGGGGATAGATGGCCTAACCCGCTTCCTCCCGGTCTTCTGGGTGCCGGATAATGGAACGAGTTGTCTCACTATTGCGACAAAATCCGCTCACGGCAAGCCGCGACAGAAAATATTCTCGCCTTGACCTGACATTTTTCAACCCGCCGCTTCGAGCCCGGTCGCCTCACGCCTGCCCGAATTGTCTGGCCTCTGCCTCGCTGGGCGTGAACCGGCACCCCCTCTCCTGTATGCGTATACGACCCGCCCATGGCGGTTTCGCCCGGTCCGGGAACCTCGAACGGATGTCCGATGCTGCGACGCACATTGTCCCTGCTCGTCCTCCTCGTGCTGCATGGCTGCGCCAATCCGGTCATTCCGCAACCCGCGCCCGGGGCCCGCGCACCCGTCGAGCAGGTCCGCCTCGATCCCGAACAGGCCCGGCGCATGATCAACGAGTACCGAGCCGGCAAGGGGCTCGGTCCGCTGATGCTGGACGAACGGCTTACCGTTGCCGCCAAGCGTCACGCCGTCGACATGGCCAGCCTCGACCGGCTCGACCACAAGGGCTCCGACGGTTCCGACCCGTGGCAGCGCGCCCGCGAAGCGGGATTCCGGCCAAGGGTCGCGGCGGAGAATGTCGGCGCGGGCCAGCGCTCTCTTGCGGAGGTTATGGACGGCTGGCGCAAGAGCCCCGGCCATGACCGCAATCTGCTGCTTCGCGACGCCACTCATATGGGCATCGCCCTCGAAGTGAATCCGCGTACGAGATTCGGCACCTTCTGGACCCTTGTTCTGGGTTCGCCGATCTAGGCGCCGCCGCACTCAGGCTGCAATTGCTGGCGATATAGCGGCCTGCGCGTTACACTTTCACCGCGCATCGGAGGGAGGCCGTCCATGGGTGCCGATAGACGCGTTCTGCCGGAATCGCGGGCCTACGCGGAGCTGTATTCCAGATTCCGCCACGAGGTTCCGGAACGCTTCAACATTGGCCACGCGATCTGCGGATACTGGGCCGAACGCGAGCCCGGCCGCCTGGCCATCATTCACAAGCGGGGCGACGGTTCCGTCGAGCATATCTCCTTCAGCGAGCTGCATGCCCTGTCGGGCCGGCTGTGCAACGCGCTCCGGGCGCGCGGCATCCGCAAGGGCAACCGCATCGCCCTGCTGCTGCCGCAGATGCCGGAAACGGCCGCCACCCACATCGCCGCCTACCGGCTTGGCGCCATCGCCGTGCCGCTCGCCTCGCTGTTCGGTCCCGATGCGCTGGAATACCGTCTCGAAACCAGCGGCGCCCGCGCCATCGTCACCGACGCGGCCGGCCTCGCCAAGCTGAAGGGCATTCGCGACAGGCTGCCGCTGCTGGAGACGGTCATCTGCACCGGCGGCGCCGATGGCGAGGCGCAGGAC
>JBFWSL010000272.1:0-4453 GCA_050248375.1 Hyphomicrobiales bacterium | reverse complement strand
TCCGTCACATCGCAGGTTGCCCGCAGGCGCGCTATCCCCTAGAGCATGATCCGGAAAAGTGGACACCACTTTTCCGATAAGATCATGCTCAAGGTACTGACCTGGCGCATCATCTTGCCGGCCAGGCGGTTCCACTTGGCCGGATGATGCGTTAGGTTCCGCGCGGCACGAGAGAGGGAAGTCCATGTCCGGCGAACTGTCACACCACGAGGCGCTCATCTACATCATGGTCACCATGTCGGCCGTGGACCGCAAGATGACGGACCAGGAACTCTCCAGCATCGGCGACATGGTCTCCAAGCTGCCGGTGTTCCAGGATTTCGAGACCGACACCCTGGTGAAGGTGGCGGAAGCCTGCGGCGAGGTGCTGAGCTCGGAAGGCGGGCTCGACAAGGTGCTGACCCGCGTCTCCCGCGCGCTGCCGCCGAAGCTGCGCGAGACGGCCTATGCGCTGGCGGTGGAGATCGCGGCGGCCGACCTCGACGTGCAGCCGGAGGAAATGCGCCTGCTGGAGCTGCTCGCCGAGCAGCTCAACCTCGACCGGCTGATCACGGCGGCCATCGAGCGCGGCGCCCGCGCCCGGCTGGCGAAGGCCTAGACTTTTTCCTCACACGTCCGCGGCGACTATTGACCTGTCACCACCCGACCCGATCGGGCGATCCCGCAGCCACCGGCACAGCTTCATTCACGCAAGCAAGAGACTATTGGTCCTCCGGCCTTCACTCGGCCTTCACTGGCCATAGCCGGCTTCGGCCCGACAAGCCGGAAGACGACAGCGCAGAGACCAGATAGCGGCACCCGTCCGCTCTTGGGGCTCAAGGCTACGCGTAATGCGGCAGGATCTTCTCGCCGAAGAAGCGCGTGCCCTCGATGGGCGGCATGGGCTGGATGACCACATGGTTGACGCCGGCGTCGATCCATTCGTCGATGCGGGCGCGCACGCGGCCGGCGTCGCCGATCAGGTTGGCGCCGAGCACGTCGTCCACGGTGGGCGGGACGGGAAAGCGGTGCTTGCGCTCGTCGGCATACATCTGCGCCCACTTCAACGTCTCCGCCTCGCCCTTGTCGGCCAGGCCCACGGCGGACACCGCCACCTCGTAGGGCCGGGTCATCTTCTTCTTCATGCCGTCCACCAGGGTCTTCACGACCGGCGGCGCCTTCGAATACATGAACCAGACATCGCCGTGCCTGACCATCAGCTCCTGGGTGGGCTCGGAGTCGCCGGCGATCCAGATGGGCGGATAGGGCTTCTGCACGGCCTTGGGGTTGCAGTAGGCGTCCTTGAGCTGGAAGAACTTGCCGTCGAAGGAATATTTCTCCCGGGTCATCAGCCCGCGCATGATCTCCAGCGACTCGTCCAGCCGGGCGATGCGCTCCAGGCCCACGTCGCTCCACGGGAAGCCGTAGGACTTGGCCTCCGCCGCGAACCAGCCCGAGCCCGGCGCGAGGATGACGCGGCCATTGGTGATCTGGTCCAGCGTCAGGGCGATCTTCGCGGTAAGGCCGGGATGGCGGAAGGTGTTGTTGTAGGAATGGCCGCCGAGACGGACCCGCTTGGTGAGAGCGCCGACGGCGGTCAGCGTGGTCCAGTATTCCAGGATCGGCTTGTGGCGGTCGAGATGGGCGTTCTCGACGTGATCGGGGATCCAGACCGAGTCGAAGCCGAGATCCTCGGCCAGTTTGGCCATTTCGAGCGTGAAGGCGAAGCCCGAGGAGGTCGCCCCCATCTCGCCCTGGACGTTGAGGCGGATTCCGAATTTCACCTTGGCGGCCATATGGTTCGCTCCCTTGCGTTCCGCCGCTTCGCGCGGACTTTCGTCCCTCAGAAAATGGGACAATATATCTCGAAAATTGATCCTACACCGAACCGCGCCCGGCCGCCAGCCATGTTGGCGAAGCGGGCGGGGGAATACATCTGTGCCTCCAGGACAACAATCGCGGGATGCCGAAGACGGCGATTGGGGTTCGGGAATTGCGCCGGGCGCGGTTATGCTTGTCCGACCGGGGAGAAGGGAAGCCGCGAATGTCCTGCACATTCTGGCGCATCTTTTACGCAATCAAACACCGGCGGGTGTTCCTGCAACCGGACAAGCCTGCCGACCCCGGGACAGCCAAACCAGGACCAAAGGGGCCGGGCTCGGCACACGCGACCTGGCCGCCACCCAATTGCCGCCGCCGATACTCTCGGTGGGCTCCTCGCACGCCTGGCTCAAAGGAAGTGCGTGCGGCATTCGTCATAATGGCGCCAGCGTCACGCGGGCGAGCCACGATCCCTGATATCGACAGGGCAAAGGGAGAGGCAGGATGAGCACCGACACCCAGGCGCAGAAACCCGGCCCGAGCCGCCGCCGGAAGTGGATCGTCTTCCTGCTGGGCTTTCCCGTCTCGCTGGCGCTGGGGTGGGTGTTCGGCAAGATCACCAACCCCGAGACCTATAGCGGCGCGCAGGAGCTTCAGGCCGCCTGGTACGACACGGTGAGCCGCATGTCGCCGGTGGCGCTGGTCACGGGCTATGTGGACGACGTGGTGAGGGTGGCGACCACGGACCCCTTCGCCCCGGAGCCGCAGCCCAGGATCGTGTCCCCTCCCACCCCCTTTCCCGCCATGGGGCCGGAAACCGAGTGCGAGCGGCTGGACAAGGCGCTGCCGCCGCCATGCAGCACCCCGGTCGGGGTCTACGACCCCAGGGGACTGGCCGAATGCATGGCCGCGAGCCAGCCCGCCATAAAGCGATTCAAGGAAAAATGTCCCGGCGTCGAGCCCTATTCCCTGCGCGCGAAGCGCATGGCCGCCGCGCCGCGGGCTCCGCTTTACGTCGAGCAGAAGCCGCACAGGACGGACTGGCGGCAGGTGCTGGGATCGCCGCTGTTCGCCATCGCGCTGACCTGGAACCGGCTCACCGCGGAAGGCGGCATCAGCTATTTCCTCGCGGTGGCGATGCTGCTGGGCGGTCTCGCCGGATTCATGGTGCTGCACGCCAGGCTGTTCAGCACATGGAACCGGACGCGCTACTTCCCGCAAGGATTCCTGGCCAATGTCCTGCTGGTTCCGCCCGCCGTCATCGCCTGCGCCAGCGTCGTGTGCTTCTTCCTCAAATACATCATGCTGGGCGCGCTCGGCCTGTTCGGCTGGGTCACGGGGCTGGCGGGCCTGTGCTGCGCGGCGACGGGAACGGCCGGCTACGCGTGGTGGATCAGCCACAAGTTCGCGCAATACTCCGTCGGCAAGGTGATCGCGCCCAAGGCGTGACCGATGGCGGCGTTGCGCCGTCCCGCCCCGCGCGGCTAGCCTGTCCGGGACGAGAAAGCCGGAGGATGCGGCCATGGCGAAGACGACGAAGACCTCGGGGACGGACGATCTGGCGGGCAAGACCGACACCATCGTGTTCACGGCGCTGGCGCGCGACCGGCCGGGCCTCGTGGAACGGCTGGCGGAGACCGTGGCACTGCATTCCGGCAACTGGGTGGACAGCTCCATGTCGCGGCTCGGCGGCGAGTTCGCCGGCATCGTGCGGGTGGACGTGCCCGACATGAAGGTGGCGGAGCTGAAGCAGGCGCTGGCCGGGCTGGCGCGGGAGCGCATCGACGTGATCATGCACGAGCATGCCGGCGGTCCCGCGCCCGAGGGCATGCGCGCCCGGCTGGAGTTCACCGGGCTCGATCATCCCGGCATCGTGCTGGAGGTGACGCGGGCGCTGACCCGGCACGGGGTCAGCATCGAGGAACTGGAGACCGCGGTCTCGCGCGGCAGCATGGGGGCCGAGCCGATGTTCCGCGCCGAGGCCGAGGTGGTGCTGCCGGACCGGCTGGACATGGGCGACCTGCGCGGCGCGCTGGAGGAGATCGCCCAGGACATCATGGTGGACATCCACCTGGAGGCGAGCGCCTGAGCGCCGTCCGCCCTAGCGGGTGGCGACCCTGGCGGAGAGGTGGTCGCCGAGGCGGAGCGCCAGCTTGACGATGGTGTAGGTGGGGTTGGCGTAGCCGCCGCTGGGGAAGAGCGAGGATCCCGCGACCCACAGGTTGGGCAGGCCGAAGACCTTGCAGTTGCGGTCGACGACGCCGGTGGACGGCCCCTCGCCGATGCGCGTGCCGCCCATATGGTGGAAGCCCGCCGCGTCTCCCTCGTTGGGCAGCATGGCGCCGTCGTCCTGCATCCAGGGCTCCAGCCGCACACGGGCGATATCGGCGCGTGCGCAATGGGCGGCGAAGGCGAGCCCGGTCTCGCGGATGGAGCGGGCATCGAGCGCGCAGGCGCGCCAGTGCAGCACGGTGCGCGGCATGCCGAAGCGGTCCTTTTCCTCGCCCAGTTCCACACGATTGTCCGCCAGCGGCTCCTGCTCGCCGGAAGCCTTGAGATGGCCGACGCAGGCGAGACGCTTGCCGAACTGGTCCATGGCCCATTTGCCCAGCGTGGGCGCGACGCAGAGCAGTTCGGCGAGCAGGTATTTGGT
>JBFWSL010000271.1:0-4481 GCA_050248375.1 Hyphomicrobiales bacterium | reverse complement strand
TCGTGAAGCAGATTTCCTGCGGCGTCGTCGGCGACGCCAAGGCGGCCGCCAAGGCGCTGACCTACAGGCTCGCCAACCGCAAGCTTGCGGCCGAGGGCAACAAGGACGCCCGCCTGAAGGAGATCAAGAAGCAGAAGGACGAGTGGGAGAAAGAACTCAACGAGTGGAAGCACGAGAACGACAACTGGAGCCTGAAGCAGATCGAGGACTCGCCCTACATGCACCCGCGCCAGATGCTGCGGGAGCTGGAGAAGGCGATGCCCAAGAATGTCATGGTCTCCACGGACATCGGCAATATCTGCTCGGTCTCCAACTCGTATCTGCGCTTCGAGAAGCCCAACTCCATGTTCGCCGCCATGAGCTTCGGCAATTGCGGCTACGCCTTCCCGACCATCATCGGCGCCAAGGTGGCCGCTCCGGAGCGTCCGGCGGTGGCCTATGTGGGCGACGGCGCCTGGGGCATGAGCTTCGGCGAGATACTCACCTGCGTGCGCGAGGACATCCCGGTAACCGCCGTGGTGTTCCACAACAAGCAGTGGGGCGCGGAGAAGAAGAACCAGGTGGACTTCTACGGCAACCGCTTCATGGGCACGAACCTGGAGAATCCTTCCTTCGCCGAAATCGCCCGCTCGATGGGCGCTGAGGGCGTGACCGTGCAGAATCTCGACGAGGTGGGCAACGAGCTGATCAAGGCGACCGACCGCCAGAAGCAAGGCAAGACCACCATCATCGAGATGCTGCTCACCCGCGAACTGGGCGATCCGTTCCGCCGCGACGCTCTCAAGTATCCCAAGCGGATGCTCGACAAGTACAAGCACACCGACGTTCCCGAGGGCGGCGTCAACGTCTGACGCCGCCTGAATGCCGCCCCTTGCGCATGCGGGGGGCGGGGAGGTACGCCGATGGCGGTCTGTCCGCCTTATCTGCTGGAACTGGTCAAGGGCGCCCGGCCCCTGCGGACGGCGGTGGTGAACGCCGGGTCGGCGGTGGTCATGGAAAGCGTGCGGGACGCCGTCGCGGCCGGTCTCATCGAGCCGGTGCTGTTCGGCGATCCGGACGCCATGGCGCGGGAAGCCGGCGCGCTCGGCTTCGATATCTCCGCCTATGACTCGGTGGCCGCGAGCGACGAGGAGAGCGCCGCCCGCGAAGCCGCGCTGGCCACCGGACGCGGCGAGGCGGCCGCCCTGCTCAAGGGACAGGTGCATACGGACGTATTCATGCGCGCCGTGCTGTCGCGCGACGCCAATCTCAGGCTTGGCAGGCCGCTCACGCATGTCTTCCACATGTCGGCGCCGGCGCGGGAGAAGCCGCTGCTCATCACCGACGGCGCGCTCAATCCGGCGCCGGACGTGGAAATGAAGAAGTCCATCATCGCCAATGCCGTGGCGCTCGCCCATGCCGTGGGGATCGCCCGGCCGCAGGTGGCGCTGCTGTCGGCGACCGAAGAGCCGTCACCGCGCATTCCCTCCAGCACCGAGGCGGTTCAGCTTACCGGATGGGCGAAGGACGCGGTCGAGGGCGCGGACGTCTATGGCCCGCTCGCCTTCGATCTGGCCGTGTCGGAGGAGGCCGCCCGCATCAAGGGCGTGTCCTTGCCGGTGGCGGGCAAGGCGGATGTGCTCGTCGTGCCCGAGATCGTGTGCGGCAACGCGCTGTTCAAGATGATGGTGCAGTTCATGGATGCCTGCGCGGCGGGCATCGTGCTGGGGGCCAGGGTGCCCGTTCTGCTCACCTCGCGGGCCGATCCGCCCCAGGCCCGTCTCGCCTCGCTGGCGCTCGCCGCCGCCATGCAGCGCGCTTCCGGCGGCTGACGGACCCTGGATTGAGTAGGGACCCTAGCGCATCATCCGGCCAAGTGGAATCGCTTGGCCGGTAAGATCATGCTCTAGCCCTGGCGCGGGTGAGGCCGATCACGGCCGCCGCGATGATGTCCTCGACCATGGCGCCGCGCGACAGGTCGCAAACCGGCTTGCGGAAGCCTTGCAGGATAGGGCCGATCGCCCGCGCTCCGGCCATGTACTGGGTGAGCTTGTAGCCGATATTGCCGGAATCGAGGTCCGGGAAGATGAGTATATTGGCGCGGCCGGCCACGCGGCTCGGCTCCCTGACCTTGGTGGCGGCGACCGCCGGGGTCAGCGCCGCATCCACTTGGAACTCGCCATCGATGAGCAGGTCCGGTGCGCGCTCGCGGGCAAGCGCGAGGGCGCGAGTGACCTTTTCCACGCGCGGATGGCTGGCGCTGCCACGGGTGGAGAAGGACAGCATGGCGACCCGGGGCGGTTCGGGCAGCAGGGGACCCGCGCTGGCTGCCGAAACAAGGGCGATGTCGGCCAGCTCCTCGGCAGTCGGGTCCACGTTGAAGCCGCAGTCCGCGAACAGGAAGGGCTTGGGTCCCTGGCCGAGAAAATTGGGTACGATCATCAGGAAGAAGCTCGAGGGCGTGCGGACGCCGTCGGCCAGCCCAACGGTCATCATGGCGGCCTCGATGACCCGCCGGGTGGGGATGGAGACGCCGGCGACCATGGCGTCGGCGCGGCCCTCGCGCACCATCATGGCGCCGAAGTAGAGCGGCTTCTGCACCAGCCGTTCCGCCATCTGCGGCGTCATCTTTTCCCGCTCGCCCGCCAGGGCCGCGGCGAAGGGCGCCACCTCGGCGTCGGTCTCCGGGTCGCGTATCTCCATGCCGCGCAGGGCCACGCCCGCCTCGCCGGCGGCGGCCTCTATGGCCGGCCGGTCGCCCAGCAGCACCGGTGTGGCGATGGCCTCGTCGGAGATGCGGCGCGCGGCGCGCAGGATGCGGTCTTCCGCCCCCTCGGGCAGGACCACCCGCAGACCGCGGCCCCTCAGATCGCTTATGAACTTTTCGATGATATCCATGATCTCGCGGGCCCTGCTGGCTGCCGCTGGCGCGAACCCTATCGGCTCCCCCCATGCTTGTAAATCGGGGCGGAACCGCGCTCCGGAGCAGGCGGAACGGCTGGATTCAGGGGGCCGATAGGCTTATGGTGCGAGCCGGACAGTCAACTTCCAGGATTCATGACCATGTTCTCCGAAAGCCGCCTCACGCCTGCCGCCATCACCGCAGCGGCGATCTTTCTCCTGGTGCTCGGCGTCGGCGGACGGCTGCTGCCGCATGCGCCGAATTTCACGCCGCTGGTGGCGGTCGCCGTCTTCGGAGCGTTCCTGTTCCGGGGCCATATGGCCGCCTGGATCGTACCGGTGGCGGTGTTGCTGCTTTCCAACCTTGTGCTTGGCTTCTACGAGCCCGGCGTGGTTGGAGCCGTGATCGCGGGCACGTTGCTGGCGGTCGCCATCGGACGCTTCAGCTTCCGCAACGGCGCCTCGCTGTTCTCGGTGGGCGCGGCCAGTCTGGGCGGCGCGCTCGGCTTCTTCCTGCTTTCCAACCTGGGCGTCTGGGCCTTCGGCGCCGGAGGACACGCCTATCCGCATACCGTGGAAGGCCTTGCCGCCTGCTTCACCGCGGCGCTGCCTTTCTTCAAGAACCTGCTGGCGGGCACCGTGTTCTGGTCGGTGGTGCTGTTCGGCTGCCATGCGCTGGCGCGCCGGATTGCACCGGAGGCCTTCGGCTCCCGCCCGGTCTGACCCGTCACCCGCTCTGACATGAGCAAAAGGCTCGAAGGCCGCGTGGCCATCGTCACCGGCGCCGCGTCGGGCTTCGGCGAAGGTATCGCGCGGCGCTTCGCGGAGGAGGGTGCGCGGGTGGTGGTGGCCGACATCAACGAGGCCGCCGGAAAGGCGGTCGCGGCGTCGCTGCCCGCGGCAACATTCGTCAAGGCGGATGTCTCCAGGGCCGAAGGGGCGCAGGCTATGGTCGATGCCGCGGTGAAGGCTTTCGGCGGGCTCGACATCCTGGTCAACAACGCCGGGTGGACCCATCGCAACAAGCCGATGCTGGACGTCACCGAGGAGGAATTCGACCGCATCTACGCGGTCAACGTGAAGAGCCTGTTCCATTCGGCCAGGTCCGGCGTGCCGGAGATGAAGAAGCGCGGCGGCGGGGTGATCCTCAACATCGCTTCCACCGCCGGCGTGCGGCCGCGGCCGGGCCTTACCTGGTACAACGGCTCCAAGGGCGCGGCGATCACCCTGACGCGATCCATGGCAGCGGAACTTGCGCCTGAGAAGATTCGCGTCTGCGCGATCAATCCGGTGATCGGCGAGACGGGGCTGCTCAGCGAGTTCATGGGCGGCGCCGACACACCGGAGCTGAGGGCGAAGTTCGTCTCCACCATTCCGCTGGGGCGCATGAGCCGTCCCAAGGATATCGCCGACGCGGCGCTGTTCCTGTGCTGCGGCGAGGCCGAATTCCTGACGGGCGTGTGCCTGGAAGTGGACGGCGGCCGCTGCATCTAGAACATGATCCGGAAAAGTGGATACCACTTTTCCGATAAGATCATGCTCAAGCTATTGATCTGGCGCATCATCTTATCGGCCAAGCGATTCCACCTGGCCGGATGATG
>JBFWSL010000270.1:0-4551 GCA_050248375.1 Hyphomicrobiales bacterium | reverse complement strand
CCGGTTGCAGACCGTATCGGCCGTGCAGGGCAATCTGGACCCGTTGCTGCTGGTGGCGGGCGGGGAGGCCCTGGAGACGCGGGTAGGAGAGATTCTGGCCATGCTCGGCTCGGGACCGTTCGTTTTCAACCTGGGTCACGGTATCGTGCCGCAGACGCCGGTGGAGAACGTCGCCCGTCTGGTCGAGATCGTTCGAGGATACCGCTGATGCTTTATCTCTGGGTGAAGGCGTTTCACATCATGGCGGTCATCGCCTGGCTGGCGGGTCTGTTCTACCTGCCCCGGCTCTTCGTCTATCACGCGGGCGCGAAAGCGGGTTCCGAGATGTCGGAGACCTTCAAGGTCATGGAGCGGCGGTTGCTGCGCGCGATCATGAACCCGGCCATGATCGTTGCCTGGGTCCTGGGTCTGTGGCTCGCCTTCGGTTTCGGCGTCGTGGACATGGCCGCGGACGGATGGTTTCACGCCAAGTTGACGCTGGTCGTGCTGCTGACGGGATTTCACATGCTGCTGGCGCGCTGGCGCCGGGACTTCGAGCGCGACGCCAACGCCCGGGACGCGCGCTTTTACAGGATGGCGAACGAAGTGCCGACGCTGCTCATGGCCGGCATCGTGCTCCTGGTCGTTCTGCGGCCATTCTGATCGCCAAAGGTCCCTTCCGCTCGGCGATATCTTTTGATATATTGACCCCGCTTCGACTTGGTCCGGCCTCGAATCGGCGGACCGGATCCCACCGGTCAAATCTGTTCTGAACCTTTCCGCGACCCGGAATTTCCGAACCGCATTCGGCCCGGGATGCCATCCAAGGCCTCACACATTCTGGCAGGATGCGGCGCGCGGCCGCTCATCCCCCGGATATCCCCACACAATCAGCTTCGGCGCACGGTACGAAATGCAGGAAATGAAACTTCAGGACCTTAAGATGAAGTCTCCCACGGAGCTGTTGAGCTTCGCGGAAGAGGTCGACGTGGAGAACGCCAGCGCCATGCGCAAGCAGGAGCTGATGTTCGCCATCCTGAAGCAGCTCGCCGCGCGCGACGTGGAGATCACCGGTACCGGCGTGGTGGAGATCCTTCAGGACGGCTTCGGCTTCCTGCGTTCACCCGACGCCAACTACCTGCCCGGCCCCGACGACATCTATGTGAGCCCGAGCCAGATCCGCCGCTTCGCGCTGCGCACGGGCGACACGGTCGAGGGTCAGATCCGCTCGCCCAAGGACGGCGAGCGCTATTTCGCCCTGCTCAAGGTCAACCGGATCAATTTCGACGATCCGGAGAAGATGCGTCACAAGATTCACTTCGACAACCTGACGCCGCTTTATCCGGACGAATGGCTGCAGCTCGAGATTCCGAATCCGGAGAAGAAGGATTTCAGCGCCCGCGTCATCGACATCGTGGCGCCCATCGGCAAGGGCCAGCGCGGCCTCATCGTGGCGCCGCCGCGCACCGGCAAGACGATGATCCTGCAGAACATCGCCCATTCCATCACCACCAATCACCCCGAATGCTATCTCATCGTGCTGCTCATCGACGAGCGGCCGGAAGAGGTGACCGACATGCAGCGTTCGGTGAACGGCGAGGTGATCTCCTCCACCTTCGACGAGCCGGCTTCGCGCCATGTGCAAGTGGCCGAGATGGTCATCGAGAAGGCCAAGCGGCTGGTGGAGCACAAGCGCGACGTGGTCATCCTGCTCGATTCGATCACCCGCCTGGGACGTGCCTATAACACCGTGGTGCCGTCCTCGGGCAAGGTGCTCACCGGCGGCGTGGACGCCAACGCCCTGCAGCGCCCCAAGCGCTTCTTCGGCGCCGCCCGCAACATCGAGGAGGGCGGCAGCCTGACCATCATCGCCACGGCGCTGATCGATACCGGCAGCCGCATGGACGAGGTGATCTTCGAGGAGTTCAAGGGCACCGGTAACTCGGAAATCATTCTGGACCGCAAGGTCGCCGACAAGCGGGTGTTCCCGGCCATTGACATCGCCCGTTCCGGCACCCGCAAGGAAGAGCTCCTGGTCAAGCCGGACCAGCTCAAGAAAATGTATGTCATGCGCCGCATCCTCAACCCGATGGGCACCATGGACGCCATCGAGTTCCTGCTCGACAAGCTCAAGCAGACCAAGAACAACGGCGAGTTCTTCGACAGCATGAATACCTGAGGCGGCCCTTTGCCGCACGGTCACGAACCCTCCGGGCCGTTGTCGGCCGGCCCCGAAGTCGCGGGCTGGACGGCGCGTCCGCTGCCTCCCCGCAAGCCGCTTCAGGGACGGTTGTGCCGCGTGGAGCCGCTCGGCCCGCGTCACGCTGAAGACCTCTTCGCGGCCAACTCCGGGGATTTCGATCAGTGGATGTATTCTGCCTACGGTCCCTTCGATCGGCTGGAGGACTACGGCCGATGGGTCCGCGACGTGTCGGCCAGGGACGACCCGTTGTTTCACGCCATCGTCGATCTGCGCTCCGGAAAAGCGGTCGGTGTCGCCTCCTATATGCGCATCGACCCGGCGAACGGCGTCATCGAGGTCGGCAACATCCGCTACGCGCCGGAGCTGAAGCGCGGCACGGTCGCCACGGAAGCCATGTACCTGATGATGGCCCGCGCCTTCGACGAGCTTGGATACCGGCGCTACGAGTGGAAATGCGACAGCCTGAACTGGCCGTCCCGCAGGGCCGCCGAGCGGCTCGGATTCCGCTTCGAGGGCCTGTTCCGCCAGCACATGGTCGTGCGCGGCAGGAGCCGCGACACCGCCTGGTTCTCGATTGTCGATTCGGAATGGCCGGCGCTGAAGCGCGCCTTCGAGGGCTGGCTGTCGCCGGGCAATTTCGATTCGGCGGGCATTCAGGTGAAGCGCCTGTCGGAATTTATCGCCGGGGCGCGGTCAGGCTGAAGAGGCAGGCTTGGCTTGCCGCCATTCCTTCAGGCAGTCCCGCAACTGATCTGATGTGAGCGCCGGCGGAGCGCAGACCGGTCCCACGCAGACAAAGGCCGCCGCTGCCTGCGATGCCGACGCCAGCTTGCCTGCGGCCGGGGAAGAGTCGGGCACCTTGTCCCGCGGCGAGAGGAACTGCACCTGGGCTCCCGGCAGGGAGAGATCCCGCAGCGCCGTGCCGAGTTGGCCGCGCCCGTCCTTCTCGCCCGCGATAACGATGTGTCGCGGCGCGATCAGGTCCATCGCTCCCGACAGCAATGAACAATGGCCGTAGAGATTCTGCGCCATCCCTCCGGTGAATGCCGCGAGCAGGGCGTCGCCGCGCTGGCGGTAGCGTTCGTCGCCCGTGATCGAATGCAGCCGGGCAAGGTTGGACAGCATGACGCCGTTGGCGTTGGGCGTGGCCTCGTCATGGCCGGAGAAGGGCCGCACGATCAGGTCGGAAGTATCGTCCGCGGTCAGGCAGTAGCCGCCGAGCTCGCCCGACCAGTAACGGGCATCGAGGGTATCGGTCCAGGAGACCGCGTCCGCGAGCATGTCGCCGCCGGCTCCGGCGCCGATCAGTTCCAGCGCGGCGCGGATCATGTTGGCGTAGTCGGACGCGGTTGCCGGCGCATGGGCCTGGCCCTCGCGCCAGGCATGCAGCAGCCGGCCGTTTCCAATCATCCGTGTACGGACGAAAGCATATGCCGCCTCCGCCGTCCTGATCCAGTCGCTGCGGCCGAACACGAATCCGGCCTTCGCCAGAGCGGCGATGGCGAGGCCGTTCCAGTCGGCGAGCACCTTGTCGTCGAAGCCTGGGCGGATGCGTCCATCCCTGCGCGCGAGCAGTTTCCCGCGCAGCAGCTTCAGCCTTTTTTCGTCGGTGTCATCGAGCGGTCCGAGCGCGCCGAGCCGGTTGGGAATGTTGTGGCCCTCGAAGTTGCCGCCTTCGGTGATGTCGTAGACCGCCGCGAGGAAGCCGGCGTCCTGCTCGCCGAGGACCTCGCGGACTTCCGCCAGCGACCAGACGTAGAACTTGCCTTCCTCGCCTTCGCTGTCGGCGTCGAGCGAGGAGGCGAAGCCGCCGTCAGGCAGGCGCATCTCCGCCATCAGCCAGTCGACTGACTCGGTCACCCGCTGGGCGAACAGCGGGTCGCGCGTCTCCCGCCACGCCTCGGTGAGCGCGTCGATGAGCTGGGCGTTGTCGTAGAGCATCTTCTCGAAATGCGGCACCAGCCATTCCGCGTCGACGCTGTAGCGCGCGAAGCCGCCCCGCAGGTGGTCGTAGATGCCCCCCTGGCAGATATGGGTGAGCGTCAGCAGCACCGCGTCGCGGGCGTTCGCGTCGCCATAGCGGATTGCCGCGCGCCAGAGGAAGTCGAGCAGCGGCGACTGCGGAAACTTCGGCGCGCCCTGCGGCCCGCCATGCACGCTGTCGAACAGCCCGGTCAGCCGGCGCGCCGCGTCGGCGAGCAGGCCTTCGGTGATCTGTCCCTGCGCCTGCGGTCCGGGCCTGGGCGGGAGGGCGTCCGCGAGCGCGGCCGGGTTGTGGGAGATCTTGTCGGGTTCCTCGCGGAAGATGCGCGCCACCTCGCGCAGGATGTGCGGGAAGCCCGCGCGGCCGTATTTCGGCTTGTCGGGAA